>CANREJ010000019.1 GCA_947629665.1 uncultured Clostridia bacterium
TCGAGCTCGCCGCGCCCGTATCCCACATCTGGTATTTCCGCGGCGTGCCCTCGAGGATAGGCCTTATCCTCGACATGAGCCCCAAATCCCTCGAAGCGGTAATATACTTCGCTTCCTACGTCGTAATCGACCCCGGCACCGTACCCACGGTGGAGTATAAGCAGGTCATCACCGAAAAGGAGCTCCGCGACATAGAGGATAAATACGGCGAAAGCGACGTGACGGGCCTCAAAGTAGGCATGGGCGCGGAGGCCATCCGCGAGCTGTTGATGGCGGTTGACCTCGAAAAGGAATGTGCGGAAACGCGCGCCATCATAGAGACGAGCAATGCGAGCCAGAAAAAGCTCAAGGCCATAAAGAGGATAGAGATTTTGGAGGCCTTCAGAAAGAGCGGCAACCGTCCCGAGTGGATGATACTCACCGTTCTTCCCGTGCTTCCCCCCGAACTCCGTCCCATGGTACAGCTCGACGGCGGCAGGTTTGCTTCCTCCGACCTCAACGACCTGTACCGCAGGGTAATAAACAGGAACAACAGGCTTAAGAGAATGAAGGAGCTCGGCGCTCCCGACATGATAATAAAGAACGAAAAGCGCATGTTGCAGGAAGCTGTTGACGCGCTTATCGACAACGGCAGGCACAATAAGGCGCTTTTGGGGCCCTCCAACCGCGAGCTCAAATCCCTTTCGGGCATGCTCCGCGGCAAGCAGGGCAGATTCCGCCAGAACCTTTTGGGCAAGCGCGTAGACTATTCCGGACGTTCGGTTATAGTCGTGGGACCGGAGCTCAAGCTCTATCAGTGCGGTCTGCCCAAGGAGATGGCGATAGAGCTGTTCAAGCCCTTCGTCATGAAAAAGCTCGTTGAAAACGGGCAGTGCCACAACATAAAGAGCGCGAAGAGAACGGTGGAGCGCGCAAAGCCCATGGTCTGGGACGTGCTCGAGGGCGTAATCAAGGAACACCCCGTGCTTTTGAACCGCGCGCCCACACTGCACAGACTTTCGATACAGGCGTTCGAGCCCGTCCTCATAGAGGGCAGGGCGATAAAGATACACCCCCTCGTCTGCACGGCGTTCAACGCCGACTTCGACGGCGACCAGATGGCGGTGCACGTGCCCCTTTCAATAGAGGCGCAGGCGGAAGCGAGATTCTTGATGCTCTCTTCCAACAATATATTGAAGCTTTCGGACGGCAAACCCGTTATGCAACCCTCGCAGGATATGGTCATGGGCGCGTACTACCTCACGATCATAAGGCGCGAAGAGGGCAAATTCTACAAGTGGACGGGCGACAGATACGTTGAGTGCGCGGAAGGCGAAGAGGGCGCGGAAAAGTACGTGCCCGGCGCGTATATCTCCGAGGACGAGGTCATGATGGCCTATCAGACCAAGTACGTGCACATGCAGGATGAAGTCTACGTCCGCCGTTGCGTCAAGATAAATGACGAAAAATCGCCCTACTTCGGCGAGAGCGTCCAAGGTCTCGTAAAGACGACCGTCGGCCGCATCATCTTCAACAACGAAATGCCGCAGGACCTCGGGTTTGTAAAGCGCGAAAGCAAAGAGGATTACCTCAAATACGAGATTTCTTACGAATTTCTCGGCGATAACGTCGCGGTCGGCAAGAAACAGCTCGGCAAGATAGTAGAGCGTTGCTTCAAGACGGGCGGCGCGCCGAGGGCGGCTGACGTGCTCGACAAGATAAAGACCCTCGGCTACAAGTATTCCACGGTGGGCGCAGTCACCACTTCGGTGTTCGATATGCACATACCCTCCGCAAAGCAGAAGATAGTCGAGGAGACCGAGCAAAAAGTATTGCAGATAGAGCGCAAATTCCAGCGCGGACTTCTGCGCGAGGAAGAGAGGTACAACGCCGTTATAAACGCTTGGGACGCGGCGACCGACGCCGTCACCGACGAGCTTAAAAAATCCCTCGACAAGTTCAACCCCATATGGATGATGGCGGATTCGGGCGCGCGCGGCTCCATCGACCAGATGAAGCAGCTTTCGGGCATGCGCGGACTGATGGTTAACCCGCAGGGCAAGAAGATAGAAGTACCCGTTAAATCGTGCTTCAGGCAGGGACTTTCCGTTCTGGAATATTTCATCTCCTCGCACGGCGGCCGCAAAGGCCTAGCGGATACGGCGCTCAAGACGGCGGACTCGGGCTATCTTACGAGAAGGCTCGTAGACGTCTCGCAGGACGTAATAGTCAGGGAAGAGGACTGCATGGCGGGTTCCAAAAAGCCCCGCGGCATGATAGTCAAGGCGATAATCGGGCCCAACGGCGAAGTTATAGAGGGCCTCGAGGACAGAATACAGGGCCGCTTCGTCTCCGAGGACGTAGTGGATAAGGACGGCAACGTGCTCTGCGCGCAGAACCAATTCGTCACCGACGAAATAGCCAAAAACATCGTGGCGGCGGGCATAGAGCAGGTAAGCATCCGTTCGGTATTCACCTGCAATTCCCGCTACGGCGTATGCGCCAAGTGCTACGGCAAGAACATGGCCACCAACACCCCCGTTATGCCCGGCGAGGCTGTCGGCGTAATCGCCGCCCAGTCCATAGGCGAGCCCGGCACACAGCTTACGATGCGTACCTTCCATACGGGCGGTATAGCGGCCACGGGCGATATAACCCAAGGTCTGCCCAGAGTCGAAGAGCTTTTCGAAGCCCGCAAGCCCAAGGGTTGCGCGACGCTTTGCGAAGTATCCGGCAAGGTCACGATAGACGATACGGATAACCTCAAACACGTAATAGTAAAAGACCCCGTGACGGGCGAGGTCAAAAAGGATTATTCCCTGCCCTTCAATGCGGAGCTTAAAGTCAAGACGGGCGACACGGTTACCCCCGGCGTAGTGCTCAACGCGGGCTCGGTTTACCCCCAGGATATACTGAGGATACAGGGCGTAAAGGGCGTTCAGGACTATATCCTCGAGCAGATTCAGTCCGTTTACCGCTCCCAGGGCGTCGATATAAACGACAAGCACGTTGAAATCATCGTGCGCCAGATGCTCAAGAAGGTCAAGATAGAAAATTCGGGCGATACGGATCTTCTCCCCGGCGAAACGGTGGATATGTTCACGGTTGAAGAGGAGAACCAGAAGGCCATAGCCAAGGGCGGCGCGCCCGCGCTGCAAAAGCGCGTGCTTTTGGGCATAACCAAGGCGTCGCTCTCTACGGAAAGCTTCCTCTCCGCGGCCTCCTTCCAGGAGACGGCGAGGGTGCTCACCGAGGCGGCTATCAAGAACAAAGTAGACCCCCTTATGGGCCTCAAGGAAAACGTCATTATCGGCAAGCTCATACCCGCCGGCACGGGCGTGAAGGAGTACAAGAATATGTCTCCCGTCATCAATCCCGCATACGGCAAGGGCGACGAGGACATGAAGTTATAAAAATGCGGGTGCGTTGTCCCAAGGGCGGCGCACCCCTTTTTGGATTTTCGATTCGGAGGAAGTATGGATTTCGAGGATGTCCGCCTGTGCGATCTGCTCGGCAAGGTCAGCGCAAGCGCCGCGACGATTTCACAAACGCGCAGCGCGTCCGGCTTTAAAAAATTAGGCAAGGAAATTCAGGATGTTTACGATTTTTTCGTGACCTCGTCCAAGGCTTACGAGCCTCAGCATGCCATGCTCAAAAACCTGTTTTCGTCCTTTAACTATGCCGCCGTAATAATAAACGACGGCATAAAGAAAAAGGCGATAGACAGGCAATCCTCCGCGATGCTCTCGGAGTGCCTCGAAATAATCGCGGCTTGTTGCGCGAACGTCAAAAAGTCGCTCGAGGGCGGGTGATTCAAGATTTTCAAAGGCGGTTTTTTCGCGAAAGCGGCGGCGGGCAAATATACCCGCCGCCGCTTTCAACTTGAAATTTTTTACAATATACTCGCTTTTATTTGTCCTTCAGCCCGTCGATATAGCCCGCCAGCCTGATTTTGTCGCCGCCGTCCAACGCCCTGTAATTTTTGAGGAGCCTGATTTCCGCGTCCGTCAGCTTATCCGCGCCCTTTGAAGATTTTTTCTCGTCTATAACGACGTTGCCCATATCGTCCGTTCTGCCGGTGATAAAATCCAGCGTGCACTCGAAGAAATCGGCGTAGGAGATGAGGTTGGAAACGCTCGGCTCTCTCTGTCCGTTTTCATAGCAGGCAATAGTCGCCTGACCTATTTTAAGCCTTTCGGCAAGCTCCTGTTGCGTTAGATTGTTGTCTTTGCGCAACGCCTTCAAAATTTCACCGATACTCATGATAGCTCACCTGCCATAAAAACTTTATCACAATCGCAATAATTTATTTGACAATACCGCAATTGCAATATATAATATTATTATCTTTGTGATAATTTATACTAAAGAGGAGACTGTAACAATGGATACCCATGGAACGACAACCGGCATTTTCGCAGAGGAACAGGACGGCGCACAGCCGCAAAATAAGATGCCGAAGCAAAAATTGAAAGAGATAATTGTAAATGCGATCGTCATCGGCTTGCTCGTCATCGCATTTGCCTTTACGCTTTTTCTGCCGTCAGTCCGCTATTCTTCGCAATATCTGGGAAATTATTCGGCAAATATTTCGCCCTTTGATTTTTGTCTCGTCATGATAGACGAGGTCAAAGGCGGGGAAAGAGATAAACTTCTCGCCGACTTTTTAAATAACGACGGTAGTAAGCTTCTGAATAAGGATAAATCGAATAATATAGTGCGTTCCGACGCGAGCGAAAAGCAGGTTCTTGCGGACGTTGAGTTCAAACGCTCGCTTTCCGTTTTGAATGCGCGCAAATGGAAACATGTTGCCGCAATGATCGGGTGTATAGATAAAAATATCGAAAATTACGTCAAATGGTTCCTCGAAACTTTCAAACAGCTGGGCTATAGCGGCGACAAGCTGGAAGAGATGCTCGATAAGCTTGAAGAGGAGCTGAGAGAGGAAGTCGTTGCGCTGTATCCTGTTATCGGTCTTGCAATTGACGATGTTACCTCGCTCAATTTTGCGGGGCTCAAACGTTTTATTACTACGGCTTATACCGATTACGCGGAGGACGGGCTCACGGCCGAAAAATTTGAGGAATATAAGGAGAAATATCTGATAAGCGATTTTTCGCTCGAATCGCTGACCGGGCTCTTCGACGATATGGAGGATATTGCATTTGTCCTTCCGGGCTATGCCGATACGTTCACGATTGACGGTAACGACGCAAACGTTGTCGCGCTCGAGCTGACCTCCCCGTCCGACAGCGGCGAAGATTTTGTTTTTGTCATAGACATGATACTCGGCATTACGCTTGCCGTTGTTGCCGTATTTTATCTGTGCGAGGCTGTCGTCGTGCTCATGCGCCTTCTGCGTATAATAAAGGATAAGCCGAGAAAACTTCCCAAGAAGAGGAAGTTTATAACGCGCTATCCCATCATATATTCGGTTGCGGTGTCGATAGTTTTGATCGTAGGCTCGTTTGTACTTGCGATCATCAAGCTCGGAGGAATTCTGGCAGGCGGATTCGCCCCGCTCAGCGTTTTGACCCTGCTCGTCAGCATCTGTTTGATCGCGGCGGAGGTATATGCGATGAAGCTTGCAAAAAATGATCCCGTTCCCCAAGTGCAGGAATAACAAAACGCTTCGCGCCTTTCCCGTAACGGAACAGTTTGTGCAAGTTTAAAGGGATAAAGTCGCAGAAAAATTCTGTTTTTAAAATGCAAAAAGCGTAAACAACCGCGGATAAACTTACCCGCGGTTGTTTGTCTATTAAAATTTAATTGCGTTTGCTGACATATGCGCCGAAGCCGAAGTCATTCTCCGTCAATATGTTCTTCGCCCGATATGTCCGAAGGCTCCTGCGTGGCGCACGGTTGCGCCTTGGCCGATATGCGTTTGGAAGCATAAAATGTCAAAGCCGCCGTGGCCGCCGCGCCGACTATAAACGCAACCACGCCTAGGGAAATCTGCAACGCGTTCAGCGAGCCCGCGCCGTACTTTTGGAAAAAGGTTATGATTATCGCGGGGATCGAGCCGACGACAAAGCCGAAAATCGCCCAGCCAGTGCCCCTCGGCAGTTTTGTCAGCAAGAGTTGCATGAGCTTTGCAATCGTGAAAAATCCGGCAATCGCGCCGAGCGCGAAGCAGGCGAGCACGGCTATCGAGTGCAGGGGCGTGGAAAATATCGAGCGGAAGAGCCTCAGCACGGGTTCGTAATAGCCGAAAATCATCAAGAGCATGCTCCCGCTTATCCCGGGAACGACAAGCGCGCAGGACGCCACAATGCCTATCAGCGCGATGAGGATATAGCCGAACCAAGGCATGGCCGGGGACAGATCCGCCTCGCTCATTCCGGGGATAAAGCATATGCCTATCACCGCGACGAGGGGAAGCAATGCCGCGATTATATCGGTAGGTTTGAATCCGTTCTTCTTATCGTCGGAAAAGAGCTTGGGACAACTGCCCGCCATGAAGCCAGCGAACAGCAAAATCGTGGGGAAAGGCGCGTAATCGAGCGCGAGGTTCAAGGGTACGAGCGCCGCCGCAAACGCCAGCGCCGCGCCAAGGAGTATGGGGAAGAGGAATTTAATGCTCTGTAAAAAGTGCTTCCTGAGTCCGCTTATGCTTTCGATCATCTTGTCGTAGACGTTTAAAAGCACCGCAAGCGTTCCGCCCGATACGCCGGGGATTATCATCGCGACGCCTATCGCCGCCCCTTTTAATATGTTTACGAGAAAATCTTTGGCCTTCACTGTATGCTCCCGCTGATATTTTATTTTGCCGGTTACGGAAATATTATACATTGGTTGCCGCCCGCGGTCAAGGAAAAACGGCCACCGCTTTATCGCGGGTGTTTGCGCGGGGAAAGTTGGCCGCGGGGCTTTATAAAAAGGAGGGACGGCAATCGAAAACAAAATACAATGAAATTGCCAAAATTATACGCCGCTTTGAAAAGCGGCGTATAATTTTGGCATAAAACTTTTACGGAGGAAATTATGCAATACAAACAATGGCTAAACGAATGGCTTGAAAATTATGTAAAGCCATCATCCAAACAAAAAACGTACATCAGATACCGCGAAATAGTAATCCGCCACCTTACGCCCGCTCTCGGCGACTTGGAAATGTCGGCGATCAACCCTCTTTTATTACAGCGTTTCGTATCGGGGCTTTTGTCAAACGGCAATTTGGTGACGGGCAGGGGACTTTCTCCCAATTCCGTCAACGGAATAATCACGGTTATCCGGGGCTCATTTAAGTGCGCGGCGCTTATGCGAATAGTTGATATAAACCAGGCAAGCAACATAATACGTCCAAAGATATGCGAGAAGGAAGTAAGCTGTTTTACCCTGCAGGAGCAAAAAAAGATAGAGTTTGCCGCCTTAAAATACGGTACTTGCAAATGGTTCGGCATAGTTTTGTGCCTGTATACGGGACTTCGTATAGGCGAGCTTCTTGCCCTCATATGGAGCGATGTGGATTTTAAAAATTCAACCGTGACCGTATCCAAAACCTGCTTTGACGGAAAGGATAATGAGGGCAGATTCACCCGCATTACGGATACGCCCAAAACGCAGACCTCCCGCAGGATAATCCCCATACCCAAGCAAATAAGCGCGCGTTTGTTCGCCTTTAAGCGCGCAAGTCAATCCGAATATATAATTTCGTCAAGGGGGAAACCAGTTTGTATACGCGCATATCAACGCAGTTTCGAAGCGCTTTTATGCCGTCTCAATATTCCGCATAGAGGATTTCATGCTTTACGGCACACTTTCGCAACACGTGCTTTGGAAGTTGGAATGGATGTAAAGACGCTATCCGAAATTTTGGGACATAAAAATCCTACGGTTACGCTTAAAAGGTATGTTCATAGTCTTATGGAGCACAAGCGCGAGATGATGAATATGCTTGGAAAAATGTTTGTGGTTATGTAAATTCTGGCATAAAAAAGGGCAAGATCGTCGCCTTGCCACAAAAATCAATCATACACCTAATATATCAATAGGTGACATTTCTACTTGTTAAGTATACTATATTATCAATCAAAAATCAACATTATTTTCAATATTTTGATTTTTTTATTAAATTGCGGCAGATGATATAAAAAACTTTACAATTCGGCGGTTGTTCCGTGACACGGAACAACCGCCTATTGATATATTAGGCGGTTAAATGGGTCGGCCGATTTTTACTATCTATTGGACGGCAAGTGACGGTTGTTGATATGATACAGCTCTTTCCGCACAATCAAACGGCATACGAGGCGGCGGTGGAAATGCTCCAAAGCAAGGGCAAAGCCGCAATTATCCATCCCACGGGGACGGGTAAGTCCTTTATTGCCTTCAAACTGTGCGAGGACAATCCCGATAAAAAAATCCTTTGGCTCTCACCGTCTGAATACATTTTCAAGACCCAGATAGAGAATCTGAAAACCGTTTCAAACGGCTACTGCCCCCAAAATATCGCATTTTACACCTACGCCAAGCTCACGTTCATGTCGGACGAGGAAATCTTCTCAATCAACCCCGATTATATAGTTTTGGACGAATTCCACCGTTGTGGCGCGGAAGTATGGGGCAGGGGAGTGCAGACTGTACTGAACACCTACCCCAATGCGCCCGTCCTCGGACTTTCGGCGACGAATATAAGGTATTTGGATAACCAAAGGGATATGGCGGATGAGCTGTTCGGCGGCAATGTCGCAAGCGAGATAACGCTCGGCGAGGCAATAGTGCGGGGTATATTAAACCCTCCGAAGTACGTGCTGTCCGTCTACCAATATCAAAAGGACTTGAAAAATTACGAGCGCCGCGTGCGCCTTGCCAAGAGTAAAGCCGTGCGTAACGAGGGTGAAAAGTATTTAAACGCTCTGCGCCGCGCCCTCGAAAAAGCGGACGGTTTGCCCGAAATATTCAATAAGCATATACCCGATAAAAGCGGCAAATATATAGTCTTCTGCGCCAACGTGGAGCACATGGACGAGATGATATCCCATGTGGACGAGTGGTTCGGCGGGATAGACGAAAAACCCCATATCTACCGCGCATACAGCGACGACCCCGAAACGAGCAGGGCATTCAAAAACTTCAAAGCAGATACAAGCGAGCACCTCAAACTTCTTTTCTGTATTGATATGCTCAACGAGGGCGTACACGTGGAAGATGTCAACGGAGTAATTTTGTTGCGTCCCACCGTGTCACCCATAATCTACAAACAGCAGATAGGACGCGCCCTCTCGGCAAGCAAGACGACCAACGCCGTAATCTTCGATATCGTAATGAATATAGACAACCTGTATTCGATCGGCGCGATAGAGGACGAGATGCAGGTCGTTATGACTTACTATCGCTCGCGCGGACTTGACGACAGGATAGTCAACGACAGGTTCAAGGTAGTGGACGAAGTGAGAGGCTGCGTGGAGCTCTTTGAAAAGCTGAACGATACGCTTGTCGCCTCTTGGGACTACATGTACGGGGAGGCGAAAAAGTACTACGAAACCAACGGAAACCTTGAAGTGCCGGTAAAGTATAAGACGGAGCAGGGCTATTCCCTCGGGAGTTGGATAATGACCCAACGCGCTGTCCGCCGCGGCGAGCAATTCGGAGTATTGGGCGAGGACAGGATAAAGAAGTTAGACGATATAGGCATGTTTTGGGGGAGCTATCGCGATTTGTCATGGGAAAGATACTTCAAAGCCGCTCAAAGCTATTTTTCGGAGCACGGAAATCTCAAAGTCCCCGCGTTGTATTCAAACGGCGGGGTGAAGTTAGGCGCGTGGATATCCAACCTGCGCACTTACAGGAAGAACGGTCTTAAAAGTAATTACTTAACGCCCGAGCGCATAGCCGCGTTAGATAGTATAGGAATGATTTGGGACGTGCCCGACAGGGTTTGGGCGAGGAATTACGCGGCGGCGGAAAGGTATTACGGCGAGCACGGCAATTTAAGCGTGCCTGCGGGTTACGTGACGGCGGACGGCGTAAAACTCGGCATGTGGCTGAACAATCTTCGCAACGCGTACAGGGGCAAAAATACCAATTACAGACTTACGGAAAATCAGATAGATGAGCTCAACGCGATAGGCATGGTTTGGGAAACCAAGTTTGACGTTGCGTGGGAGCGCGGATATAGATACGCCGCGGAATATGCCGCAATTAACGGCAATTTGAATGTGCCCGCAACCTATGAAACGAAAGACAGTTACAGGCTCGGAAGATGGATATCGGGGCAGCGTGTAAACGCCTCACGGCTGACTGCGGACAGGCGGGAGAGATTAAACAAACTCGGCATGATATGGGCAAAGCCCGACTCGTGGGAGGAGCGCTATTTACTCGCTAAAAGATATTATACCGAAAACGGCAACCTCAACGTCCCCGCGGGCTATATCGTAGAGGGCATCTGGCTCAACAAATGGCTCAACGAGCAAAAGCAAATTTACAACGGGAAGCGCAAGGGTAAGCGGCTGACTCAGGAACAGATACTAAAGCTTGTCACAATCGGCGTAATTTCCGTGCCCGACGTGCGTATTTCGGGCATTGGCAAAAGGACGGCGGCAGGAGTTTAAAATGGCTTTCACGCGGGACAAAAATTTCAAAAGATTTGAAAAGAAGGTATGGCTGTCGTCGCCGACGATGCACGGCGGGGAGCTGAAATGGATGACGGACGCATTCAACAAAAATTGGATGTCAACCGTCGGGGAGAATATAAACGAAGTGGAGCGCATCGTCGCAGAAAAAATAGGTTGTAAGTACGCCGTCGCTCTCGCCACCGGCACTGCCTCACTCCACCTTGCGATAAAGCTCGCGGGGGTTAAGCGCGGAGACAAGGTATTCTGTTCGGATATGACTTTTTCCGCAACTTTAAACCCCGTAGTCTACGAGGGCGCAACGCCCATTTTCATCGATACCGAGCGCGACACGTGGAATATGGACCCCGTATCGCTCGAAAAGGCGTTTGAGCTCTATCCCGACGTAAAACATATAGTAATCGCCAACCTCTACGGTACACCGGGGAAAATGGACGATATACGTAAAATAGCGGATAGACACGGCGCAAAGATAGTGGAGGACGCCGCAGAGTCGTTCGGCGCGACGTATAAGGGCAAGCAGACGGGCACGTTCGGCGATATAGGCATTATAAGTTTCAACGGCAACAAGATTATAACCGGCTCGGCGGGCGGTATGCTCTTGACTGACGATATAGAAGAAGCCAACAAGGCGCGTAAGTGGTCCACGCAAAGTCGTGAAAACGCGCCTTGGTACCAGCACGAGGAACTCGGCTACAATTACCGCATGAGCAATGTCGTGGCGGGCGTAATAAGGGGGCAACTGCCTCACCTCGAAGAACATATCGCCCAAAAGCGCGCGATATATGAAAGATATAAAAAGGGTTTTTCGGGGTTGCCCGTAACCATGAACCCGTATGATGAGAAAACCTCCGTGCCTAACTTCTGGCTGTCTTGTCTGCTTATTGACGAAAAGGCAATGGGCAGGCAGGTACGCGGGGAGCAGGATGCGCTTTATATAAAGGAGCACGGCAAATCCTGCCCCACCGAGATATTGGAAACGCTTGCAAGTTTTAATGCCGAAGGCAGACCTATATGGAAGCCCATGCACATGCAACCGATATTCCGCATGAACCCGTTCGTGACGAGAGAGGGCGACGGCAGAGGCAGGACTAACGCGTATATAGCGGGCGGCGGAGTGGATGTCGGTATGGACATCTTCAACAGAGGTCTGTGCTTGCCGAGCGACAACAAGATGACCGAAGAAGAGCAGGAAAAAGTTATAGAAATCGTAAGGGCTTGCTTTGACTGATGGGAAAGTTTTTTGATAGCCTCGTTACCACTTGGTGGGGGATACTGATAATCTGCATAGTTTGCCTTGCCGTTTGGGTGTTGCTTTCTGCGGTTTTATACAGGCAGTTTTTCAAACGCTTTTACGATATAGTTTTAAGCGGACTTGCGATTGCGGTGTTCTCGCCGATATTGCTTATTTTAACGGTTTTAGGCGCGATTAAGATGAAAGGCAATCCGTTTTTTACGCAACTACGCCCCGGGAAGAGGAAGAAACTTTCCAAGCGGCAGTGCGCAAAACGTGGAGTGCTCTACGGAACTTACGGCGAGGAAAAGATATTCAAACTTATCAAATTCCGCACTATGACATGTGAGAAGGACGAGGAAGGCAACCTGCTTCCAGATGAAAAGCGGCTTACCAAATACGGCAAAATCCTGCGCAGCACCTCGCTTGACGAATTACCCGAACTGTTCAATATTTTCGTAGGTCATATGTCCATCGTCGGCCCCAGACCGTTGCTTGTAAAATATTTGCCTTTGTACAGTGAGGAGCAGCGCAGTCGTCATAATGTCCGTCCGGGCCTCACGGGCCTTGCCCAAGTCAACGGCCGCAACGCCATAACCTGGGACGAAAAATTCAAGTTGGATATCGACTACGTTTCGCGCATAACCATTTGGCGGGATATAGCGATTATATTTAAAACGGTTAGTAAAGTGTTCTCTCATAGCGGCATTTCGCAAGACGGGCAGGCCACTATGGAATACTTTACAGGAAACAATTCTGAAAACAATGTCGAAGAAAATTAATATTTTGATTTTGAGTGCGGGAAGAAGGGTAGAGCTTGTAAAGTGCTTCAAACGCGCAAAAGAAAAATTAAATATAGACGGACAAATTTTTGCCGCCGACATAGTAAAAACAGCTCCCGCGCTCTATTTTGCCGACGAATATTTCATTATCCCGCGTATTAAAGCCGACAATTATATCTCCGAGCTTATCAAACTTTGTAAGGCTCAAGCAGTAAGTCTTATTGTTCCCACAATCGACACCGAGCTTGAAATATTGGCTGAAAACAGAACGGCGATAGAGGAGCGTTCGGGGGCAAAGGTTATGATTTCAGATTACGAAGTTACCAAAGCCTGTTGCGATAAGACCTTGACGGCAGAGTTACTAAAACGTAACGGCTTTTCCGTGCCCGAAATGGTTACCGACGATATGATTAAAAGTGGTGACTACGACTTTCCGCTATTCATAAAGCCACTGGATGGCAGTTCGAGCATAAACGCATTCAAAGTAAACAATCAAAAAGAGTTGGGTTTTTTCAGAAGTTACATTAAAAGTCCCATAATTCAAAAATTTGTAAGCGGAACGGAATACACGGTTGACTGTTTTTGCGATTTCGACGGAAACATTATTACAATCGTACCGAGAGTAAGAATCGCCACACGCAGCGGCGAAATTCTAAAAGGCAAGATAGATAAAAACCGATTTATTATTGATGAGATAAAAAGGTTGCTGACGAAAATCAAATTTCGTGGGCACATAACCGTGCAGGGCTTTTTGACGGTAGAAAACAATTTCAGCATAGTTGAAATAAACCCGCGCTTCGGCGGCGGTGCACCGATGAGTATTATGGCCGGTGCGGACAGTTGCGAAAATCTTTACAGACTTTTAAGCGAAGAAAAACTTTCTTATAACGAACATTACGAAGACGGAGTCGTTTTTTCAAGGTTTGACGACAGTATACGGGTTGAGGAATGAGTAATATAAAAGCTGTTGTTTTTGACCTTGACGACACGTTGTATCCCGAAGCCGACTATGTAAAATCGGGGTTTCATGCCGTCGGCAGTGAGATTGAAAAGCGCTTCAAAATAACGAATGCCGACAAAATACTGTTTGAGTACTTTAAAAAAGATAATTCGGATGCCTACGGACGGTTACTTCATGACTATGGCAAAGAGTTTACACAAGCGGATATAGACAAGCTGGTAGACACATACAGAACGCATACTCCTAAAATTACTTTATCGAAAGAAACAAAAAACACGCTTTTAGAGCTACGCCAACATGGATTTAAGCTTGGGATAATAACTGACGGCAGACCTTATCAGCAACACGCAAAGATAGAGGCGTTAGGCTTAAAAGATTTGGTTGACGAAATTATAATCACCGACGAGTTGGGCGGCATCGAGTACAGAAAACCAAAACCCGCAGCATTTTTTAAAATGTGCGAATTGTTGAATGTTTTTCCAGAAGAAATGATTTACGTCGGCGATAATCCCAAAAAAGATTTTGCCATAAAGAAGTATTTGCCTATAAGAACGGTGCAACTGCTATCGTGCGGAATCTACGCCGAAGAAGAATACGCCGACGGTATCCTGCCGGATGGCAAAATAAGTAATTTGAGAGAATTTTTGAATTTTAAAAACTTATGAATATTTTATTTCTTTCATTGATTGGCATGACTGATTCAACGTCGGGGTGGCTTTACGCGGATTTAGTGCAACAATTTGCAAAAGAGGGTCACGCAGTCTTTGCGGTAACTCCCACAAACCAAATTGCCGAATGTGTGCAGGATAGCAACGCGGTAAAAATAATAAAAGTCAAAAACGGGCAAATACAAAAGACCGGCAGAGTTAAAAAACTTATAAATCTTTTAACCCTTGAGCGCAAGGCAATAAAAGCGGTAAAAAAATATGCCAAAGGCGTTAAGTTTGATTTGATTGTCAACATGTGCTCCAACCAGTGCTTTGCCAAGACTGCGGCGTACTTCAAAAAACGCGACAAAGCTGTAAATTATCTGCTTCTTAAAGATATCTTCCCGCAAAATGCCATTGACATAGGAATGTTAAAGACAGGCGGCGTTATGGGATTTGCCTGCCGTCACTTTAAAAGCAAAGAGAAAAAACTTTACAGCAATGCCGATTTTATTGGATGTATAAGCAAGGCTAATTGTGACTTTTTATTAAAGCACAACCCTTGGCTTGATGCAAACAAACTTACAGTTGTTTACAACAGCATAGTGCCGCAAAATGTCGCGTTAAATGAAGACGGCAGAATGGTTATGCGCGAAAAATACGGTCTGCCGCAGGATAAAAAGATATTCATCTACGGCGGCAACCTCGGAAAGCCGCAGGACATTCCGTTTGTTATTGAGTGCGTAAAGTCTTGCAAGGATATCGCCGACGCTTACTTCTTTATCGTGGGCGACGGCACGGAGTACGGGAAGTTAGAGCAGTTTGTCAAAGAAGACAACCCTAAAAACTTAAAAGTTTTAAAAAGGCTGCCAAAAAAAGATTTCGACATTATGCTTGCGGCTTGCGATGTTGGGTTAATTTTTCTTGATTACAGGTTTACAATTCCCAATTATCCCTCGCGCCTTCTTTCGTATATGCAAGCCGGCTTGCCCGTGCTTGCTTGTACCGACCCAAACAGCGACGTCGGCAAGGACATAGTGGAGGGCGGTTTCGGCTGGCAGTGTCAAAGCAACGATGCGGAGAAGTTTGTTGAAACGGTAAAGACTGCTCTCATCTCCATGCAAGGCAAGGGCGAAAAAGCTGTCAAATATTTGCAAGAACATTTCACGGTAGAAAAGAGCTATCAAACAATAATGCAGGCATTTGATAAATAACACGAGGTAAATATATGGGCTTATTCACAGGAAAAACATTGATGATAACAGGCGGAACGGGGAGCTTCGGCAACGCCGTTCTGAATAGATTTTTGAAGACGGACATAGGCGAAATCCGTATATTCTCGCGTGACGAAAAGAAGCAGGACGATATGCGCCACGAGTTTCAGGCGAAGATGCCCGAAGTCGCCGAGAAAATCAAGTTTTATATCGGCGACGTGCGCGATATTGCTTCCGTCAAAAACGCAATGCACGGCGTGGACTATATCTTTCATGCGGCGGCACTGAAACAAGTGCCGAGCTGTGAGTTTTTCCCCATCGAGGCGGTAAAGACCAACGTGCTTGGTACCGAAAATGTACTCACCGCAGCTATAGAGGAGGGGGTAAAGACAGTAATTTGCCTCTCCACGGACAAGGCGGCATATCCCGTAAACGCAATGGGCACGAGTAAGGCGATGATGGAAAAAGTCATAGTCGCTAAGTCCCGCACGACTACTAAAACCAAGATATGCTGTACCCGTTACGGCAACGTAATGTGCAGCCGCGGCAGCGTAATTCCTCTTTGGATAGACCAGATCCGCGGCGGGCAACCCATAACTTTGACCGAGCCCAAGATGACGCGCTTTATAATGTCGCTGGATGAGGCGGTAGACCTCGTGCTGTTTGCGTTCGAGCACGGCGAAAGCGGCGACATACTTGTGCAGAAAGCCCCCGCGTGTACGATACAGACGCAGGCGGAAGCAGTGTGCGAGCTGTTCGGCGGCGACAAAAAGCAGATAAAGATAATAGGTATCCGCCACGGCGAAAAAATGTACGAAACTCTTTTGACCAACGAGGAGTGTGCTCACGCAATTGATATGGGCAACTTCTACCGCGTTCCTTGCGACAAGCGCGGCTTAAACTACGATAAATATTTCACAAAAGGCAATACCGAGAGGAACACGCTTTCCGAATTCAACTCCAACAATACCCAACTTTTGAATGTCGAAGAAGTAAAGGCAAAAATTGCCGACCTCCAATATATTAAGGAAGAGCTTTCAAAGGATAGGCAATGAAGATACTTGTTACGGGCGCGAACGGGTTTGTAGGCAAAAACCTCGTGTGCGCTCTCCAAAACATAAAAGACGGCAAGGACAAAACCCGTCCAAACCTGAAAATAGAAGAGGTGCTTTGTTACGACGTTGATTCAACCGCGGAGCAACTAAATGCCTATTGCAAGCAAGCCGACTTCGTGTTTAACCTCGCGGGGGTTAACCGTCCGAAGGATAATTCCGAGTTTGCGTCTGGCAATTACGGCTTTGCGGATAGGCTTTTAGGCGCGTTGAAGTCAAACGATAATAAATGCCCTGTCATGCTGTCATCGTCCATACAGGCGAGTTTAGAGGGCAGGTTTGCGGGTAGCGACTACGGCAAGAGCAAGCTCGCCGCCGAGGATTTGTTCTTCAAGTACGGTGAAGAGAACGGCGTAAAAGTTTACGTCTACCGCTTCCCCAATCTTTTCGGCAAGTGGTGCCGTCCTAACTATAACAGCGCGGTGGCGACTTTCTGTAACAATATGGCAAACGACTTGCCAATAACCGTCAACGACAGGAATACCGAGCTAGAACTTTTATATATAGACGACTTGGTTTGCGCCATGCTTGACTTGCTTGAAGGTAAGGCGACGAAGTGCGACTATGACGGCACAACGCCGGTCAAAAACGAACACGGCAAATATTGTTATGTTCCCGTAACACATAAGGTCACTCTGGGCGAAATATTCGATTTATTGGAAAAATTCCGCGCCCAACCGCAAACACTTACGGTTCCCGAAATTCCAAAAGGGTCATTTGAAAAGAGACTGTATTCAACCTATCTTTCATATCTTCCCGAAAGCAAAGTGAAGTTTTCCCTAAAAATGAACTCGGACGAGCGCGGGAGCTTTACCGAACTCTTAAAGACGGAAAAGTGCGGGCAGTTTTCGGTAAACATTTCAAAGCCTGGGATTACCAAGGGTAACCATTGGCACAACTCCAAGTGGGAGTTTTTCATTGTTGTTTCGGGTCACGCGCTTATTCGGGAGCGCAAAATAGGCACGGACGAGGTTATGGAGTTTGAAGTCAGCGGCGACAAAATCGAAGCCGTACACATGTTGCCGGGGTATGCGCACAACATAATAAATTTATCGGATACAGAAAATCTCGTCACTCTTATGTGGGCGAACGAGATGCTGGATGTAAACAACCCCGATACCTATCGGGAATATGTGAGTGATTATGGAAAAGATAATTGATTATTTCAACGTAAAATTCGCCGAAAACGGCAAGCTGAAACTGCTTATAATTGTGGGCACGCGCCCCGAAATTATAAGGCTTTCGGAAGTAATAAAAAAATGCCGCCGCTATTTCGACTGCATTTTGGCGCACACGGGTCAGAACTATGATTACACGTTGAACGGAATATTTTTCAAGGACTTGAAGCTCGCCGACCCCGAAGTGTATATGAACGCCGTCGGCGACGATTTGGGTGCGACAATAGGCAATATCATAGATTGCAGTTATAAGCTTATGGTACAGATTAAGCCGGATGCGCTCCTCATTTTGGGCGACACTAACAGTTGCCTTTCGGCTATTGCGGCAAAAAGACTGCACATACCTATCTTCCATATGGAGGCCGGCAACCGCTGCAAAGATGAATGCCTTCCCGAAGAGACCAACCGCAGAATAGTTGACATAATTTCGGACGTAAATATGGCGTATTCCGAACACGCAAGAAGGTATCTTGCCGAGTGCGGTCTGCCCAAGGAGAGGACATATGTTACGGGTTCGCCTATGGCGGAAGTGCTGCGCGCCAATCTTGCCGACATAGAAAAGTCAGATATATTGGAGAGGCTCAATCTGAAAGCGGGCAAGTATATTTTGCTTTCTGCTCACAGGGAAGAGAATATAGATACGGATAAGAATTTTATATCGCTGTTCACCGCCATAAACAAAATGGCGGCGAAGTACGATATGCCAGTACTGTATTCCTGTCACCCGAGAAGCAAAAAGAAGTTGGAAGGTTGCGGGTTTAAGCTCGATAGACGGGTGATACAACACGAGCCGCTGGGCTTCCACGACTATAATAAATTGCAGATGAACGCCTTTGCGGTTGTTTCTGACAGCGGCACATTGCCGGAAGAGAGCAGCTATTTCACGAGTATCGGCAAGCCGTTCCCAGCGGTGTGCATACGCACCTCCACCGAACGCCCCGAGGCGCTCGACAAGGCTTGCTTCGTGCTTGCTGGGATTGATACGAAGTCGCTTTTACAGGCGGTTGATACAGCAGTATGCCTCAACGAAAGCGGGGAACACGGTATCCCCGTGCCCGATTACAACGACGAAAATGTATCTACAAAGGTTGTAAAACTAATTCAGTCCTACACCGGCGTAGTCAACAAAATGGTTTGGAGAAAGTGATGGGTGTTGAAATTTTTCTGAATTCAAAAGCCTTATGCATCACCTATAACAATATTTTATCTTTTAAAAAAGGTAAATTACTTATAAGCAGTTACGACGATCCAAAAAAAATTATACAGAGTTGTAGATTAAAACGAGTACGGACAAATCTTGGTCAACGTTTATTCAGATTGGAACCGAGATTTGCAATGCCTATTGATGGATTACACTATTTAGTTACATTTAATGGGACCATGTTAAATTATGATGTGGCAACAAATACAGTTACGGTTGAACATGTTTTTGAAAAGGGGATGAAAAACCCTTTGAATTTATGCTCGTTTGTAAACGGTAAAGGTCAGAGAGAATTTTATTACGGAGAATATATTTGGAATACCGAAAAGGGTGAAGTTTCAATTTACAAGAGGATAGAAAATGCATGGCAGGTGGTTTACTCTTTCCCGCCCGCTACCATTACTCATATTCATAACATTATTTACGATAGCAAGAATGAAAGATTTTTTATTTTAACGGGTGACGAGGATAGTGAATCTGCAATATGGGTTGCCGATATAAATTTTACTTGCGTTAAAAAAATAATCGGCAATAAGCAAAAATATCGTTCTTGTGTCGCTTTTATCGAAGATAACGATTTAATTTATGCTACCGATACGCCGTTAGAAAATAACTGTATTTATAAATTAAATTTATCAACACTGGAATCAACTACAATTTGCAATTTGCCCGGTTCGTGTATTTATGGCACGAAGATAAAAAATTCAATGTATTTTGCTACTGCTGTTGAACCTGACAGTAGTTTGCCTGCGTGGAGATACAGATTGACAAGGAAACTCGGCAAAGGAATTAAAGATCGCTATTCGCATCTTTATGCTTTAGTGGATGAAATGGGGGGTAGTAAAGAGATCTTTAAATTGAAAAAAGATTTATATCCAATATGGCTTTTTCAATTTGGGAATATGATGTTTCCTTATAACGAAACAGATGAATTATTTATAACTACTCAGGCAGTAAGACCCAAACACGGAGTTACAATTAGGCTTAAAAATATCTAATGGAGACCTATTGTGAAATATCGTTCTGCAAAAAGTATTTTATCTGAAAAAATTTCATACAGATTAACCGATGAACAAATAAATAATCTTCATAATATCTTATTTTTTATGCTGTGCGATTTAAAAAATTGCTGCGACCGTCACAACTTGAAATATATGTTGGGAGGAGGCACTTGTCTTGGTGCAGTAAGGCATAAAGGTTTTATTCCCTGGGATGACGACATTGATGTTATGATGCCGCGAAAGGATTTTGAACGACTCGGACAATATATGTTGGAAGATTACGGTGAAAGATACTCCGTAAAAGATCCTCAGGATTACCACATTTTAAACATTTTGTTAAACGATACCGTTTACGATGAGGTGTGGAACGAAGATCCGAACAGAAGGCTGAATATTTTTATAGATGTTTATGCTATTGATAATATGCCTAAGCGTAAGTGTCGATTGCGGGCTTTTAGATTTTTTTGGGCAAAACATGCGGGAATGTTTATATTAGATTACAAATATCCTTCAAAATTCATAAAAGCCATTGAAAAACAAGATAAAGCTGTAAGGTCTTATTATCGTAAACGAAGATTGCTGGGATGGTTTTTCAATTTGTTCGGAGGATTTGATCATTATAACAGGGTTGTGCACAAATTGGCAAATTACAAAAAAGAAACTGGCTATTTGGGATTACCGTTGGCTATTGCCTATAATCGCGAGAAATTTGAAGCGAGAGTGCTTTCCGAATCCGTTGATGCCGAGTTTTGCGGTGAAACTTTTAAAATTCCGAAGTACTATGATGAATATTTAACAAACCTCTATGGTGGAGATTATATGATTTTGCCGCCCGAAAACAAGAGAGAGGTACATGTTCCTGCAAAAATAGACTTTGGAAAATACCAAAATGTTACAGACTATAACGATTTTTGCGAAAGAAGTAATTATTGATTATTAAAATACGGAAATGAATTACGCAATAATATTATCCGGCGGGGTAGGCACGAGGTTTGGGTCTGAAATACCTAAACAATATATTGATATTGACGGTAAACCGATAATTCAGTTCACATTGGAGCGATTTGGGGAATCCAAACTAATAGATAAGATAGTTATTGTTGTAGCAAAAGAATGGCAAGATTATGTAAATAAAATTGCTTTAGACATACTTGACAAGCCATTCTTGTTTGCTAAGCCAGGTTCGTCAAGACAAGGTTCTATTTTAAACGGATTGAATAAATGCGCGGAAGGTGGGGTTTCCGAAGAAGATAAAGTTATTATCCACGATGCCGTGCGGCCGCTTGTCAGTACCAAACTTATAGATGAATGTATAGAGGCGTTAAACGACAGCGGTGCTGTAATGCCTGTCATTCCCGTTTGCGACACCATATACGAAAGCGCAGACGGTAAATCAGTTACCGGATTGCTTGACAGAGATAAACTTTTTTCGGGACAAGCACCCGAAGCTTTTGGATTAAAAAAATATTATGAGTTAAACAAGACCCTTTCGGCGAAAGAGATAGAAGCAATAAGAGGTTCAAGCGAATTAGCATTCAAAAACGGCATTAAAGTGAAGTTGATTTCGGGAGAGGTAACAAACTTCAAGATAACCACAAGGGAAGATATGGAGAGATTTAAGCAGATAATTAAAGGCGGTAACGAATGAAAGCGTACAGCTTGAACGGAATAAATGACCTGCGGTACATTGATACCGAATTGCCCGTGTTGCAATCGGGCTGGGTACTTGTAAAAGTGATTGCTTGCGGTATATGTAGTTCCGATATTCCCCGAATTTATAAAAACGGGACATACCATTTTCCGACTATTCCCGGGCACGAATTTTCGGGGATAGTGGTTGACGCGGCAGATAAACATGATGTTGCCTGGATCGGTAAGCGAGTATCCGTATTTCCTCTCATTCCTTGCAAAAAGTGTTCGCAGTGCTTGGATAAGCACTATGAAATGTGTAGCAATTATGATTATATCGGCTCTCGCAGAGATGGCGGATTTGCCGAATATGTCGCCGTACCGGTTTGGAATCTTATCGAACTTGACGATTCTGTTGAATTTATCGAGGCGGCATTGTTTGAACCATTGGCGGTTGCTCTGCATTGCATAAATCAAGCGGAATTGGCAGACGGTGAAAGTGTGGCAATCAGCGGTAGCGGCGCGATAGCTTTTGCCGCAGGACAATGGGCAAGAGTTAAAGGTGCAGACAAGGTTTGTGTAATAGGCAGAAGTGAAGATAAGAAATTTGTTGCGGAAAATTTGCAGCTTGATTACTGCACAAATCAAAATATAGGGGAACGAGTTTTTGACGTGGTTATAGAGGCGGTTGGCACGAACGAATCGCTTATATTTTCAATAGAGCATACAAAACCCGGTGGGAAGATTGTCCTTATGGGTAATCCGAGCGGAGACATGAATCTATCCCAAGCGATATATTGGGAGTTGTTGCGTAAACAGATTAAGGTTATAGGCACATGGAATTCTGTTTATGACGGTAAAAATAAATCCGAATGGACGGAGGTACGCCAAGCCGTTTCGGATAAAAGAATCAATGCAAAAAATCTAATTACGCATCGTTTTGATAAGCGCGATATGTACAAGGCATTAGAGCTAATGAAAAATCACAAGGAACCATATTGCAAAGTAATGACATTATGGGGTGAGGTATAAATATTGATGAAAAATCAGAATACGGCTAAAATATCTGCGTCCATGATGTGTTCCCACTTGATCAATTTGAGTGAAACCATTCGTATATTTGAAGAAAAAAATATAGAATTTCTGCATATAGACGTAATGGACGGGGACTTTGTTCCCAATTTCGGTTTGGGTGTGGATTATATAAAAGGACTAAGGGAGCTCACAAAAATTCCTTTGGACATTCATCTAATGGTAAACAATCCCGATCATAAGTTCGGCTTTTTCGGCTTGCAACCGACTGACATTGTTTCAATACACTATGAAAGCACAAGGCAGTTACAGCGTGCAATCGACGATGTCAAAAAATTCGGTTGCAAATGTTTTCTTGCGCTAAATCCTTCAACTCCCATATATTTTTTGGAGGAAGTGCTTGATTATATTGACGGTATAAATATGCTGATGGTAAATCCGGGATTTGCGGGACAGCAAATGGTTCCGAGCACCATTAAAAAGGTAGATAAGCTTGTTACATTTTTAAGGGAAAACGATAAAAGTGATTTGGAATTGGAAGTGGATGGACATATAACTTTTGACTATGCAAAACTTCTATATGAGAAAGGCGCCTCCATTTTTGTCGCGGGTAAATCTAGCATATTCAGCGGAAATATGAATGAATATAGCGATAATATAGACAAGTTAAGAAATTCGTTTATTTGAGAAGTTCAAAATAGAGCATAAATTTTAAAGGAGCATTTATTATGTCGGTAAGCGTAATAATTCCTGTTTATAACGCAGAAAAATATCTTGCTAAATGTCTTGATAGTGTGTGTGCGCAAGGCGCTTGCGTGCAAGAAATCATTTTAATAAATGACGGAAGCACCGACGGCAGCTTGAAAATTTGTGAGCAATACGCGCAAAAGAATAAGCGAATTAAGCTTATCAATCAAGAAAATCACGGACTTCCAGCAACGGTAAGAATAGGCGTTAATGCGGCTACTGGTAAATATATCGGCTTTGTCGATAGCGACGACTACATTGAACCCGATATGTTTGAAGTTATGTATGAGAGATTGATTGAAGAAGATGCGGATTTGGCGTTTTGCGATTTTGACACTGTTTATGAAAACGGGGAGAGAATTGCGGTGAATCCCGACCTCCCGGGTAATGAAACTGTATTTATAAAAAAGGATGGTAAATTTAATCTCGACGTATTGCCTAATTTTAAAACCGGCAATTTTATTTCGGGTGTAAGATGGAACAAATTGTTAAAAAAGGAAAGGATAACCGATAATATTTCTTTTGAGGACAGAGATATTAAAATGGGAGAAGATATTGCTTTAACTATTCCTATAATTTTTGCGGCAGAAAAGATTGTATATATAAGAAAATGTTTTTATCATTACGTGCAACAACCCAATTCTATGATTCACGGCTATTCCGAAAGGAACATTGAAGATTGGAAGAAAAAAGTAGTACTTTTGGAGGAGGCTGCAATTAAGTACGAATATAAATTTGAAAATATAAAAAGCAATTTTTTAGCACTGTTTTATTGTGATTGTTTGCATAAAATCCGCATTTCAAATTTAAATGCAAAAACCCGAAAAAAAGAACTTAAAATTTTGAGACAAGATTCAGATGTAAGAAAACTTCTATCCGAATGCAAATTAAAAGCTATTTTAAAAAGAAAAATTGTTTTTATTTTATTCAAATACAAATTGTATAGATTGCTGTCTTTTATTATATGTATAGGTGTATGATGAATAAAACGCTTCATTACTGTTGGTTCGGCGGTAGCCCGATTCCCGACAATTTAAAAATTTATATGGAAAGTTGGATAAAGTTTTGTCCTGATTTCACGATAAAGCGTTGGGACGAAAACAACTTTGATGTAAATTCCGTACCATTTGTTGCGGAGGCATATGCCGCAAAAAAGTGGGCGTTTGTTTCCGATTATGTGCGCACTTATGCTCTTTGGAGTGAGGGCGGACTATATGTAGATACTGATGTGGAATTTATAAAACCTATCGATGATCTATGCTCTTCATCTTTTATCGGATTTGAATCAAAAGATCATGTTTCCCCGGGGCTTATTTTATTTGCAAGTAATCCGCATGAAAAGTTTTATGAGGAAGTGTTGAATTATTACAATAAATTACATTTTGATATAGAACATTGCAATTTAATTTCATCACCTAAAATCTATACGGAAATTTTGGAGGAGTTCGGCCTTAAACGAGATAATACTCTACAAAAGTTGGGGGAAATAACTGTCTATCCTATGGAGTATTTTCAGCCGTGGGGAGAGAATTGGAAAAGAAAAATTTTTACCGAAAATACTCGGACGATTCATCACTATGATGCAAGTTGGCTAAGCAAAACAGATAAACAATATTATCGGTTTAGGAAAACTTACGGAGAAATATGGGGTAGAATCTTTTTTACGATAATACATCCCATAGAAGCGTTTAAGAAATTGGTGAAATAGTTTTATGGTAAAAGGTGTTCAAAGCAAAGTAAATTATTGTGTTAGCGTTGGTGTCAAACATAGCATCACGTTTATATTGACCATTGTATTGATTATATATTTATTGATATATAATTTTTTGTATTCCGCAGTGATGGAATCGGCTAGTGCAATTATTAATGCATCATTTTTGATAATATCCGCCTTGATTTTCCTCTATTTATTTTATAAATTATTTTTGACCGGGTGTAAAATTTCAACGGAATCCAAAAGACTGTTTTTTATTTTTTTTGTAACAACATTCTTGTCCTTTTTAATAAATTTTTCCGGTTTAGAGAAAATATTTGGATTGAGTATAATTCTTTTAAGCATGATGGCTATAAGGATAAGTCCAATGGATAGTAGCGAAAGAAGAATAGTTTATTATCTTTTTGTGGTTGCTGTTGGAATTTTGCTTGTAAATGATTTAATTATTGGGGTTAAAAAGGGAGAGCCGGCTGCTAATGGAATGGCGTTTTATTTAGCTGTATTGTTTTGTGCAACAATAACAAAAATAGGGAAACGGAAAAGTATATTAAGTTTTATAATTGCAATTATTGCTTTCTCGTTTCAATTTCTGTATGGATCTAGAACTGCAATGCTGGGTTGTTTGTTGTTTTTATTTTTTGTGATTGTTATGCGCGGTTGTAAAAAAACAAAAACAATAGAAAACAGAAAGCGATTATTTTATTTAATATTTCTTTTCTCTTTATTAGGGTTGCTGTTAACCTATATTTATGCCGAAATTTTATATCCAGCTTGGGGACATGGTAAATTTATAATATTTGGCAAAGACTTGTTTACCGGTAGAGAAGATATATGGGATAAAACTTTTGAATCGGTGAAAGCGAATTTGTTGTTCGGAGTAGGTAGCCATTTAAATCAAGATTATATTGATAGGGGATACTATGAATTAATACAGAATGCCCATAATCAGCCGTTGGGAATGCTTGCGGCGTTCGGTGTAATTCCTTTTATTTTTTTTTATATAACATTTGCGCATCTTGCATCTGAACTCTATGTGCGAAATCGGAAGGTAAAATATCGCAGAGCGCCTGCTATATTTTTAATAACAATAACGATAATGAGTTATTTTGATATATACTTTTTTTCACAATACAACTGGCTGGCAATCGCAATAGTTTATATGATAATTTGTAGTTACAGTAGGGAAAAAATTGAGGTAAAAAATGATTACGGTATTCACGCCGACTTATAATAGGCTTTATATCATAGAAAAACTTTATAATTCTTTATTGAATCAAACGGACAAGAATTTTGAATGGCTTGTCATAGATGACGGAAGTACTGACGGCACTGAGGCATATTTTAAAGATATCATAAAAAAAGACAATCCGTTTCCTATACGTTATTTCAAACAGGAAAACGGAGGTAAACACAGAGCTATTAATAAAGGCGTAGCCCTTGCGCAAGGTGAATTGTTTTTTATAGTTGATTCAGATGATTCGTTGACAGAAAATGCAATTCAGAAATTATACGAGTGGAAAAATACTCTTGAATCGGGGAAACTTTGGGCAGGCGTTTCAGGGGCACGAGGATATACAGAAGATAGAATTATAGGGGAATTTGATACGGATAAACCGTATATAGATGCAAAAAACACGGAAAGAGAAAGATATAAATTGACAGGCGACAAGGCTGAGGCATATTTTACGGAGGTATTAAAAAAATATCCGTTTCCGGAATTTGAGGGCGAAAATTTTATAACCGAAGAGGTGGTTTGGAATGCCATTGCTATGGACGGATATCAAATAAGGTGGTTTAAAGAAATTATTTATTTATGTAACTATTTAGAAGATGGGTTAACGCGAAATATAAGCAAGAAATATATTGAAAATCCGCAAGGCGTCTTGTATTGGGCGAAATTACAAAAAAGAGCATTCAAAAAAAATATAAGAAAAAAATATTCTGCAATTTACAGATATTACAGTTGTGTAGAATCAAAGAAAAGCAAAAAGCAGATTGCGGCAGATTTAGAGATTTCAAAATTCGAGTTAACGCTAACATTGCTTGCGCAAAAAATTTTTGGCCGGGAAAGCAATTGATTGGTACGTGCGACATTGAAAAAGCGGGTTATAGTGCCGTACGCAACAGAAGTTGATATCTAATAGGCATTGAGATAGATGGATAAGAAGAAAGGCATAATAAACATTGCAACGTCTATTATATTCAGGTTTGTGTTGATAGCCCTGAATATATTAGTCAGGCGATTTATAATCAGCTATATAGGGAATGAGATAAACGGTCTCAATTCCCTGTATGTCTCTATTCTTGATGTTTTATCTGTTGCCGAACTCGGCGTTGGCAGTGCAATTACCTTTTGTATGTACAAACCGATTGTTGAGGGCGACGACAATAAGGTTGCCGCGCTGTATAAACTGTTTGTCAAGCTCTATCTCGTTATTGGCGGAATTATAACAGTTGCCGGTTGCGCGCTTATGCCCGCATTGCCTTATCTTGCCAAGGATTATCAGAGCGTAGAAGTCAATCTGTATTTAACTTTCGGGTTGATGCTAATCTCGGTAGTTATCTCATATCTTTTCAGTGCGAAATCTTCACTGATAAACGCATATAAAAACAACTATATTACTACCACAATCAATTCACTCGGCACTATACTGCAATGTGTTTTGCAGATAGTTGCTTTAATTGTTTTTAAGTCGTTTACCGCATTTCTGGTTTGCAGAATAATCTCCATTGCAATACAATGGTTTGTCACTGAAATTTACGCCCGCAGGAAGTACGGAAATATAATAAATGCCAAGCAAAAGCTTGACAAAGAAAGCCGCAAAGAGGTCACAAAAAATATAAAGGCAATGTTTATGCACAAAATCGGCAATATATTAGTAAATACTGTCGATAGCATAATAATTTCGGCATTTATAGGAATTGTTATTCTTGGGAAATATTCTAATTATACAACTATAGTTACCGCTATGGTGGGTATGATAGGCTTGTTTTTTAGTCCGCTTTCATCTGTGATAGGACACATGTTTGTTGAAAGCGGCGAGAAAGCCGCTTATAATTATTTTAAATTTTTTTATACGGTAAATTTCTTAATAGGAACGATATTTTTTCTCGGATACTATGCGATAATTGATAACCTAGTGACGATATTGTTTGGTGGGAATCTCGAACTCGAAAAATCTATATCGTTTGTTATAACTTTAAATTATTTTATTCAATTCATGCGACAATCAGTAGGATTATTTAGAGATTCGACAGGTACATTTTATTATGATCGATGGAAACCGATTTTTGAAGGGCTTTTGAATATAACTTTGTCTATACTTTTTGTGATAATATTCCCCAAACAGTACAATGTTGTGGGCGTAATAGTGGCATCAATAATAACAAGTCTGCTTATTTGTCATATCGTTGAACCATATGTATTATACAAGCACGCATTCAAAAAACAGGTGCACAGCTATTATATAATAAACTATCTATATATTTTAATGTTTACCGCTGTGCTCATTGCATTGCATTTCAGTATGCAAACCTTTGAAAACCAATGGCTTGAACTTCTTGTAAATGGCAGCATAGCCATTGCAATAGCAATCGTTCCATGTGTAATCGCAATATTGTTAAATAAAGATTTCATTTATTACGTCAAACGGCTATTTGCTACTTTCAAAGGGCGAGGCAATAAAAAAGTTGTTGAAAATGTTTCAGCAGGTAAAAATACTGATGATGGCGAGACAACTATAAATAAAAATAAAGAATAATCAAAATATAATCAATTTTTAAAATATTTTTTGATTTTTTGAAATTTTCGGTGTTATTTTTATCTAATTACATGAGGGCATTGTTCCCCTCGAAGCAGGTAATATGAGATAAACTTAATCTAAAATTATATAGAATGTCTAACCAACATAGGGCAATTTGAAGTTGCTAAATTCGGTTAAAGTCGGTGATTTGCGAAAAGCAGTCAGCGGCTTTTTCGTTGTCTTGAAAATGCAAAAATAAAAGTTGAGTGAAAGTTTTATAAAAACGTAAACTTTTCGGCTTGTCACTTGGCTACCAAGTGTAGAGGATAAAAAATTTTAGAAATCGGTTGCAAAAGGAGCCTTTTACTTGCCTACCAAGTGAGGGGAATTGTTATGGAAATTTTTTGTTTAAAGCATGGCAAAAACACAAATGCGGGTTTCCCGCAATTTGCCTCCGAAGGTAAAAAAGTACCACCTTCCTTATCCTGCTATGTTTTTTTCTCAAAAAAATCCCACTTTTAGCTCTTTCCGTCAGCTAAAAATATCAAGGAATTTAATACTTTGAGTGGACTAAATGAATACCGAAAAACTATTGCACTTTGGCAAAATTTTCAGGCAGGTTAAGAAAAATGCAACAGCTGGCATTTTTGATAAAGCAAGCGGGATACTCGCGGCTAAAAAATTAAAGGAGAACACAATGAAATATTTAAGAGGACCATAAAATTTTTTATAAGAGCAAGTTGCAAAATGAAGTTAAAAACTTTACTTTTGGGTCTTGACAAATCATGCAAGCCGATAAGGAATACGGGGCAAACGGATTTATCAAATTTACTAAAAAGGAGATAGATTCTATGCCCGATTATTTAAAGAAGTTATTTATAGTCAACGACCAAATAGTTACATACCGCTT
>CANREJ010000020.1 GCA_947629665.1 uncultured Clostridia bacterium
GGTCCTCTCGTTCATCAATGCCTTCCAACCAATGAAAATCCGTGGCGTCAATCGAAAAACTCATATTTTTCTCCGCTAAATTCCTGTTTATCATAATAATAATTATACCATAAAACAGCCCTGTAAATCAAACGAAACTACCGTTTCCGATTCACAAAGTTCTTCGTCAAAAACGCAGAACGATTGTCTTTCGTCGGCGGAAATATTTACAACAAGGCACAATAAAAACCCCGCGCCATTCCGGCGCGGAGTTTTTATTGATAATCGCCCGCTTTCAGCGGGTCTCATATCGTTCAAAATGACACGGTTTAATAAGCCGCGTGCATATTTAAAATTGTATTTACGGAGTAATGCGGTGGGTAGAAGCGAGTTATGCAAGGCGCGCGAGGATAACTTGAAGGAGTTTACTAAATGGTAAATGACTGAAAGTTGCCGCAGCGCAACACCGCAGAACGACGCTTATACACGCCGCAACGGGAGCAAAAAGTAAGAGCGCCGTGCAAAAAACCATATGCACAGCGCTCACTTTTTTGATTATTCGCAAAGCAGCTTGTTGAACAGAAGCGTCCAGATAGCGTCGAGCCAGCCGATAATGATACCGGTGGGGATCGTTACGATGATGCAGATCACAAGACGGATAACGCCATGCTTTTTAAGGAACGCAGACCATCTTACAAGAATTTCCACAATGTAGTTTACAACGGGAATAAGGAGTAAGATAACCTGAATCAGCTTGCTTTGTTTGTGAAACCATGCGTCCATTTTTAAGTATCTCCTTTGATTTGTTGATTATATTATATCACAAGTTTGAGATAAGTCAAACATCTGTAAAAAAATATCAAATAAAAAATCACGCCACGTTTTTGTAGCGTGATTTTAATCACTACCGACTTATTCTGCCAGGAACAGGTGCCCCTTTACAATGAGATAAATCAAGTCGAGAACGCCGAGGAACCAGCCCCAACCTACAAGCAGGAACAGCACAAATACCGCTATGCTTATTACGTCCTGTTTTTCAAGCGCAATGCTCAATCTTACAAGGCATTCAACTATCCAGCCGACTACGGGAAGAATAAGAAGAATTACTTTAAGAAGAGTGCTTTGCTTATTAAACCACTTATCAAATTGCATGTTTGTATCTCCTTTGCTTTTAATTTATATATATTATATCACTCCTGAAAATTATGTCAAGGAAATAATAATATTTTTATTTACAACTCAACCCAGCCTTTCCACGTGATATACGCAGTCCAGCACCGAAAGCGCCTCTATTATTTGGGCGTGGCTCTGCTTTTTGAGGGATTCCCCAACAACGGTAAATTTTACCGTGTATACGCTCAGCCCGGAATTGGCATAGGCGGGGTTGAGTTCCAGATTGTCTATTTTAAGCCCAAACTCGCGCGCGGCGGCAATGAAATCCTGCAAGCTGTTGCGGCTCTTTAATTCAAGGTGGATTTCAAAGTGGTTGGACTTATCCTTTATGTATCTTTCCAGCTTGGAAAACGCCAAAAGCCCTATCATGAGCGCGGCAAAGCCTATGAGCGCGGACGTGTACAGCCCGAAGCCGAGCATCGCCGAAATTATTGACATAGTCCACACGCCCACGGACGTAGTGTAACCCATTATCTGGTTTTTGGAAGAAAAGATTATTGTATTGGCGGTGATTATGGATATGCCAATGAACACTGCCGCCGACATAAACGAAAAGCCTACGTGGAGCGAAGTGATAAAGAATAAATCGGCGATCCCCGCAAACATGGAGCCTATCGAAAGCACTATGAGCGTTCTCAGCCCCGCGGCATGGCGGTTTTTGGAGCGTTCGCAGCCGAGCACTACCGCCATTATTATTACGAGTACCGTTTTTATGGCCGTGGACGCCACGTTGACTTCCTTTGACCAGTTTCCCAATAATTCTGCAATATAATCTGTGGGCATAAAGTTACCTCTTGTTTATAAATTTTTTGCGGTTGTATTCCAAACCCGCCGAAGTTTCTTCACCTTCGTCGTCGCGGCGGTTTTCCAACGCCTCCATAAACGCCTCTTCCTCCGGCGAGCGGGCGTATTCCTTTACCGAGAGCTGGCGCTGTATGGCTGTGAGCCGCTCCTTTAACGCCTCTACCTCGTCCTCGCGCGTGGGCACGGTTGCCGGCTCCTCTCCCTGCGCGTTCTTGCCGTAGGATCCCGAAAGATACAGTGCAAGCTTTGCCAGGGGCGGGCCGACCAGCTCATAGAGTATGCTCGACGATAATATTATCGTCTGCAAAAGACTGCCCATATCTCCGCCGAGAATACGCGCGCCCATTGCCGCAAGGCCTATTGCCACGCCCGCCTGCGGAGTCAATGCAAGGCCGAGATAATTCCTCACCTGTTTGGGTTTTTTGGTTATTGCGCAACCCGCGAACGCGCCAACGTACTTGCCTATTATCCTCACCGCGAAGTACAGAGCGCCCACTAAAATCAGCGGGGTACCGCCCGTGGAACTGCCGCCGAACAGCGCGTCCATCCTGAACCCAAGCCCAGATTTTACAAAGAACAACAGAAGTATCGGCGGACTGAAATAGTTGAGCTGTTTAAAGAGCTTGTCGTCGCCCGAAACGTTGATATAGACCGTGCCCATTGCCATGCAGCCCAACAGCGGGGAAACGTCCACCGCCGCGCCTATGCCGCAAATCGCAAATAAAAACGCCACGGACACTATCAGCCTATTGTCGGTTGAGCGCTTTGCCATTAAAAATTTAAGCGCAAAGCCAAAGGATATTCCAACCGCTATCAACAGCAAATTCCAGGCTATGGGCAGAAGCACGTCGGCGGGGGAAAAGCCGTTGCCGAGCGTTGCAAGCGCAACAGACACGGCTACGCTGTATGCGATGAGGCTGACAACGTCGTCCAGCGCAACCACCGAAAAAAGGGTGTCCACAAAGTCGCCCTTTGCGCCCGTCTGGCGGATTGTCATCATGGTTGAAGCGGGGGCCGTCGCCGAGGCGAGGGCGGCGAGAATAATGGAAAACGCCAGCCCCAAATGCAATATAAAGTATGTCAGCACAAATATCAGCACAGAGGCTAAAAGAGCCTCGAACAGCGTTATAACCGCCACTTTTGCGCCGTTCTTTTTGAGCGTGGAAAAACGGAAATACTCGCCCGCACTGAATGCTATAAACGCGAGGGCGATATCTGATATAAAGTCCATGCCCGTGGACACGTATGATGGAATGAGGTCAAGGCAGTAAGGACCCAAAACTATGCCTACCAAAATGTAGGCGGTAACGTTGGGCAGCTTTAACAGCTTGGTTATACGCGTCCCCAAAAAGCCCGCAAGGAGCATTATGGCAACGGATATTATCACAACGGGCACGGGCGACGTTGCGGAAAGTTGTTCGTAGAATTTGTTTAACATTATTTTTACGGGCTTTTTGCGCCCAAAAGATAAAATGAGCCCTTGCCTTTTGCAGGGGTGCATATTATTATACCAAAATTATAAAAAAATTCAAGACCTTTTTAAAAAAAAGCCGCCCTTACGCCCAAATTTATTCTTTAAAATAATATACGGCGCAAGCAGGCTTCGCCTGCGCCAGCGCAACACAATTTGCAAACACTTTTGCCTCAGCGGGGTGAATGCCCGCGATTATATTATAAGTGCGCCCTTATAAATCGCGGGCAGAGGGACGAGCGAGGCATTTCATAGCACAGCACAGTGCGCTGTGCGTGCCGAAGCGAGATGAGTGAGCGCATTCGTCCCGCGCGAACGATGCCCGAACACGGTGTTGCCCTTACGCCGTGTGAGAAAGTAGCCCTAAAAATCAGAACGATGCCCGAACACGGTATTGCCCTTACACCGTGTGAGAAAGTAGCCCTAAAAATCACGAAAAAAGCAGACATCGTCGAACGTCTGCTTTTTTGTGAACTCTTATATTATACTAATTCGATTATGGCCTCTTCGGCGGCGTCGCCGCGGCGGTTGCCCAAAAGATAAATGCGGGTGTAGCCGCCGCCCTGACCCAACTCTTCCTTTCTCTGCGCGTACTTGGGCGCGATTTCGTTGAAGAGCTTTTCCATCAGGGGGTGCTTGATGTCGGCGGTGCGTTCCTTAAAGTCCTTCTTCTTTTCGTTGAAAGGCTTTACTTCCTGAATGTCGCGGAGCTTGCCGATGAGCGCACGGCGTACGGCGAGTTTTTTGGGGCTGTCCTTAACGTTCTTTACCGTTACTTCCTTGCCCTTTTTGTCCGTTGTTTTTACTTCGTACTCTATATTGTCGTCGTAAACGCTTATTGCCTTGGTGATGATTTTTTCAACGTAGGGTTGAAGCGCCTTTGCCTTTGCCGCCGTGGTGGTTATTTTTCCGTACCAGAGAAGTTCCGCCGCCTGGTTTCTTAACAGCGCTTCCCTCTCGCTTGCCGTTCTTCCTAATTTACCTGCCATGGTTTTAGTCCTCCTTGTTTGAAAGTGAAAGTCCGTATGAGGCGAGCTTGCCTATAACTTCGTCCAAAGATTTTCTGCCGAGATTTCTCACTTTGAGCATCTCGTCCTCGGACTTCCGCGTCAAGTCTTCCACTGTGTGTATGTTTGCACGCTTTAAGCAGTTGTAGGAGCGGACGGAAAGGTCCATGTCCTCTATTGCCATAGCGAGTATTTTTGCCTGCTTGTCGTCCTCGTTTTTAACGAGTATATCCATATTTTTGATGGACTCCGAAAGGTCCACAAACAGCGAGATATGGTCCTGCATTATTTTTGCCGCAAGGGATACTATCTCCTTTGCGCTGAACGCGCCGTTTGTCCACACTTCCAAAGTGAGCTTATCGTAGTCGGTGTTTTGACCCACGCGGGTGTTTTCCACCGAATAGTTCACCTTTTTTACGGGCGTATAGATGGAATCGATGGGGATATAATCTATAAGCTCGGTGCGGGTGTGGTCTGCGCCCTTGTAGCCGCGGCCGCGGCCTATGGTTATTTCCATATCTATTTTGCCGCCCGCGTCTATGGTGCAGATGTGCTGGTCGCCGTTTATTATTTCGATTTCGGCGTCCTCGGCAATATCGCTCGCCTTTACTTCGCAGGGACCCTCTTTGTAGAGGTGGACAACCTTTACGTAGTCCTTATCGGTTACCGACGTTTTGATTGCAAGCGTCTTTAAGTTGAGGATTATTTCTGTTACGTCCTCTTTTACGCCTGCCACCGCCGAAAATTCGTGCTTTACGCTACCGTCCAAAAAGCGTATGCCCTGTGCCGCGGCTCCGGGAAGCGCGGATAAAAGTATGCGCCTTAAACAGTTGCCTATTGTGAGACCGAAGCCCTTTTCAAGGGGTTCCACTATAACCTTGGCGTACGCCTGGTCTTCGCTTTCCTCTACCTCGATTTTGGGCATATCCATTTCGATCATAAAACTTCCTCCTTAAAAAATTCTATTACTTGGAGTACAGCTCGACAATCATATGCTCTGCAATTTGACTGTCTATATCGTCCCTTGCAGGCAACGATAAAATTTTGCCCTCTAACTTTGCGGGATCGAACTCAACCCACTTGGGCATATTCGCCGCCTTCATCGACTTGATATCTTCAAAGTATTTGTTGGAAGTCTTGCTCTCCTTTACGGTTACGACGTCGCCGACCTTTACTATATAGGAGGGTACGTTCACTTTTTTACCGTTTACAAGGAAATGCCCGTGGTTTACAAGCTGGCGTGCCTGCGCGCGGCTTGCGCCTATTCCCATGCGGAATATAACGTTGTCCAGCCTGCGCTCCAAGAGCGAGAGCATATTTTCACCCGTGATGCCCTTCATGCGGTCTGCCTGCTCGTAGTAGGAGCGGAACTGCCCCTCCTGCACGCCGTAGATACGCTTAACCTTCTGCTTTTCACGGAGCTGTTGGCCGTATTCGGATACCTTCTTTCTTACGTTTCCGGGCTGTTTGCCGGGAGGCGTGGGCCTCTTTTCAAACGGGCACTTGCCCGTGTAGCATTTATCGCCCTTTAAAAAGAGCTTTCCGCCCTCTCTTCTGCAAAGGCGGCATTTTGCCTCTCTGTATGTTGCCATATTTTAATACCTCCTTATACTCTGCGGCGCTTGGGCGGCCTGCAACCGTTGTGCGCTATGGGCGATACGTCGGAAATAAGCGTTATTTCCACTTCGCACGCGCCTATTGCGCGGATAGCCGACTCCCTGCCTGCGCCGGGGCCCTTTACATAGACTTCAACGGAGCGAAGCCCATGCTCCTTTGCCGCTTTTACTGCCGTTTCCGTTGCCATTTGCGCCGCAAACGGCGTGCCCTTACGGGAACCCTTAAAGCCGAGGCTGCCCGCAGACGACCAGCTTATTGCGTTGCCTTGAAGGTCGGTTACCGTTACCAAAGTGTTGTTGAAGGAGGACTGGATATGCACCTGGCCTCTGTCAACCTTTTTAAGCTCTCTGCGCTTTCTGGTTACTGTTTGCTTTTTTTGCTGTGCCATTTAATTTGCCCTCCTTACTTCGCGCCCTTCTTCTTTGCGACCGTGCGGCGGGGACCCTTTCTTGTCCTCGCGTTGGTCTTGGTGGACTGGCCGCGCACGGGCAGACCCTTTCTGTGCCTGATCCCGCGGTAGCAACCTATTTCCATAAGTCTTTTAATGTTGAGGGAAACTTCGGTGCGAAGTTCGCCTTCGACCCTCACGTTATGGTCGATATATTCTCTTAATTTCGATACGGTAGTTTCGTCCAGATCCTTTACGCGCGTGTTGGGGTCAACGCCCGTTGCGGCAAGGATTTTCTGGCTGGTTTTAAGACCGATACCGTAGATGTAAGTGAGCCCTATTTCAACTCTCTTTTCTCTGGGTAAATCTACACCGGCAATACGTGCCATAGTAATTACTTTCTCCTTAAAAATTTATATATGGTATATGTCAACCGCAAACCGCGGGCGTTTGGAATTTGGAATGATAAACGCGCGGTTGGCGAAATTATTTTTTATTTCAACGCAGAAAAGAGCAATATTTGCCCCTCCGCGTCCTTTTAACGCAATTCGAAACGCATTAAACGCCGTCTTGGCAACCCTGCATTTACAGTTCACAGAAGCGAAATTTAAACGCTTTACGCAGAGATACGAGCAATCTTGCATTTATAAGGTTTGCAGAAGCGAGCAGAACGAGAAGCGTGCGGCTTTGCGACGGGAAATGTACAAAGATGTACAACAACTGACGGTTGCCGCAAACCCTGTTTAAAACGCTTTAAACGCAGAGATACGAGCAAGACGAGGCGTGCGAGGAAAACCCGAAGGAGTGTACACAGAAGTACATGACTGAGGGTTGCCGCAGCACAACAAAGTATTGCGACGTATATATGCGTTTAAATTAGCCTTGGCGCTGCTTATGCGACTTATTCTTCGAGCAAATTATCATCACTCTGCCGTTGCGCTTAATAACTTTGCATTTATCGCACATGGGTTTTACGGAAGGTCTTACTTTCATGATTATTCTCCTTATATTCGGCTCAGTTTTTACTGCGCCAGGTTATTCTGCCTTTGGTCAAATCGTAGGGACTCATTTCCAGCTTTACGCTGTCGCCCTCGATTATCCTTATATAGTTCAATCTCAGTTTACCGGAGATATACGCCGTTATTATGTGCCCGTTGGAAAGTTTAACTTTGAAATTGGCATTGGGCAGGCACTCTATAACTTTGCCCTCGGTTTCAATTACGTCGTCCTTAGACATTATTTACCTCGTTTTGTTGTTGGGTGGCGTTGTAGGCTTTGAGCGCGGAATAAATTTCCGTGTCGAACACCTGCTTGCCTTCGGTGAGCTTTTGGGCTATATTTTCCGCCCTGTCGGGCAAAAGTTCAAGGTGCTTTATGTTCTTTCTCTTGGGCGATGAAAACCTTTTGAAGTTGCCGTCCACAAGCATAACGCTGCCGTCGGCATTTATGGATTTTATAAGATAATATCTGTCCTTATCCCTGCCCTGGCGGCTCTTGCATATGCCGCCTATCTGCGGCTCCGTTACCTTCATACAGCTCCTTATAGAGTTAAGATTTCCACGCCGTCCTCTTTGATAAGCACAGTGTTTTCGTAGTGTGCCGCGGGCAAACCGTCCGCAGTGGTTACCGTCCAACCGTCGTACTTGTCAAAGTTGACTTTGTATGTGCCCATGTTTATCATCGGCTCTATGCAGATTGTCATACCCGCTTTCAGCCGCATGCCCGTGCCCTTTTTGCCGTAGTTGGGAACGGACGGATCCTCGTGCATGTCCCTGCCGATACCGTGCCCCACAAGCGCGCGGACTACTCCGTAGCCGTGGCTTTCGGCGTGGGTCTGCACTGCGTAGCCTATATCGTAGAGCGGTACGCCCGCCTGCAAGCCCTCTATCGCCTTAAAAAAGCACTCCTCGGTAACCTTTACAAGCCGCTTCTTTTCCTCGGACACGCTGCCTATCAAAAACGTCCTTGCCGCGTCGCCGTTGTAGCCGTTTTTTTCGGCGGTGATGTCCACTGAAACTATGTCGCCGTCCAAAATTATTCTGTCCGACGGAATACCGTGTACAACCACTTCGTTTACGGATACGCACGCGCTGGCGGGAAAGCCGCCGTAGCCCAGGCTTGAAGGCCTTGCCCCGCACGAGGTTATATACCTGTATACGAGTTCGTCCACCTGTTTGGTGGTCATGCCCGCGTGTATGTTTTTACCTACAAATTCAAGCGTTTCCTTTACAATTCTGCAACTTTCGCGCATGAGTTCTATTTCTGCGGGCGATTTAATGTGTATCATATTTTTTAAAAGCGTTAAATTCTTTTGTCCAACTCAACGCAAATTTGCGCAAACACTTCGTTGGGGGAACCCTTTCCGCCGCGGACGGTTAAAAGTTTGCCCTGCTTTTTGTAGTAGTCGATGAGCGGCGCAGTCTGCTCGAAATAAGTGTTGAGCCGCGCCTTAACCGTTTCGGGGTTGTCGTCCGCACGGCGGTAAAGCTCGCCGCCGCACTTGGCGCAGGTGGTCTTGCCGTTCAGCGTGGATACGTGGTAGCTCTCCCCGCAGGCGCAAACCCTGCGGCCGCAAATTCTGTCCATCAAAAGATTTACGTCAACGTCTATGTTCAAACATAAATCCACGGTTGCGAACTTATCGAGTTCGCCCGCTTGGTAGAGATTGCGCGGGAAGCCGTCCAGCATGTAGCCGTGCTGTGCGTCCTCCCAGGTGAGTCTGTCCTTTACTATATCGCACGTAACCGAATCGGGCACAAGCAGACCTGCGTCCATATAGGATTTGGCCAGCTTGCCTATTTCGGTGCCGCCCTTTATGTTTGCGCGGAATATGTCGCCCGTGGAGATATGCAAAAGATTGTATTTTTCCGCAAGCATGCTCGCCTGCGTTCCCTTGCCCGCTCCGGGCGCTCCCAAAAGAATAATGTTCATAGAAAATCCTTTTTCACGAAATTCTCGTGCGATTGCGCGCCCTGCGAATTTCCGTGAGTTTTGGCGGCTTTGCTTCTCACACGGCGTAATGACAACGCCGTGTTCGGGCACCGCTCGCGCCTTGCACTATGCGCTCGCTCATCTCGCGCGGCAAAACAGCGCACTGTGCTGTTTTGAGAAATCCGCGCTCGTCCCTCTGCCTGCGATTTATTAGGAGCCCACAATTATTTAATCGCAGGCATTCACCCCGCCGAGGCAAAAGTGTTTGCAAATTGTGTTACGCTACGCACGCGAGCGTTAGCGACGCTTTGCACACCGCATTATAAAAATTTCTATAATAAGGTGCAAAAAGCGTGGTTTTGCTTGCGCCGTTTATTGTTTGGGAATAATTGCGGCTTTGCACTTACGAAGTTACGGCTCTGCTTTTCAGCGGTGGGTAGAAGCGAGTTATGCAAGGCGCGCGAGGATAACCCGAAGGAGTTTACTTAAATGTAAATGACTGAGGGTTGCCGCAGCGCAACACAGCAGAACGACGCTTATACACGCCGCAACTTATTTGAGGAAGCCTTTGTAATTCTTCATCATCAGCTGGCTCTCCATCTGCTTATCCAGCTCCATTGCAACCGATACTACAATCAATATACCCGTGGTGGAGAATACCGAAAGGAGAGTTAAGTTGCTTTGGCCGAGAGCCGAAAGTACCATGCTCAAAATCGAGGGGATAAACGCAACCAATGACAAATATATTGCACCGAACAGCGTTATGCGGTTGTTGATTCTCTTTAAATACAGCGCGGTGGGCTTGCCGGGACGGATACCCTGTATAAAGCCGCCGTTCTGCTGTATTGTCTTTGATACGTCCTCCGGGTTGAACTGCATTGACGCATAGAAGAACGCAAACGCAAATATAAGCACGCAGAGCGCAAGCATGTATAACAGCTGGCCGTACCAGGCGCCGCTTCCGGAGAACCACTCCTGTATGCCCTCGTTCGCACCCGTATTGGGCCAGAACATTGAAATGAGCATCTGGGGGAAGGTTATTATTGCAAACGCGAAGATGAGAGGCATAACGCCCGAACCCGATATTCTTATGGGAATAACCGAGGACTGCCCGCCGTACATCTTTCTGCCCTTTACCTGCTTTGCATACTGCACGGGAATCCTCCTTTCGGACAAATCCACCGTTACGATTGCCGCAAATTCGATGATGGTCAAAAGTACGAAGCCCAAAAGCTCCCAGAACCTTTCGGGATGGCCCGAAAAACCGTCCTGTATGTTGGCAATTATAGTAAGCCCCGCTGTGGAAAGTATACCTATGAAGATTATTAAAGATATGCCGTTGGAAATACCGTACTCGGTTATTCTTTCGCCTATCCACATAACAAGCATGGCGCCCGCCGTGTAAACCACGGTGAGGAATATGCCCGCCAGCCACTTTGCCGCCGTTTCGCTCATGCCGCTTCCGGGAATTACGCCGAAGATTTCAAGGCGCAGGGCGTCGCCCTGTATGCCGAAGTTGACTATGATACCTATCGCCTGCGCCACCGCAAGGGCGATTGTTACGTAGCGGGTTATCTGGGCTATCTTTTTTCTGCCGTCTTCACCTTCTTTTGAAAGGCGCTCCAACGCAGGTATGCCCACGGAGAGGAGCTGGATTATAATTGACGCGTTGATATAGGGGCTGATACCCAGCGCAAACAACGTGGCGTTCTGCAAAGATCCGCCCGTGATGGACGAGAGAACGTTTAAAAAGTCGTTTTGACCGATTGCGTCGTGAAATTGCGCGGGGTCTATTCCCGGTACGGGGATATAGCAACCCAAACGGAAAATAAGAAGAAGCAATAGGGTTATCCAAATTTTTCTCCTGATTTCCTTTACCTTAAAACAATTTTTTATTGTTTCAAACATACCAAACCTCTTTTGCCTTTAACGGCTTGGGATTTTTATTCTGTAACCTCTGCGGAGCCGCCTGCCTTTTCAATGGCCGCCTTTGCGCTCTCGGAAAATTTTGCCGCTTTTACGGTGAGCGCAACGTTAAGCTCGCCGCCGCCCAAAACTTTGAGCCCGCAGCTGTTTTTAACTTCCTTTGCAAGCGAGTTTGCCTCAACATACTCAAAATCCACTACCGTACCTGCTGGTACATTGGCAAGCTGGCTTAAATTGATTATGGTGTAGCTCTTTGCCCACTTGTTGTGGAAGCCGCGCTTGGGTACGCGCCTGTGCATGGGCATTTGTCCGCCCTCAAAACCGGGACGTACTCCGCCGCCCGAACGCGCCCATTGGCCTTTGTGTCCCTTGCCGGAGGTTTTGCCAAGCCCCGAACCTATACCTCTCCCAAGTCTTTTTGCGGGGGTGTTTGAGCCCTCTGCGGGCTGTAATGTGTCTATTCTCATTTTTACTCCTCCACTTTTTCCACTTTGAGAAGGTAGGATACCTTTTTGATTTGCCCTAAATTTGCGGGAGTTTCTTCCAGAATTTTGTATTGCCTTATTTTTTTGAGACCGAGCGCTTCAACGGTTGCCTTTACGCTTTTTACCTCGTTTGAAGGGCTCTTTACAAGCGTTACTTTTATCATTTTAAGCCTCCCTTAACCCTTGACCTCTTCCACGGTCTTGCCGCGCGCGGCCGCCACTTCGTCGGGCGACTTCAACGCGGTTAAGCCCTGGATTGCGGCCTTTACGCAGTTGATGGGGTTGGATGTGCCGTGGGACTTGGTTCTTACGTCCTTGACGCCCGCGGCTTCCATTACGGCACGCACGGGGCCGCCGGCTATAACGCCGGTACCTTCTTCGGCGGGCATCATAAGTACCGAGCCCCTGCCGAACACGCCGAGTATGGTGTGGGGAATGGACGTGCCTTGCAGGCTGACCTTTTGCATGTTCTTTTTGGCCTGGGCGTTTGCCTTTTCAATGGCTTCGGGAACTTCCTTGCTCTTGCCCATGCCATAGCCTACCGAACCCTTGCCGTCGCCCACTACAACGAGCGCGGCAAAGCGCATATTTCTGCCGCCCTTAACCGTTTTGGTTACGCGGTTTACCTGTATGAGCTTTTTGATGAGTCCGTCGTCTTCCTGCTGTCTTCTTCTGTTATCTCTTCTTGCAGGTCTTTCTTTCTTCTCTTCCATATCTGCGCTCCTTTAAAATTTGAGTCCGGCTTCCCTTGCGCCGTCTGCAACCGCCTGTACACGACCCGTGTAGAGGTAGCCGCCCCTGTCAAAGACGACCGTCTCTATTTTGAGAGCGACAGCCTTTTCACCTGCAACCTTGCCCACAACTTTTGCGGCGTCGGTTTTTGATAAGCCTTGGATTTTTTCCTTTACGTCCTTTTCCATTGTGGACGCAGAACACAACGTTACGCCCTTTACGTCGTCTATTATCTGGACGTAAATGTGGTTGAGGCTTCTAAACACGCTCATTCTGGGAGTTTCCGCCGTGCCCGTTATCTTTTTGCGCACGCGGGTGTGCCTTCTCAGCCTCTCTTGGTTTTTATCTATCTTCTTTATCATAATTTCTCCTTATTGGGCAACCAACCTTACGGTTATTTGTATCCCTTTGCGCGAAGACACGCACGGGATATTACTTCTTGCCCTTGCCTCCCGTCTTTCCTTCCTTACGCTCGATTACTTCGCCCTTGTAAGCTATGCCGTAACCGTGGTAAGGTTCGGGGATTCTTACTTTACGGATATTTGCCGCCGTTTGCCCGACTACCACTTTGTCTATGCCCGACACGGTGATTTCCTTGTCGCTGGGGCAGGCGAACGTTACGCCCGCCGGCTCGGTGAACTCTATGGGGTGGGAAAATCCTACGTTCAATACAAGTTTATTGCCGTTCTTTGCAACCTTCCAGCCTACGCCGTTTACGTTGAGCGCAACGGTGTAACCTTCGGTAACGCCGACAACCATATTGTGCAGGAGCGCGCGGTATAAACCGTGCCTTGCGTTGGTGCCGTCCGCTTCGCCCGTAGTCAAAACGTGGGCTTCGGCGCCTTCAACCTTGATATCTATTTCGCCCGAAACCTGCTGGTTGAGCGTGCCCTTGGGGCCCTTTACGGTTAACAGGCCGTTTTCAAACGTTACGCTTACGCCTGCGGGCAGGGCTACGGGTAATTTACCTATTCTTGACATATTAAATTACCTCCTTACCAGATGTAGCAAAGCACTTCGCCGCCCACGTTTGCGGCCTTTGCCTGCTTATCGGTCATTATACCCTTGTTCGTGGACAAAACGGCTACGCCCAAACCGTCCATTACCTTGGGCATATCCTCTACACCCGCATAGGTGCGGAGTCCCGGTTTGGATACTCTCTTTAAGCCGTTTATTACGCTCTGCTTTTTGCCTATATATTTGAGAGTGATTACTATTTTGCCGTTATAGCCGTCCTCGGCAACCTTTACGTCGGACACATAGCCCTCGGCAAGCATTATATCGGCAATCGATTTTTTGATGTTGGATGAGGGAATCTCAACCGTTTCCTTATTGGCTCTTATTGCGTTGCGGACGCGTGTGAGCATATCTGCAATGGGATCTGTCATTTCAATTCTCCTTTTTACCAGCTCGATTTTTTAACGCCGGGGATCTGCCCCTTGTAAGCGAGGTTCCTAAAACATATACGGCATACACCGTACTTGCGCAGAACCGCGTGCGGCCTGCCGCAAATGGAGCAGCGCGTGTATTCCCTGGTGGAGTACTTTTGGGGCTTCTGCTGTTTGTTTATCATCGATTTCTTTGCCATATATTTCTCCTTACTTCTTGAAGGGCATTCCAAGCGCCCTTAAAAGTTCTCTCGCTTCTTCGTCGCTCTGCGCCGTCGTTACTATGCAGATATCCATGCCCCTGATCTTTTCAACCTGGTCGTACTGGATTTCGGGGAAGATGAGCTGCTCTTTAACGCCCATGCAGTAGTTGCCCTTTCCGTCAAAACTCTCCGAAGGCACGCCCCTGAAATCGCGCACTCTGGGAAGAGCTATGGAAATGAATTTATCGTAGAAGTCGTACATCATCTTGCCGCGGAGCGTTACCTTTAAACCTATGGTCATGCCCTCGCGCACCTTGAAGTTTGCAACCGACTTTTTAGCCTTTGTCAACACGGGCTGCTGGCCTGTGATCTGCTTTAACTCGTTCTGTGCGAGCTGTATGGACTTTGCGTTGTCCTTTATGTCGCCGAGACCCGAACTTATAACTATTTTTACGAGTTTGGGCACCTGCATGGGGTTTTTATAGCCGAACTTGCTTTCGAGGTAGGGGATAACTTCCTTTTCGTACTGCTCCTGCACTCTGGACTTATGTTTTTGTGCCGGCGCTTCCGCGGGTTTTGCCGCAACCGCCTTTTTTGCGGGCTCTGCCGCAGTCTTCTTTGTTGTAGCCATAGCGCACCTCCTTATTCGGTTTCACCGCTCTCGGCGGACTCTTCTTTCTTGGCGCGCTTTCTTACGCGCTTCTTGGGCTCTTCCTTCTTGGCCGCCTTTGCCGCCGCCTTGGAAACGTAGCCCTTGTCCAAAACCGCGCCGCACTTGCCGCAGACGCGAACTTTTTTACCCTCGATTACGCTGTGCTTAACCCTTATGGGCTTGCCGCAGGAGCCGCAAACCACCATTACGTTGCTTGCGTCGATGGGGCCGGGCACTTCAACTATCTGGGAGACTTCGTTGGCCTTTCTTGCCTTTTTGGACTTTTTGTGAATGTTTACACCCTCTACTACCACCGTGCCGTTTTTGGGAGATGTGGCAATTACGTTGCCCTGCTTGCCCGCATACTTGCCGGTGATAACAATTACATTATCATTAACTTTTACGTTCATAGCTGTTCTCCTTTATTAAAGCACTTCGGGGGCAAGCGATATTATCTTCATATAGTTCTTTTCGCGAAGCTCTCTTGCTATCGGTCCAAAGATACGCGTGCCGCGGGGTTCCTTGTTTGCGTTTATTATTACGGCGGCGTTGTCGTCGAACGTGATATGCGTTCCGTCGTCGCGCCTGATGCCTTTTGAACTGCGCACTATTACTGCTTTTACTACTTCGCCCTTTTTAACGGCGCCGCCGGGCGTGGCAGTTTTAACCGAGCATACAATTACGTCGCCTATGTTGGCGTATTTGCGCCCGGAGCCGCCCAGCACTTTTATGCACATCAGCTCCTTCGCGCCGCTGTTGTCCGCGGCTTTGAGCCTTGTTTGCGGTTGTATCATAAATCTACTCCTTTTTGATTTGAAACTTACAACTTGATTTTATTTTGCAGAGGATTGCGCCCTGCACACATAAGCGAGGTGGGTTGCCCCGCTCTCCTTTGCACAAGAACAGCAATCATGCGGCGTGTCGCCGCGGCCGGGTATCTTAATTACCTTACCGCTTGACTTACGTTAACACTTATCAAACGGGAATTGACAATCCCCCAAGTCGCCGCGGCCGGGTATCTTGCAGCGTGTCGCTGCACCCGGGTATCTTAATTACCTTACCGCTTGACTTACGTTAACACTTATCAAACGATTTCTATCGTTTTAACCAATGATATATTGTAATTACGAAATTGCAATTACCCATTGTAATTACGAAGTCCTGCGGTGGGCAGAAGCGAGTTATGCAAGGCGCGCGAGGATAACCTGAGGGAGTTTACTAAATGGTAAATGACCGAAGGTTGCCGCAGCGCAACACAGCAGAACGACGCTTATACACGCCGCCACGGGAGAGGCGGTAGCCTTATTTTGCCTTTTCGATAATTTCAGCCACCCGCCAGTTCTTATCCTTCGACAGCTTGCGCGTTTCCACTATCCTTACCCTGTCGCCCTCGCCGCACTCGTTGTTTTCGTCGTGCGCCTTGAAGCGGGTGGTCTTGGTGATGGTCTTTTTGTAGAGAGGGTGCTTGGACTTTTCCGTTACGGCAACTACTACCGTTTTATCCATTTTATCGGATACTACTATGCCCACTCTTTCCTTTCTTAAAGTTGTTCTCTCTTCCATTTTCTACTCCTTTACGCCTTTAACTGCCTTGCGCGGATTACGGTGTTGACCCTTGCTATATCCTTTTTTACAAGGTTTATTGCCATGGGGTTTTCAAGCTGTCCGCTTGCATGGCGGAAGCGCAGATTAAAGAGTTCGGTTTTGAGTTCCTGCAACTTATTGTTCAATTCCTCGTCGGTCAAATTGACGATTTCCTTAACCTTCATTTGCTTCACCGCCTTCTGCTTCTTTTACGATGAACTTGCACTTTACGGGAAGTTTATGGCTTGCAAGCCTCATTGCCTCCCTTGCAACGTCCTCGGTAACGCCCGCCATTTCAAACATTACCCTGCCGGGCTTTACCGTTGCCACCCAATATTCAACCGAGCCTTTGCCCGAGCCCATACGGGCTTCCGCGGGGTGCCTGGTTATGGGCTTGTGCGGGAAGATATCTATCCATACTTGCCCGCCGCGCTTTATAAATCTCGTCATGGCGATACGCGCCGCCTCTATCTGGTTGGACTTTATCCAGCCGCACTCTTCGGCAACCAGCCCGTACTCGCCGTAAGCTATTTTGTTGCCTTTCTGCGCCGAACCGTGCAACTTGCCGCGGTGCTGCTTTCTTCTTTTAACTCTCTTGGGAATCAACATTTTAATCTTCGCCTCCCTCGGATATTATAAGTTTTTTGTTTTCAAGCACTTCGCCCTTGTATATCCAGCACTTTACGCCGAGTACGCCGAAGGTGGTGTGCGCTTCCGCAAAGCCGTAGTCTATGTCGGCACGGAGCGTTTGAAGGGGTATGGAACCCTCGTGGTAGCTCTCGCTGCCCGCAATCTCCCTGCCGTCGAGCCTGCCGCCCACGGTGATTTTTACGCCCTTTACGCCCGACTTGGTTACCTTTGCTATCTGCTGTTTAACGGCTCTTCTGTAAGATACGCGCTTTTCAAGCTGTGCGGCAACCGATTCCGCCACAAGCTGGGCGTCCTGGTCGATTTTTTCTATCTTTCTTACGTTGATTATTATTACCTTGCCCTTTGTGAGCTTTGCAAGGTCCTTCTTTATAACCTCTATTTCGGAGCCCGCCTTGCCTATTAAAACGCCGGGGCGCCCCGTGTAGATGCCCACCTCTATTTTGTTGGCGGCGCGCACGATGGTTATTTTGCTTATTGCCGCGTCAAAATACTTTTTCTTTAAGAAGGTACGGATCTGGTTATCTTCTTTAAGGTGCGCGGGGAACGTCTTTTTGTCCGCATACCACTGCGTATCCCATGAAGATATTATGCCGACTCTCAAACCGTGAGGATTAACTTTTTGTCCCATATATTCTCTCCTTAAACCTTCTTTGCGTCAAGTATTACGGTGACGTGGCTCGTTCTCTTTAAAATCGCATGGCCGCGACCCTTGGATACGGGCTGCATTCTCTTCAAGTGCGGACCGCCGTTTGCATACGCTTCGGCAACGATGAGGTCGCTCCTGTCCATGCCGTTGTTGTGTTCGGCATTTGCCGCCGCCGAAAGCAACACCTTTTTAACTTCCGTACTGCCGCCCTTTGTGCAGTAGGTGAGGATTGCTTCCGCCTCCTCCACCGACTTGCCGCGTATCAGCGCCAGCACCGTTCTTATTTTGTAGGGGGAAATTCTCAAATACTTTGCCGTTGCATAAGGACGCTTGTCTTTATTTTCGGCAATTCTTTGCTGCTTTTTATTCATATTGCTTGCCATAATCCAAACTCCTTATTTCTTGGCCGCGGTTTTTGCCGCGTGGCCTTTGAACGTCCTGGTGGGCGCGAACTCGCCGAGCTTGCAACCTACCATATCCTCCGTAATATATACGGGTACGTGCTTCCTGCCGTCGTATACGGCTATTGTGTGCCCTACCATCTGGGGGAATATCGTTGTCGCACGCGACCAGGTTTTAACAACCTTCTTCTCGCCGGCAGCGTTCATCGCCTCTATCCTTGCCATAAGCCTTGCTTCGGCGTAAGGTCCTTTTTTAACGCTTCTTGACATTGTTATTCCTCCTTAATTGATTCTCTTTAATATAAATTTGGAAGTGGGATTCTTCTTCTTTCTCGTCTTATAACCCAATGCAGGCTTGCCCCAAGGGGTCATGGGACCTGCGTGTCCTACGGGGCTCTTGCCTTCGCCGCCGCCGTGAGGGTGGTCGTTGGGGTTCATTACCGAGCCGCGGACGGTGGGACGGATGCCGAGGTAACGGGTTTTGCCCGCCTTACCCACGCGGATTATCTCGTGTTCGAGGTTGCCCACCTGGCCTACCGTCGCCTTACAGTTGACGGAAACCAGCCTCATTTCGCCCGAAGGCATCCTCAGCGTGCAATAGGGGCCTTCCTTTGCCATTATCTGGGCGGAGATGCCCGCCGCCCTTGCTATCTGCGCGCCCCTGCCGGGTTTGAGCTCTATTGCGTGAACCACCGTGCCGACGGGGATTTCCGAGAGGGGAAGGCAGTTGCCCGCCTTTATGTCCGCGCCCTTGCCGGAAATGATTTTATCGCCTACGTTCAATCCCAGGGGGGCGAGGATATATCTCTTTTCGCCGTCCGCATACGCAACCAAAGCGATGTTTGCCGAACGGTTGGGGTCGTATTCAATCGTCTTGACCGTTGCGGGGATTCCGTCCTTGTTGCGCTTGTAGTCGATGATTCTGTACTTTATTTTGTTGCCGCCGCCTATGTGGCGAACGGTAATTTTACCTTGGTTGTTCCTGCCGCCCGTCTTGCGCTTATCGTGCAGCAAGCTCTTCTGGGGCTTGGTGCTTGTGATTTCGTCGTACGCGCTTACCGTCATGAAACGGCGTGCGGCGGACGTGGGTCTGTATCTCTTAATAGCCATTTTTATCCTCCTTACGACAGCGAGTTGAAGAACTCAATCGCCTTGGAGTCAGCTTCGAGCTGGACGATCGCCTTCTTGTAGTCGGGCGTGTAGCCCTCGTATTTTCCCATTCTCTTCTTCTTGCCCTTGCAGTTTACGGTGTTCACGCTCTTTACGTCAACCCCGAACAGCTTTTCAACGGCGGCCTTTATCTGCTTTTTGTCAGCCGACTTCTTTACTATAAAGGAGTATTTTTTATCGGCTATGCCGTCGTAACCCTTTTCGGTTAAGAGGGGCTTTATGATGATATCTTCGGCAAACATTATTCTCCGTAGACCTCCTCGATTTTTTGTACCGCCGCCTTGGTCAAAACAACCTTTGCGTTTGCAACCACTTCGTATGTGGATATCTGCGCCACGGGCAGGGTTGACAGCTTTTTAATGTTGCGCGCCGCCAGAATTACCTTTTGGTCGTTGTTGTCCATTACCACAACCGCGCCCTTATCCAGCTTTAACGCCTTTTGGAACGCAACCATTTCCTTGGTTTTGCCTTCCTTTACTTCCAGGCTGTCCACAACTATGAGCTCGCCGTCGGCAACCTTTTTGGAAAGCGCGGAGACAAGCGCGGCAGCCTTTGCTTTTTTGTTCATGTCCTTGGAAAAGTCGCGGCTCTTGGGGGCGAACACAACGCCGCCCTTTACCCACTGGGGAGCCCTTATGGAGCCCTGGCGGGCGTTACCCGTGCCCTTTTGCCTCCACGGCTTTTTGCCGCCGCCGCGCACTTCCGTGCGTGTGAGCGTGGACTTTGTGCCCTGTCTTTCGTTTGCAAGGCGGGTTACAACCGCCTGGTGAATGAGGGCTTCGTTATACTCGGCGCCGAATACCTTTTCGGATAGGGTTATTTCACCGGCTTCTGCGCCGTCCATTTTATATACTTTTACGTTAGGCATTTTGCGCGTCCTCCTTATTTAACGGTGTCGTTTATGGTAACGACCGCACCGTTGGGTCCGGGAACCGAACCTTTGATGAGCAAGCAGTTTCTTTCGGCGTCGACCCTTACGATTTCAAGGTTTTGTATGGTTACGTTTTCAACGCCGTACTGTCCTGCCAGCCTCTTGTTCTTGAACACCCTCGAAGGCGAGCTGTTTGCACCCATGGAACCGGGCTCCCTGTGTACGGGGCCTACGCCGTGCGTTTCCTTCAAGCGGTGCTGGTTCCACCTCTTTATAACGCCCGAATAGCCGTGGCCTTTGGTTACGCCGTGCACGTCTACCCTGTCTCCCGCCGCAAACACGCCAACCGTTACTTCTTTGCCCACTTCGTAGGAAGAGAGGTCGGCAAGGCGGAATTCCTTTAAAACCTTGCAGGGCTTTACTTTGGCCTTTTTGAACTGTCCGAGGTCGGGCTTTGTGAGCGCCTTTTCCTTTGCTTCGTCAAAACCGAGCTTCAAAGCGGCATAGCCGTCTTTTTCAACAGTTTTGATCTGCACTACGGGGCAGGGACCCGCCTCTATGACGGTTACGGGTATCACCTTGCCCTCCGCCGTAAATATCTGGGTCATACCCGCTTTACGGCCGATGATTGCTTTATTCATTGATAAAGTTCCTCCGTTTTATTTTTATTTGAAGATACCGCGTTTGCCGTTGCGCCGTCTCCGTCGTCAGCTTAACGTAGAGTATCACAAAGTCTTTGTTGATAGATAATATTGTATATAAGCGGTTTGCTTTTCTACTTAAAATAATTAATGTTGCAAGCAGGGTTTCCCTGCGCCATAAATATTATATATATAGAAATAGCAAAGCAAGTTTAATGCAAGCGGTTAGAAGCGAGCAACTTATAACTGCAACGGCTTAGAAACGAGCAAGACAAGGAGCGTGAGGAAAACTTGAAGGAGCGTACACAGACGTACGTAACTGAAAGTTGCCGCAGCGCGACACCGTATTGCGACGTTTATAAGACGTTGGCGGGAGCTTACAGCTTTATTTTGATGTCTACGCCCGCGGGAAGATGCACCGTATCCAACAGCTTCGCGTTGGGGGTGTAGATATCTATTATCCTCTTGTAGGTTCTCTGCTCGAACTGTTCGCGGCTGTCCTTATCTTTGTGGGGGGAACGCAAAATGGTTATTATCTCGCGCTCGGTGGGAAGGGGAACGGGCCCCGAAATTTTTGCGCCGCTCTTCTTCATGGTTTCAACTATTCTGTTTGCCGCGAGGTCAACAAGCTCGTGGTCGTATGCGGCTAATTTGATTCTTATTTTCTGTCCTGCCATTTTTACAAACTCCTTTTATACTAACAAACATTTTAACGTGTCAACTTAACCGTGTGTATCGCGGCCGTGGGCGTTAAAAAAACACCTTTGAGGTGTTAAAGCACCAAAGCTACGGTTAGTCGCCCGCATCCATGTACGGACATTTGTCAGCGCAAATTATCTGTTCCTCCGCTTTGTGAGGGGAATTTTGCAGTAACTTTGCGCCTCAACCCATACGCACTTTTTAAACACGCTTTACTATTATATTATATCGCCCAAATGTTGTCAAACGAATTTTAGGCGTTTTGGAATGTTTTTTGCTTATTTTTGCCCCGTTTTGGGCATTTTTTAAAAATTGTGTCCCAAACCTTACACTCACCCCAAAATATTGTTTTTTGCCGCAAAATTTTACAAAATTTTTGCCACACCGCGCCCAAAATTCAGGTATTATATTTTCTTATACCCTTTTTAAAATGTCATATACTTCTGCTTTTTGTGAATTTGTAACAGTTTTTAAGGGGTTTCCCCGCCGCCCGCAAAAAATTTGTCGCGCGGCGTTCGCCGCGCGACATAGATTTTTATTAAGTTTTAATCTTGTTCCGTCTCTGCGTTCTGCGCCTCATCGGGCAGAGCGGGCACGGTTGTTGAGTTCTTATTGCTGAACACTGTGCAGGTGCTGTAATCGCCGTTTTTGGCTCTTACATAAAGCTCCACAACGCCGCCTTCCTTAAAGCGTATTACATAGTCGTTTGATTCATCGCTTATACGGTAGCCCTTTACAAGTTCGTCATACTTGGCGGTCATTTCGGCAAGAGTTTTGTTGCCTTCGGGAAAATAGAATCCTTCCGTAACATAACGCGAGTCGGCGATGTTTATGTAGCCTGTATCATATTCCCTCTTTACCCACCTATATACCTCTTTATGCTCCTGCTCGTCATACTTGTTTTTATATGCGTATTCGACCGCATGGTACTGCTCGTCTTGCGTAGGGGTATACGTGGTGTGTTTTATAATTCCATAGTATTCCCCCGAACTACTTACTTCCGCAACGGTTATAACTCCGTTTTCTCCCCAACTTATGTAAGTAGTAGAATAACTTCCCGTCTCGGTGAGCGATTTTACGGTGCTGTCCCAGCCCTCCGTAAGTTTGCTCCATTCCGTGGCGGTAACGGCTTCACCTTCGTCCCTGGGCAAGTTCATTTCGGTTATACTTATAGAGCCATCTGTGTTCACCGTTACATCCTTTGTAGTCCAATAGCCATTGCCTGCGGCCTCTTTGACATAATATTTAAAACCGCCCAAATAATATTTGCCGTGGTACTTGGAGGTGTTTAAAAGAATCACTTTACCGTCTAAATCTATAGCGTATTGCGTGAAATCGGTTGCATATATTTCGTCGTAATTTTCCACGATGGAGAAATATCTCGCACAGTCTTCGGGTAGCAATTCCTTGAACTCTGCCAAAACGTCGCCGGCGATGGTCTCCGTTGTGGGCTCTCCCCAATCTGTTATCTTTTCTCCGCTTATAACGGCCTCGTAAGTTTTTAACTCCGTTCCGGATACTCTGTACAGTTTGGCTGACTGTAATTTGTTCTGTTCGTAATGTTCATGCAACAGCAAACCAAGGGAGGTATTTACGTAATAATCATCGTACTTATTATAATCGCTGTCATCGTGCAAACTCATGCGAACGGTGCCGTCCTGTGCATAGGTGGAATCCAATACAGCTTTCCAATCGGTTATAACTTCACTTGATGATGTGTATCCGGGAGTGGCAGTCTTTCTTTCCGCGGGAATTTCCCCAACGGTAGTGGAGCCTATATCGGATATCACATAAGAATAAATCTGGGAAGATTCGATAGCTATTTCATGTTCGCCCTCTTCCGCCCATGTGATAGGGGATTGGGCGGACTCGGAAACGGACATGGAACCCATAGCACCCATCATAGTTTCCAAATCCATAGACATGGTAAGTTTCATATCCACGGCGGAAACTTTGCCGTTTTCAACTTTTATGGAAAAGTTGGAAACATATTCAAAAGGCGCAGATAAATAGATGTCGGGCAAAAGCGGCGCCGAATAAGTTTTACCGTCCGCACCGAGCGTGAACTGATCCAACAAATCTAAAACCGTGCCCGTTTTGAAGTTTTCCGCGTCTTCAGGATCGCCAACGACGTATGTCCCTGTGAGATACTCTACAAGTGCGGTGGGCACTTGCGTTTTGAGCGCAGCCTTTGCCGCGGCTTCGTCGGCGTAGCCGTAATATGTATTTACCATGTTGACTACCGCCGAACTTTGATAATCCCAACCCTGCCCGTAAATTTTGACTTCGCCGCCCGTAGCGCCCGTAACAGCTTCGCAGTACTGTGTATAATATACTTCTTCCGCGTTATTAGTCGCATAAGAGTACGAACCGTCGGCTATTTTTCCGTTTGCATAGTCGAATTTGGACTCACACTCTATCGTTTGCATATCGAAAGGATTTTGTGTGGGAGCTGTGGGGGTTGCGCCGGGACCCATGCTTGACATCATCATAGCCAACATTGAAAATGTAATGGGCATGCCGTCCGGACCACCCATAGCAAGCGTGCCGTACACAAATTCCTGCGGTTCTTCCGAAGGATTGGCGGGATCGGCCCCCGCCTTCTTTGCGGGATCCATGGTTTCGCCGTCATACTTGACCTCGGCAGTCATTTTAGAAGTTTCGTTCAAAGTAAGGTTGTCAAGATTGTATGTAGCCTTTATTGCGTCTTCAAGGGAAGTACTCTCCGTTTCGCCGCCTGTGCCACCGGTTTCGCCGCCTGTACCACCGGTTTCGCCACCTGTGCCACCGGTTTCGCCACCTGTGCCGCCTGTTTCTCCACCTGTGCCGCCGGTCTCGCCACCTGTGCCGCCTGTTTCGCCACCTGTTGCACCCTGGTTACCGCCGACGGTATTGTCATTGCCGTTGCCGCATGCGGCAAGGCTGAGCGACATTGCTCCCGCAAGTAAAAAACTTACAAGAGCGGTAATAAATTTTTTCATTCTTAAATCTCCTTTCGGGCCGCATCATAAGTGCGCTTTGCCCTATTAGGATTATATCAACCCCCCCCCGAAAAAGTCAACTGCTTGAACTTGTTTTTTTTAACAATTTGCGGGGTTTTGCGTTTTTGGATATTATTTTGAATTTGGGTCTTGAAAAACCGTATCTTTTATTGTATAATGGATTACAGTAACTGCCTTTATGGCAGGATAAGGTGGAAATTATGACTATATCTTCAAAAAACATTAGAAACGTTGCCGTTATAGGGCACAGCGGCGAGGGCAAAACCACGCTGTGCGAAGCTATGCTGTTCAACGGCGGCGCAATCGACAGAATGGGCTCCGTTGCCGCGGGGACCACGGTGATGGACTACGACGAACAGGAAAAAGTCAAACAGCTTTCCATTAACACCGCGTGCGGTTATTTGATTTGGAAAGAAGTTAAAATAAATCTTTTGGATTTGCCCGGATTTTACGACTTTGAAGGCGAGCGCAACGAAGGGCTTGCGGCGTGCGGCGCGGCCGTGCTGGTTATAGGCGCGAACGGCGTGCTGCCCATTGGCTCCGAAACGGTTGTGGACCACTGCTTGAAGCTGGGCAAGCCGCTCATTATATTCATCAACGGCATGGACAAGCCCAACGCCGACTACATTGGCACGGTGAACGCACTGCGCGCAAAGTACGCAGGCAAGCTGGCGCCCATACAGATACCCATTATGCAGGACGGCAAAATGGTGGGCTTTGTGAACGCCATTCAGGAAAAGGCGTATAAGTTCTCTTCCACGGGGCGCACGGAAACGGATGTGCCCGACGACTTGAAGGCGCGCATGGAAGAAATGCAGGCAAGCCTTATGGAAACAGCCGCCGAAAACGACGACGTGCTTTTGGATAAATACTTTACGGACGGCGTTCTCTCCAAGGACGATACCGTTCACGGCATAAGAAAGGGCATAGCCACGGGCAACGTGTTCCCCGTTATGGCGGGCAGCGCCCTGCAAAACAGGGGCGTTATAAACCTCCTCGATGAAATCGTGCGCTACATGCCCACGGCAAACGAGCGCAAAAACTCAATGGCGACCGACTACGACAAGGACGAAATAGTCAACGTCGAGTGCGAGGACAACGGTCCCTTTGCCGCCCAGGTGTTCAAAACCGCGTTCGACCCCTACACGGGCAAACTCAACTATATAAAGATTTTCCGCGGCTGCCTTAAATCGGGCATGACCGTGTTCAACTCAACCAAGGGCGCCGAGGAGCGCATTGGCCAGATATTTGTTCTGCGCGGCAAAAAGAGCGAGCTTGTGAGCGAACTTTCGGCGGGAGATATCGGCGCGGTGAATAAACTTGGCAATACCGATACGAACGACACGCTGTGCGCGGTGGGCACAAACATTCAGTTCGACCCCATAGGTTTCCCCCGTCCCGCGCTTTCAATGGCAGTATCTTCCGCCGTCAAGGGCGACGAGGACAAGGTATTTTCGGGATTCTCCAAGATGCTGGAAGAGGACTACACTTTCTCAATCGAAAAGCGTGCCGAAACGGGCGAGATGATTTTGAGCGGACAGGGCGAAACACACATAGAGGTGCTTGCAAGGCGCCTTAAAACGCGCTACGGCGTGGACGTTGTGCTTTCGGAGCCCAAGATCCCCTACCGCGAAACCATACGCGCCACGGCAATAGCCGAAGGCAAGCACAAAAAACAGACGGGCGGACACGGGCAGTACGGACACTGCAAGGTGCGCTTTGAACCGAGCGATCAGGACTTTGAGTTTGCCGACGAGGTTGTAGGCGGCGCCGTGCCCAAGCAATATATCCCCGCGGTTGAAAAGGGTCTGCGCGAATGCATGAGCCGCGGCGTTTTGGCGGGATATCCCGTTATAGGCGTAAAGGCGGTGCTGTTCGACGGAAGTTACCACGACGTGGACTCCTCCGAAATGGCGTTTAAGGCGGCGGCCGCGCTTGCCTTCCGCGACGGCATAAAGAATGCCAAACCCGCCCTTTTGGAGCCCATTTTGAAGTTAAAAGCCGCAGTGCCCAACGACTATCTGGGCGCGGTTATGGGTGATATCTCCAAGCGGCGCGGTAGAATTTTGGAGAGCGCGACAGAGGGCGGAATTACCACGGTAATTGCCGAAGTACCCCTCGCGGAGACGGCTAAATACGCCACCGACCTGCGCGCTATGACCCGCGGACAGGGTAAGTTCTCCACCGAGTTCCTGCGCTATGAGGACGTGCCTCCCCAGCTCGCCGAAAAAATCATAAACGGTTAAAAAACATAACAATAACCCCGCCCGAAGCAAAACGCTTCGGGCGGGATTTTATTTCCCTTAAAATGGTTTAATACTTTGTTATTTTTATTGTTTTGATTATTATGGGCAATGCGGGCAGGGTAAAATCTACCTCCGTGCCCTTGTCCTCCGTTTCGGTGGAGAACGTTTCAACAAGGTTGTCCACGCTTACGTCGGTAACGCTTACGCTGTTTGCCGAGGAGTCGCTGTCATAATAATCGGCTACGGCGTCTATAAGTGCGGTAAGCGCCGTGGTGTTGGACATTTTGCCGAATACGCAATAGTTCTGCTCGGCGTAGACCGAACTTGTGCCGACCTGCATCGAGAACAGCGAAGTTGCGCAGTTGTTTTTATAGTCGGCGTTCCATATGGTCTGGTCGGAGGTGGGCGTTACGTTCACTTTGCCCGTGGACTGCTTTTCGTAGTAGAACATTTTAAGCGTGCCCTGTTCCGCCGTGAGCGCACCCTTTTCTATTACCTGCTTGATGTTGTTGGAGTATTCGCCGATTAGCGTGGGCAGCGCGGAATCCTTGTCAAGCTGGGGGTTGTGGTTTTGGTCGAACACCGAACCCGAATATACTGTGGGCGTCAGCTTGCCGCCGTTGAATAAATCCATATACTCCTGTTCCTTGGAGTGGGATTCCAGATAGTCCGTGTATGCGTTTATTTCTGCCGAGGCATTGTAGGCGGACTCGTCATAGCTGTAACCGCCGGAGAACCAATCGTTTGCGCGGTAGTCGTGAATGAGCATGTTGTTGTAGTAGCCCGCTTCGGTGAGCTCCATAAAGTGCCTGACGGTGTTGGGGTACATGTTCCTGTAAAGTACGTACTCCAAATCGTAAGTGTTGCCGTTGAACTCAACACTGATATTCACCTGCGGGTGGTCGGTTTCCACATTGCACGCCGCCGCCGAAAGCGCCGCCGCGCCCGTCATACATACAAGCGTTGCGGCAATTATAAGTTTTTTAATGAGTTTTTTTAACATAACCGTAAAATTCCCGATATAACTATACCTTATCATTTTACTTTTATTTAAGCCGCTCGTCAAGCAATTTGTTTTAAAAAGCATAAAATTTTCGCGCGGCGTAAGCGCAACACAGCAGAACGACGCTTATACACGCCGCCCGGTAGTTATTACGAAGTTAGCAAGTGGTTAGAAGCGAGCAAGACAAGGAGCGTGCGTAAGCGACGACGGGCGCGTACATAAACGTACGTAACCGAGGAGCGCGCAAACGCGCGCGAGGGCTTTGCCCGACGCTTTGGTTTAAAAGTTTTAGCCCGCCTAAAACTTTTAAACCAAACACAGCCACGCGCCGTTTATAACACGTTGGCGGTAGCTAAAAATAAAAAAAGGCGGCGCCTTAAAGCGCACTTCCCATAGGGAACAAAACAAAATTTTTAGAATTGTGCTTTCAAGCGATGACAAAAACTCTCGGATA
>CANREJ010000021.1 GCA_947629665.1 uncultured Clostridia bacterium
CTCCATTCGCCCGTTATCTCGTACTTCCCTACGTCCTTTGTTATTCCCGCAGCCTTTACCGTTATCCCTACGCTATCCCCGTTTACAACCTCGCCTTCGGTTATGCTGTACTTCTGCTCTACCTCCGGTACTGCACCGCTGTATACCGTGCTTTGGTTCGTTATGGTATATTTTACGGGACGGGCAGTCAAGGTGTATTCGGCGTCGGCCGCCGATATGGTGTAGTTTGTGGCTTCCTTGATTTCCGCCGTAATTTTATAGCTTCCCGATACTGCCGAATACCGCTCTGCGTCCGTCGTAAGTGAAACGTAATCCTTGATATCAAAGCCGTCTCCTGCTATTAATCCGCTATAAGTGTAGGTGAGTTCGGCTAGCTCGTCCCCGTATACACTGCTCTTGTCTGCAATTGTAACGGTAACGGCCTTCTTGGTTATAGTGAACGTTGCACTCTTTTCCTCGCCGTCTTCGTTTACAAACTTCACAGTGTAGTTGGGGTTGGAATACCTGCCCGTAAGCTCATAACCGCCTGCTTGCACGCCCGAAGCCTTTGTGATTGTTATATGCAAATCGTCCGTGCCGCAAACACCTTCGCTCTCCCAGGCCTCAGTGCTTTGGTCTACCGTGGGATCACTGTTGGTGTATTCCGCGCTTTGGTCCTTTATCTTTACGGTTATGGACTTTGCCGTTACGGTAAACGTGCCAGTGGGCTCGCCGTTTTCTATCTTATAGTTTGCGTTGATGGATTTTACCTTTATAGCCGCAGATCCCACGTCTTTACGCGAACCTTGCAACTCAACTTGAAGGTCGTCGCCCTCTATAATGCCCGTAGCTTCCCAATATGCGCTGTCGCTCGAAACACTCTGCTCCGTGCCGTCGTAGACCGCAGTTTGCGCCTTTAACGTTATCTGCACGCCCTTTTGCAAAATTGTAAAGGTCGTTTTCGCAGTGCCCGTAAAGTTGCCTTTGCCTTCTACGCTTATTGTGCCTTCTCCAACATTGGTATTTTTGCCGTAGCTTACATTGTAATCATTACCCGTAAGTGCATTTGTTATGCCGTTTACCTTTACGGTGATTGCAGGCTGCCACTGTGCGTTTTTATAAATTATTTCTTGTGCAGGCGTTGTAACCGTTACCGTTGCCCCCGTTATATCCTTGGGAGCTATGGTAAAGTTGCCCGTCGCCGTGCCTTCGTAGTTGCCCGTGCCTGTTACCGTTACGGTGCCATTGTCTTTAACGTTTATATTTTCACCGTATGTTACGCTGAATGTTATATCGTGTTCCCAACCCGTGAGCGTTACGGTTATTTTGTCGGTTGTGGGGGTTATCGCCTCGCCCGTGTAGGTGTAGCTTCCGGCAACCTCAACCGTTGCGCCAGAAATACTCTTTGCCGTTATTTCAAACGTAAGTGTCGTATCGCCCATAAAGTTGGTATTGGTAAGAGTTATCTTAACATTGTTCGTGCCTTTTACGTTGGTATTTTCGCCGTACTCAACAGTGAAATTGCCGCTTTGTTCAAGGGTATTGGCTCCTTCTGCGCCCCACTTGGCTGTAACTGCCGGCTTTATCTGTTCGCCCGTGTATTCGTAGCTATTCTTTTCAAGACTGAACGTTACTGTGGCGGGGGTTATGGTCAACGTAGCGGATTGAAGTTTATCGTACGTTGCGCCGTTTGTAAGCGTTACTACCGCAGTTACGGTGTATTCGCCTACATCCTGCGGTGCATTTTCACTACCTGAACCGCCTTTGGTATAAGTCAGCTTATAACTTGCACCATCAGGCAAGCCCATAAGCGTTAAAGCGTGCGTTTTGCCGTCGTAGGTTACATTCGTTGCACCGGTAAACTTAATCTCGCTGTACTCTTTGTCAACAATCGTGAATGTGCCCGGTGTGAACTTTACCGTATAGTTGTCAAGACTTTCGCCTTCTTTAAACTTCACCTCTACCTTATACACATTGCCTACGGATAAATCCTGGGGTTTAGTAAGCGTATAATCAAGCATAGCTTTTAAACTATCCTCGGTTACGTCGTTAAGAAGCCCGACTATATTTACCTCGTAAGGAGTTTTGGGTTCTTCGCCATATGCTATGTTGCCGCCTGTAACAGTTACCGTAACATCCTTGGATTTTATTTCAAATGTCTGGGTTGCCGTACCTGTAAAGTTACCCTTGCCGTTTACGGTTATTGTGCCTTCTCCAACTTTGGTATTTTCGCCGTATTGCACGGTATAGTCTGTATCAAAGGCAAGATTACCGTCTATTCCTGTTACCGTTACGGTAAATGCGGGTTGCCACTGTGCGTTTTTATAAATTATTGTATCTGCGGACGTGGTTATCTGTATGGTAGCCTTGCCTGTGATATCTTTTGCCTTTATTTCAAACGTGCCCGTTGCCGTGCCCGTGTAGTTGCCCGTGCCTTCCACCGTTACCTGTGCCACCGCGCTTGCATTGGTGTTATTCGAACAAGAAGATACTTTAAACGTTATTTCCTTATTCCAATCTTTAAGAGTAACGGTTATTTTGTCGGTTGTGGGGGTTATCGCCTCGCCCGTGTAGGTATATTCTTGGGTTACTTTAACCGTTGCGCCTACTATGGACTTGGGGGTTATGCCAAATTCAAGAGTCTTGGTCTTTTCGCCCTCCGTTACCGTGAAGTTTTTGCCCGTTATCGTTATTACAACATTGTTCGTGCCGCCAACATTGATATTATCGCCGTATACTATGCGGTATTCGCCCGCGTCAAGCGTTTTGCTTCCGCCCCAAACCGCGTTTATTCCGGGCTGTATCTCTTCGCCCGTGTATTCGTAGCTATCCTTTTCAAGACTGAACGTTACTGTGGCGGGCTTTATGGTGTAGTTTGCCGGCGTAAATGTTACATTGTAGTTAGTGTTTGCGCTTACGCCTCTAATCGGGTAGTCGCCCGCGTCGGTGCCCTCTGCCGTTAAGGTTATTTGAAGTTTGTCGCTGCCGTATATGCCGCCTTCACCTATTGTGTATTTGCTCAAATCGTTTCCGTCTTGGTCTACGTGCTCAAACTTCTGTAATTCGCCCGTGTAAGTTGTGGGTTGCGGAGTGGTGATTGTAACAGTTATATCCTTCGGCTTGATTGTAAAGGTAATTGTTACTTCACCCTTAAATTGACCTATGCCCGTAATTATCAGTTTAGCTTCTTTGCTTGCGTTTGTATTGTTTTCCCATCTCACACTGTAATCACTGTTTAAGTTAATTGCAGTCTTATTATCCCACGTAACAGTGTATGTGGGTTGCCATTCTGTGCCATTGTATATTATATTTTCAGGGGATTCGGTTATTTTTACGTTTGCTTCGGTTAATTCATACTGCTGAATGTTCCAATTTATGGTCTTTTCTGTGATTAAAGTTTTGCCGGCCAGGAAGAAATAGCCGTCTGCAAGCGTTAATTTAGCCGTGTATGCGTCTTGCACCGTAAAATCACCGCCGTCAAGAACCACGGTAACATTGGTCGTTTCAAATCCGCTGTGTTTGCCGAATAATACTGATTTTATATCGTCTATGCTGTATTCCGAACCCTTGTAATCTACGCTAAACGTTTCGGGCAAATACAGCAAAGTTTTCTGCTCGGTTTGCGTACAGCCGATCTCCGTGCATTGGTGGGTGAGCGTTTTTACAGGATTTTTTGCATCTGCACCGCTTTCGTTTTCCGTTAATGTCGTCCAATCAAATGTGTGTTCGCTGTGGCCGTCTACCGTCCATGAGCCTTTGAGGCCGTCTGCATTTGCGGTGGTTTTTTCGGCAAGATTGGTTTTATGGCTGTGGTCGCCTGATGCGGCGGTGTTAGCGTCATATTTGAACAATATGCCGGGCAAAGTCCAGCTTTCGCATGCAACGGCGTTATAGGTTTTGCCTACTTCAAGTTGCCGCATTTCACCATGTGCGCTATCCCAAACGCGCGCTATAAGTGTGTATTCGGTGTAGTTGCAGGAATACTTTGTAGCGACGCCGTCGAATAAATCTGCCGAAAGTTTAACGTCTTCTTTTATTTCAATGGAGCCCGTTCCCTCGTTCTGAACTGTGCCCACAAATGTGGTGCCACTTTCCAAGACAAGTTTGCCGTTTACTATAAGGCTTGCGTAAGGGTTATATCCTGCCGCTTTAAGGTTTTCACCCGTGGGATATGCGCGCTTTGCAACATTGGGACCGAAGAAACTATCGTAAACATATAAGCCTGCGTTATTTTTTACGGTAAGCGTTGCGCCCGACTGCACTTTTAATATTGACCCGGGCATAAGCTTATAGGAATAAGCCATTTCAAAATTGCCATCTTCAAGTATAAGTTCATAGTTATACGGAAGAGAGAACGCCACGCCGTTGGTTTGCACTAAACCCAAAAAGTCCATATATCCGGCTTTTGCGTCGCCGTGAATAGTAAGGACAGTGTTGCCTATGCTTTGGTTGTTATTAATTTCGGCGGGACGGGCGTGGTCGTCATGATAAACGCCATGAACATAGCTCCCCTCTTTCGAAAGGTTTATAAGGGTCGTCGTGCCCGGCTTACCGTTTACGTTACCCTCGTACGAGATAAACTGCGTATCAAGAGTGGTTATGCTCGACAAGAAATACAAACTTGCGTGCCCATAAAGCTCGCCGCCGTACTTTATGGTGTAGCCGCCCTTGTTTTGGACGTTTATCATTGCATACAGCTTAAAAGGCGTTACGCCCGCACTGAACATAGCCTCTGTGTTGGTGCCGCCGTTGTAGTCGAAGATTATAAACGGCTGATACATAACGCCGCCGCTCTCCACCTCTATTTTGCCGTCGCCCGTTACTCTGCCATAAACGTCTAACAAGCCGCCGTTATTTACGGTTATATCGCCGTTTAAAATAAGCTGAGTATACGCGCCCGAAGTATGACCCTGCGGGTATTGTTCGGGATAGTGCAACACGCCGCCGACATACAAACTGCCGTTTACTGTGATTTTTGCGCCTTGATTTACCGTAAGCACACAAACGGGGGTTTTGTAATCCTGCGAATCCCACGAAACCGATGGCGAAGCGTTACTCGTTTCGCCCATTTCGTAATACGTTCCGTCGGGGTGAATGGGAAGAATAAGGCTTACGCCCGCTTTAATTTCGATACTCTGCGAAAGCGTTGCGCTTTTAAGCAAAATAATTTCGTCTCCGGCTTTGGAACCGGTCACCGCCTCTGCGAGCGTATTATAATATCTGCCGCCTATGCGCGCTTCAAATGCGTTTTCCTCGTCAATTATAGCGTAGACATAAATGGGTTTATCGGCAAGGGGATAATCGAATTCCTCATCTACGGAAAGAACATTGCCATCGCCGTCTACCCAGCAATAGAACTGCTTACCGTCTACGGGTTTTGCGGCAAAGTGGATAAGCGAACCTGCGGGTATTTCGTTGCCGCTGGTTTTTTCATCGCCGCCGACGGTGGCTTTTACCGTGCCGTTTTCGGATTGGTCGAGATTTTCGCCGTTTTTAACGCCCCAGTTAGCCTTTACACTGCCCGAGAAGAACTTGACGTTGCGCACGGACATTTGAGATATGGGAAAATACTTTGTTGTGCTTTTGTTATTAAAAGCATGAATCAGATAAATTTCATTTACGCCCTCTGTAACTGTAATGTCCACCCGGAACCAATTGTCTTCGTCTTCAAGTCTGGTTACACTGTATGACGCTCCTTCCTTTTTCGATTCTCCAGACATTTCACCCCAAATTATCGTTTTCCCTTTTTCTATGCCGTCAGCACTTCCCGCATATGCGAGGTTATAGCCATTAGCGATTTCAGTGGAAGAAGTATGACTATCTTGCTGTAACCCCTTGCTACCATTTGCGCCAATTTTTGATGAATCATAATAATAAAGAGGTGAATCACCACCCGATTGCGCGAACGGCAAAGCAAAGCTGAATCCTGCCCAACTATTCTGTTTAAGACCATCTAAATAGAACTCAAACGAAAAGTTTCCTTGCTCTTTAACGCTGAATTTTAATGCGGAATATTTATAGCTACCGGGATACTCGCCATATGAAATACCGGAAGTGTACGCAATTTCCTCTTCGGTACTCATTTTGTCGTCGTAATACCAAGGATACGCTTCATGATTTTCAACAGTTACTTGCGCCCCCGGGAAAACAACGTCCTGCACGCCGTTTTCGGTTGTAATATTAAGCTGAATTTTAATCGGGTCGGCAAAATACTTTTCGCCGTAATTCATTTGAATTATAAGCTTGTCGCGCTTTTCCACGTTGCTTAATACTACGCCAAGATAGTCGTTTGAATCGTCGCTTGTTTGCGGCGTTGCCGTATTTTTTTCGCAACTTGCGGTAATTTCCTCGGTTTCGGTTTTCTTGTATTTGCTTATCTGGAATACAAGGCTGTTTTTACTGTTTAAAGGTATATCCACCGTGCCGCCATTTGTAATGGACACATCATTTTGCGAGCTTACCCCAATTATTTGCTTTGTATATTTGATTTGCGGCTGGGGCACATATTCGAGGAAGCGGATTTCGAGAGGGTTGTCTTCCGACAAGCTTTCGCCTATTTTTAAAGTAATATATTGCAATTCGCCCAAATTTGAATCTTTGTCGAAATATCCCGCAAAAACGACATGGGTATTGCCGGAAACAACAGAAGATTTAATTTCCGCTTTTGCCTCCGCATAAAACGAAACGGTCATTCCGACGGGCAAATATAACGTCTTTTCTTCCAATGTACGGCCTTTACTTGTAAAATTATATTTAGAGGTGCCAACGCCGCCTTCGATTATCATAACGTCGCCGAAATTTTCTTCCCACTGCACGTCGACGTTTTGCATATCTGTTTGCTCGGGAGTTTTAAACTGAATATTGCTTAACGACGCGCTTGCCGCTTTGGTAGGCGGTTTTGTTTTTATTTGTACAATAAACTGAACAGAATGGCTGCCGCCGTCTTTTATATGCAATACTTCCGAAAGATTTTTAACATCTTCTGTCTTGTCAGAACCTGTGGTATAAATCTCGGTACCGTCAACCTTTACATAAAAATTAAATCCCAAAATAGCAGATTGCCCGGGATAACAAAAAGACAAGTCAAAAAAGATATATCTTTCGCCGTCAACCGTAAATGTTAAGGTGCTGGTTGTATTTATATCAAGCTTTGGTGTATAAGTGCCCTCGCTCTCTGTCCAGCCATCCATTACAGCTTCCTCCGCGCTTGCGGGGACGGGGCGTGTGTTACCAAAAAACAACGCCAGCGCGCCCGAAAGGGAAATTACAAGCACGGCAATGAAAGCAATTAATACAGACTTTTTTGCAATTTTCATAATATTTTCTCCCATTTTCAGTTTGCCGCATTGGCGGCTTTTTTTACAAATAAAACAATACCCCCCCCCGCAAAATTGCGGAGAAGGATACTTAATTTTGCTAAACCTGTTGGATTTTGTTTTTTTTATTTTAGTACGTTTGGTAAATATTGTCAACTGTTTGGATTAAATTTAATTCAAGCGCACCGAGGACGACCGCAGTTGGCTTTTATTTTTTAATCTGCAAACATGTTTACGGGGGCTATGCCCGTATATTTGGAACCGTTGGTTTCATCGGCTTGCTGGCGTTCAAAACCAAAGTTTTTACTGTCGGCTCCGTAAATATAAAACCTGAAATCGTGTGTGCCTGCCGCCTTGGGCAACAATCTGCCCTCATTCTGCAAATTGCCGTTAGGGGAGTCTTTTAACACCGAAATATTAATATTAAATTGTTTAAGGTCGGCAATATCGGGGTTGAGATTTTCCATTGAAAGCTGGGAGTAGTTTATCCCGCCGCCATAAAAAGCTATGCCGCCGTGCGCAAACTGCTTGCCGTTTTCGGTGTGAATAAGCCCGCCGTATAACTCCTCGTTTGTGGAATATACGAAGTTGAACATTGCGTTTATATCAAGTTTGAGCCACTCTTTAAGAACGCCTGTGGGTGATTCTATTAGGGTGCTACTGTCTATCAGCGATAAATCTTTCCACTCATACATTCTCACGTCGCCTTGAAGCCGCAAAACGGAAGCAAATGACGTTCCGCCCGAATTTTGCCACTCGGTTGTAACACCGCTGTAATCGCCATTGTAGCCTTGGGCAAGCATTTCGCCCGCAAAGTTGCTTTCCACACCCACGGCGAAGAGGCCGCTTGTTTCCAAAACGCTGTTTTTCAGGGTTACGTCGGTTAAAACGTAGTGGTCGTAAAAATAACCGTCGTTCAATAAATTATAGTTATTGCTCTTGGGTTTGCCATCGGAAGTTTGATATGCCGCGCCCTGAGCGTTTGTGAACGCGGGTTCGGGTTTGCTTGCGGATTGGGCGCGAAGGGCGCGGTTTGTGCCGATTTTTAAGATAAATTCCCTGCCCTGCGAAAGAATACAGCCGTCTATATTAACCATTATCCTCTCGCTTTCACAGGTTTGGGAGGGATTAAGGAAATTTATCATATAATTTGTGCCGTCTTTGTTGCCACCGTAGGCACGTACAACGTTTCTGCCGTTGCGGATACGGCAGTTGATTAGGTTGACCGAAGAGTTTACTTCCAACACGGTCCCTACGTGGTTGAGGTTGTTCAGGTCGTAAGCGCCGTCTTTATACAGCGAGCTATCCAAACAGCCCAAAAGATTTACGCCGTAGAACGTTACGCCGTCAGTGCGGACAAGGAAAGCGCAGTTGTCCTGACCTGCTACGCTTGCCATATTACTGTATTTTACAAAATATAATGGCTCGCGGTAGATATTAAAGGTAGGGTTGCCGGTGCCGTCGAGTGCGTGCGAAAAATATTCGGCATTTAAAGTATAGCCGTTGCCGTAAACATTATTTTTAAACTCAATGGCGTAGGTTGTTTTTTTGGCTTCGTTGCGTGCATTTTCGTCGGGAAAATCGGCGCTGTTTTTATACCATTCAGTGTTGTAGGTGGAAGTTATGCGTTGATTGGCCAGTATTTCGCCGCGTTCGTTTATGGGAAGGGGCTCACCTTCGTCGTTTGCGCCAAGCATGATATTATTTTTTAAAACTATCTTTTCGCCTGCCGCCGCGGCTTTTTTCAGCTGGTTGTAGGTGGATACTTCTACGCCGTCGGATACAACGTTTACGGTATGCGAAGCGCGTACATTTTTACCAAAAAGGCTATTGCCGCGCCAATAGAACGTTATTGTAACTTCGCCTGTGCCCACCGCCGAAAGCGAAAACGCGCCGTTTTGGCGGGACACGGTAAGGACATCGGAGGAAGTTTCCCAATCAATGTCGTTAAAACCGTCTACGCGAGCCGTGCCGCTGTAAGTTATTATTTTTACGGGGAAATTGCTTTGGCCAAGTTCGCCGTTTTGGTTATAGGCCTTGCCGCCGATAGTATAGTGTGAAGCGAGGTCAACATTTTTGGGTATTCCCGTTACGGTTATGGCGGTAATTTTAGTAACAACGGTGATATTTATTTCTTTTTGAACGAGAACGGCGCCATCGCGCGAAGCCGTTATAGTGAGAGTGAATTTGTCGGGCTTTGAAGCGGTAACCGTTACTTGCCCTGTTTGGGCGTTTTTGAGAACGACGGAGTTGTCGCTCGAAGTCCAATTAAATGTTACGTTTTGCGCCGCAACAAGAGGAATTGCAGTGAAAACCGCCGCCGAACCGCGATAGACCGATGACAGTATAACTCCGCCGTCGGACTCGGTAGGCATGTTGGAATCGATATTAAAATCAAATTGTTCAAAACTGAAACGCACCTGGGCGCTTTGTCTGCCCGCGGTGAACTTTATCGCAAACGGCTCGCCGTCCGTTTGCGTAAACGATACGTTTACTTTATAGCGGCGGGAACCCAGCGCCTCCACTTCCGCAGAATATTGCGAACTTTCGGTAAATACCGGTGCAGAAGAGCTTTCAACATAAAAAGTTGCGGAAACGGCGCTTTCCTCTATAAATACAGTATTTTCGTCCTCCACTCCGTTTATCAAAACGCCGTTTTCCGAGGATTCGGGACGGACAACATTGAGATTGACGGTTTTTTCTATTTTGCCGTTAGCTCCGTCAGCCAAAGTGAACTTTATTGTAACCGAACCCGTAAATGGCAAAAGTATTTGCTTTGAAATGTCATCTATAACTGCCGCGGAGTTGCCCTCAACAGAAATATCGGCAACAATGTCGGCGGGATCTGCGCGTAGCGTGTAGCCGTACAAACCCGTTGAAACTTGCGCCTTATAGCCGTTTTCAACGGAAGTTAAAATGTCGGCTTGTTCCTCGTCGGTTTTTGAAAATACCGAAACCCCAAAATCGTACGCTTTGGTGGACGTTGCTATTACATTTATACTGTCGGAATAGTTACCGTCGTTGCTTGTGGCAGTGATTACGGCCTCCCCTTCGCGCTTTGCCGTTATATTGCCATTATCGTCCACCTCAACCGTTTCGGGATTGCTACTCGTGAGACTATATTTGGTGTTGGTAACGTTTTCCGGCATTACCGTGGCCGTTAAAACGTGGGTTTTATGCTCGGCAATGTCTATATAAAGGTTGTCAAACTCATCGAGTTCCTCTATATCCTCGCGCTTTATACGGATACCGTTCGCCGAAACGTTGACATTAAGACTTACAACATTTACGGAAGAAAATATAATAAAAACAAACACAAGGGGAAGCACAAAAATCAGCGCTATTACCATTTTACGCATTACAGTTCACCGCCCTCAAATTCATAGTATTTTTTGCCGAGTTTGCCTATAAGGTAGAGGCAGGCAAGCGCCGTGCAGACCACGGACGCACCCCCGGCTATTAAGTATGTTGCAAAGCCGAACGCCGAGTTGGACAACAGCATGAGAACACGTGTTATAAACACCGCGCCGCCCACAATCACGGACGCGAGCAGACCTAATACTATTAAAGCGCTTACGACGTTGTCCGACTCCTTTATTTCGCCGTCGTCCTCGGTTGAGAAGCGGGCGTGATTGAAGTCGTAGCGGGTAGCTACGCAGATATAAACAAAACAGAACAGCGTGCCGACCACGAATATAAACACCGAATCGCCCCAGCCGAGATAGCCCGTTGAAAGCAACAAGATTACCGAAGCCAACTGCGATATTACGGTTACAACCATACATAAAAAAATTTTGGAAAAGAATACGGTTTTATAATTGAACGGCATTGCTTTTACAACGTAAAACATCTGGCCGTCGCGGCTTATGTTGGTTGCGCAAAATACGTTTGTGAGGGCGCCGAACAAAAGGGTTAAAAACAGCGCAAGCTCAACATTGCATTCCAGCCCCACGAGGGATATTACCAGCGACGAACCTATCGATATGCAAAAGTAAACCATGAGCGGCATAATCAGCGCAACGGAAAAATAGGAAAATGTGTAGGACGGGGTGCGGAATATGAGTAAAAATTCCTTTTTGACGAGCGCGAAAAAACCGTTCTTCTGGGAGGACAATGGCTTAACCTTTTTTATATATCTTGTTGACCCCGCAACCCGCGATTGAAGGGCTCCGCGAAGTATGGAATTGATTATTATTACCGAAAGAAAGGCGCATACCACAAGCACGGCGGCTATGCCTATACTACTTATGAGATAGTCCGTCCCCGTTAAAATATCGGCGAACCATTTTGCGGGATACAAAAATGACACGATACGCGCTATTGCGTTCATGCGTGGCTCGTTAAAGAAATATCTTAAATCGTCGCCGAGAAGCATCTCTTTTACTCCGCCGAGCAATATAGAATAAATATAAAACACAAAACCGGCTATTGCAGTTACAAGTATAAAATTTATTAAAAATTTACTTTGTAAAAAACGGGCTAACACGTTGAACGGAAGGGCAAAAATCGAACCTATGGCTATACTTATCAGGGGTATAAAAAAGCAAGCCGCAACCGTAAGCACAAAAAACGCCGGTTGCAAGGTCATATGGAACGCCGCCGTTATGTTTATAGTGAGTACAGCAACCACGGAATACATAAGCTGGTTGAGATATATAACTATAAGTTTGGAAAGAAACAACGTTTTGGGGCCGATTGGCATTGCGGAAAAAATTTTAATGTCGTCGGCGTTGAAAATTTCACGGTTGATCTGGTTTATGGCGTTTATTGTCAAAAACAGTATCATCACCGTATAAATAGCCGTTAAAAGTTCGTTAATACGCAGAGTTTCGTTTATTTCGCCGTCTTGCTTTACGGACAAATATATATCCATAAACCTGCCGAAGAAAATAATGAACACAGCCATAAACATAGCGATTATGGCAAGACGCAATATAAAGCCTATAACGTCGAAATTTTTGCGCTTATATGAATATGTGCGCTCGATAAAGTGCTTTTTGAGCAGTGTTTTTATAAGACGTAAGTTTGCTTTTTCTTTCATGCGTCGCCCTCCGCACTCCCGTCCCCTGTCCGGGCACCGGCATCGGTTTCCGCTTCGAGCGCCGCCTCTCTTTCTCCTTCAAGGAAAAATTCCTCAAAGTCAAAGTTGGGATCACGCATCATTTCCTTTACGTTTAAATCGGATATCTGCTTACCCTTGCGTATGAGAACCACCCTGTCGCATATGCTTGCTACTTTGTTTAAAGCGTGCGAGGAAAAAATTATGCAGTTGCCCATGGCGGCATATTCGTGCATAAAATCCTGCACGGCGCGCATTGTTCTGGGGTCAAGACCGGTCATCGGTTCATCGAGAATCCATAATTTGGGCATATGGATAAGCGAACCCATCATACAAATTTTTTGCCGCATCCCGTGCGAATACGACGAGATTAGATTGTTGATCGCTCCGCCGAGATTAAAGATCTCCTCCAACTTTTTAAGCCTTTCGGCACGTATGTCAGTGGGCACGTTGTAGGCGTCCGCCATGAAAGAAAGATACTGTATGCCCGTCATTTTAATAAATACGGCGTGGTTGTCGGTTACAAAACCCATATTGAGTTTTGCTTTTATTGGTTCCTTTTGGATATCATAACCGGCTATTGAAATTTCCCCACGCGAAAACGGTAACATTCCCTCTATACATTTTAGCGTGGTGGATTTACCCGCACCGTTATGTCCTAACAAACCGACTATTTCGCCTTCATAGCAGTTGAAAGTTACATTTTCTATGGCATAGTCTGCATTTTTGGAGTATTTTTTGTATAATCCGCTTACTTTAACAACTTCCTGCGGTGTTTCAGATTGCATATTTTAACCTCATGGTAATAGAATTTGCATTTATTTACGCGCATATGCGCATATTGCACACACACCTGTGTAATACTTTATCATATAATTTTCAATATTGCAAGGATTTAGCCGGAAATGAGAGATTTTTTGCAAAGCGTACTTTGATTTTATGTTTTTATTCACACAAAAAACGGAGACGGTCAAAACATCCCGTCTCCGTTTTTTGTGAAATTTTTAATCGGCTGCCGTAGCGGGGGTGTATACGCGGGCGGAAAGCTCCTGGTTGAGCATATACAAGCCCTTGGGCTCGCTGCCAAACAGCTTCATTTTTTTGATGAGGTCGTCGGCGTTCTTCTCTTCCTCCCCCTGCTCCTTTACGAACCAATCCAGGAACTGCATTGTTTTGAAGTCCTTGGCGGCAAAGGCGGCCGTGTAGATTGCGGTTATGAGCGAGGTTACATACTTTTCGTGTTCAAGCCCCGCTTCAAGAGGGTCGAGGTGGGTTTTGAATACTTTGTCGGGCTTGGCTATTGCGCCGAAAGTTACCCTGTGCCCGTTGTCGAGCAGATACCTTCTTATCATAAACGCATGGTCGCGCTCTTCCTGGGCCTGTATTTCGTACCAATGGGCAAAGCCGTCAAGACCCTCGTCCTCAAAATAATTGGCAAAATCGAGGTAGAGATAGGCCGAATACAGTTCCTTGTTGATCTGGTCGTTTAAAAGTTCTGCGATATTTTTTTCAAGCATGATTTATTCTCCTTAAACAAAAATTTTTGATTACGTTAATTATATAACCCATAAATTTTAAAAGCAACCGATATTAAATAAATTTTTTTAAAATTACAAAATATGCCAAAGATTTGCGGGAATATTGCGAGACGGACGGAGCAAAATAAATTGTGTAACGGAGGAAAGTTATGCAATTCGACGAAACCAGGACTTACAAAAATCTGGCAAGAAGTTTTGCGGGAGAAAGCCAGGCGGGAATGAGATACCAGCTTATTGCGCGCCAGGCTACGCAACAGGGGTATATCACCCTTGCGGATACCATAAAAACAATTGCCAAAAACGAAACGGTACACGCCAGAAGGTTCTTTGAGGAACTCAATAAGCGGGGTGAAAAACTCGATAATATCGAACTCGAAGCCGGATATCCTTATCACGGCGGAGATATTGAAACGAGTTTGAAACTTGCAGCCGAGGACGAACACAAGGAATTTGCGGAGGTTTATCCCGCGTTTGCCAAAGACGCCGAGGACGAGGGTTTTAAGGATATTGCTAACCTTTTTAAACTGATTGCGCAGGTTGAATCGAGACACGAAATGGTGTTTAACTACCTATACGAGGCTTTTAAAAAGGGCGTACTTTACAGTAACGAATCGCCCATCCTCTACGTGTGCGGCGAGTGCGGCTATATGCACACCTCTACAAAAGCCTGGGACAGATGTCCGCTTTGCAATGCAAGCCAGGGCGAAGTGGAGTTGCACATTCCGTTTGAAAAGGAGAAAATATGAGAAAAACCAACGAAAACAACAAGCAATCTTCCAAGAGTAAGGATTGCGGCGGTAAGAGCTGTGGCAGCAAAAATTCCAAGAACTGCAAATAAATTTAAGGACAACTACGACCCGAACGGCAGCTATACGGGTTCGCCCGTTGACGGCGGAAAGCCCGTTCAGGACGCGGACGACCTTTAATTTAACGGTTTACCGCAGACGGCAAAAATCTGCATGGCGGCTGATCGCCGTGGTTTTGGCCGTTCAAACTTGATTTTTTCAAGAAAAAAGGGACGGCGGACGAATTACACTTCGTCCGCCGTCTTTTTGTGCCTTGCTTTTAAAGGTGTTTTATTATTTTTGCGGGGTTGCCCGCTATTACCACGTTTGACGGGAATGATTTTGTTACCACCGAGCCGCTCCCCACAACAACGTTGTCGCCCAAGGTTACGCCCGGATTGATTATTGCCCCTCCGCCTATCCAGCAGTCGTTGCCTATGGTTATGGGTTTCCCATATTCCAAACCGCTTATCCTTGTTGCGCGGTCTAACGGGTGCGTGGCGGCATAAATTCCCACCTGCGGGGCTATAAAACAGTTGTGCCCGATTTTAACTTTGCATACATCCAAAATACATACGCCGTAGTTGCAATAAAAATTGTCACCGACCTCAATGTTGGTGCCGTAGTCGCAATAAAAGCCCTGCGCCAAATAAGGATCCTTACCACTCTTGCCCAAAAGTTCCTTTGCTATTTGCGCGCGGCGCTCATCCGTGATGTCGGTGTAGAGTTCACGGCATAATTTATGTGCGCGTTCACCCTCTGCCTTTAAAGCGCCGTCGCATATATAAAGCTCGCCCGCGAGCATTTTTTCTTTATTTGTCATAATAATTCCCAATACATGTTGAGTTTTTAGCTTTTTTAAAGTATACCGTCGATAAATTCTTCGGGTTCAAAGGGCTCTAAATCGTCTATTTTTTCGCCTACGCCCGTAAACAGCACGGGAATTTGGAGTTCACTGCAAAGGGATATTACAAACCCACCCTTTGCGGAACTGTCGAGCTTGGTCAACACTATTCCGTCAAGGTCGACCGCCTCGTTAAAAATTGCCGCCTGGTTTATCGCATTGTTGCCCGTGGTAGCGTCGAGAATGAGCAATTTATAAAAATTTGCAGACGGCATCTCACGCTCCACTACGCGGGACATTTTTTTAAGTTCCTCCATAAGGTGCGCCTTTACGTGCAACCTGCCCGCCGTATCGATTATTACTACGTCGGTGCCCTTTGCCTTTGCCGACGAAATTGCATCGAAAACCACTGCGGAGGGGTCGCTTCCTTCCTCGTGCTTGACTATGCGTACCTTTGCACGCTCCGCCCAAATGGAGAGCTGGTCAGCCGCGGCGGCGCGGAAGGTATCGGCGGCGGCGACGGTTACGGTTTTGTTCTGCCTTAAAAAGTAGTTTGCGAGCTTGCCGACGGTGGTGGTTTTGCCAACGCCGTTTACCCCCACAAGCATTATCACCGCGGGATATTCTATTTGGGGAATATCCGCCTCGGTAAGTTTTTCTTCAAGGATATCTTTGAGCAGGTTTGTAACAAACTCCCTGTCCTTCAACTTTTCCTGGCGGGCTTCGGCGCGCAACTCATCGACCACATCTTCAGCCGTTGTAACGGAAATATCCGCGCCTATTAAAATTTCTTCCAGCTCATCGTAAAACTCGTCGCCTAATTTGTTTTTGGAAAACAGATTGGAAAGCGCGCCGGAAAGGCTGTCTTTGGTTTTTTTGAGCGCGTTTTTTATCTTGGAAAAAAGTCCCATTTTACATACCTGTATTGTATAAAAGTTATGATATGACCGTGTCGCCGCCCAATCTCTCCTCCACTTCCGAGAGCTTGACGGAAACTATTTTTGATACGCCCTTTTCCTCCATGGTTACGCCGAAGAGAATATCGGCGTTTTCCATTGTGGGCTTACGGTGGGTGATAACTATAAATTGCGTGTTTTGGGCGAACTTTTTAAGGTAGCGCGCATAGCGGGCAACGTTTGCCTCGTCCAGAGCGGCTTCTATTTCGTCCAGCACGCAGAAGGGCATGGGGCGCATACCTATTATGGCAAACAGTATGGCGATTGCCGTGAGGGCGCGCTCGCCGCCCGAAAGAAGGGAAATTTTTGTCAGCTTTTTGCCGGGAGGACAGGCGATTATCTCAACGCCTGCGTTCAAAGGGTCGTCGCAATCGGTGTAATCGAGTTGCAGTTCGGCTTTGCCGCCCCCGAAAAGTTCCTTAAAAGTGTGCTTGAAATTTTCGCTTATGGTCTGGAAGCCTTCGTTAAAGATTTTGAGCATTTCGGTGCGTATATCGTCGAGGGCGGTGGTTAAATCGTTTATGCCCTTTTCAAGGTCCTCCTTGTCCAAAAGCATTTTTTCGTGCCGCGCAACCGTTTCCTCATACTCCCTTATTGCCTCCTCGTTGTAGCCGCCGAGGGCGCCGAGCTGGCGTTTCAGGGTCATAATTTTGGAGTTTGCGGTTGACGCGTCAAAGTCGTCCACCTTGTATTCCAGGCATGCCTCGTAGTCGGCGTTGTATTCCTCGGTAATGCGCTGTTGCAGATTTTCAAGGTCGCTGTCTATTTTAAGCACAGCCATTTCCACGGCGTGCAGTCTTTCCTGCATCTTGTCGCGCTCGGTGGAACAATCGAGCCGCTCGATATCTATCTGCCGTATGCGCTCGTTATACGCCGCCTTTGCCTCGGTTGTGGACTTTATACGGCCGCGTAAATCGTTTACAACCGCCTGTTCTTCGGCGGTGAGGGCGGTTCGCTCGGCTTGCAGGTTCAATTCCTCTATCTGCTCCTGTATGGCGGGAATATTTGAATTTATCTGCTTTATTTTTTCGGTGAGAGTCTCGCGCTCTTTTGCAAGGCGCGCAACGTTTTCCGCACCCGCCTTTACAGCGCTTTCCAGCGAGGCGATTTCAACAAGCAAGGAGTTGAGTTTGTCGCTCGCGGCGGTTCGCTCGGATATCAATTTATCGTAGTGGGCGCTCATGTCGTCCATCTTTTCGGTGGCTTCGCTTGACTGCGCCGAAAGGTCGCTTGCGCCGCGGCTCACGCCCGAATATTCGCTGTCAAGCCCGCTCAAACGCTCCTTTAATGCGGCGACGGACTGCCCGTATGCCGCGTATTCGCTTTCGGCAGAAGTCTGCGCCTGCATGAGCGAAGATTGCTTTTCGGTGAGTTGCGCCAGCTCCACCCTTGCGTTTTGCAACCTGGAATTTAGAAGGTCGAGTTCCTCCTCTGCGCGGGCTTTTGCCGTTTCCAGCTCTTCTTTTTTGCCGTCCGCGCGGGCAAGGAAGTTCTTTTTTATTTCCAGGCTCTCTTCCAATTCCTTAATCTGCCGCTCGTTTGCCAAAAGATTACCGGAGTTTTCACGGCGGGAACCGCCCGTCATGGAGCCGCTCACGGCTATAACGTCGCCGTTTAACGTTACTATTTTAAAGGCGCGGGGGTATCTTGCGGCTATTGCGGTGGCGTTTTGAATGTCGTCCACAATCAAGGTGTTGCCGAGCAGATTATGTATTACGTTTTCGTACTTTTTATCAAATTTGACTAAATCTATGGCGTAGCCCAGCGCACCCTTGTCGCGCGAGGCGGACTTAATTTGGTCGTTTTCGTAGTGCGGACGCATTGCCTCTATGGGCAAAAACGTTACCTGCCCGCCGCGCGTACGTCTTAAATACTCTATTAAATATTTTGCGTCGTCGCGGGTGCGGGTTATTACGTTTTGCATGGAGCCGCCAAACGCCGTTTCGATTGCGACTTCGTACTCCTTGTCGCAGGATACCACGTCGGCTATAAGTCCCTGTATCCGCGAGGATATGTCCATATCCGAAAGGCTTTTGCTCATTAAATTTTTAACGGAGTAAATGTAGCCTTCAAACTTGTCGCGCAGGGCTCTGTAAGTTTCAAGCCCAGAATTAATTGAGGATATCTGCGCTTCGGCGTCGTACACCTGCTTTATTAGAAGCTGTACGCGCTGTTCCGCCTCCTCCACGTTTTTCTCTGCCTCCTCCAAAAGAGCGCTCTCGTTACCGAGGAATTGGGACAGGGAGTTACTCTTTTGTATGCAACTTTCGTATTCCTCGCGGGCGGCGTCCCTGCGGGCGCGGATTTTTTCCATGTCGGCCTCTATTTCGGCAAGCCGCTCGGCAAGCAACTCCTTCTGCGCGGAAAGGGAGCCCATGTTTTGCCTTATTTCCGATAAGTCTTTAAAGGCGTCCATCACCTTTTTGCGGTGTTCGCCCGTCATATATTCGTATTCGGCGATGGATTTCGTGAGTTCGTTTATGTTTTCGCGAAGGCCGCCGCACGTTTGGGTTAAGCTGTTTATCCTGTCCGTATTCTTTGCGCCTACTGCTTCGGCACGCTTTGTTTCCCTGTCGATTTCGTCTATGCGCTTGGCCGAGTAACCGAGTTCTTCCTGCGCGGAGGAAAGTTGCGCCTTTACTGTGCGCGCCCTCTCGGTGTATAACTGCGTTTGGCCGCTCTTATGCTCTATGTTTACCTCGTACAGACGTATTCGGTCGTTGAGATCCTGCAAGTCCAAATCGGCTTTTACTACGCTGTCGCGGCAGTTTTGATATTCCTGCAAAAGGTTCGCCGCGCGCTCTTCAAGGGCGTTGATCCCGTCATTTAAAGCCGCGCTCTGTGTTGCGAGCGTTGCCTTTTCGCCAGCGGCGCTGTCGTGGCGGACTATGTATAAATTCATCTCCTGCAACCTGAGTTGCGAATAGAGTTCACGGTATTTCAAGGCGTTTTCCGCCGCCTTTTTTTGCGAGGGAAGTATCCTTTCCACCTCTTGGAGTCTTTGGTTGAACACAAACAGGTTGTCCTTTGCCGCAGACAGTTTGCGCTCCGCCTCGGCCTTTCTGTCCTTGAAAACCACTATACCCGTGGCCTCTTCGAATATGGAGCGTCTGTCCTCCGGCTTGGCATTCATTATCTGCTCTATTCTGCCCTGCCCGATTATGGAGTAGCCCTCCTTGGCCGCGCCCGCGCCGTGCAGAAGCCGGGTAAGCTCCTTCATCCTCGATACTTCTTTGTTTAGTATGTATTCGCTGGTGCCGTCGCGGTAAAGCCTGCGGGTCATCTCCACTTCGTCGCAATCTATATCAAATATGCGGTTGGTGTTATCGAACGTAAGCGTAACCTCGCAAAAAGACATCATGCGCCTCTTTTCGGTGCCGCCGAAAATTACGTCCATCATCTGCGAGCCGCGCATCATCTTTGCCGACTGTTCGCCGAGAACCCAGCGAATTGCGTCGGCAACATTGGATTTGCCGCAACCGTTGGGCCCCACTATACAGGTTACGCCCTCGCCGAGCGGGATTACCGTTTTATCGGCGAAGGATTTAAAACCTACGAGTTGTATCTGCTTGAATGTGAGCATAAGCCACCTTTGGGTTGATTAAAGTTGATTGTTTTTTAAATATTCCAGAGCCGCTTTTGCCGCCGACTGTTCGGCGCTCTTTACGCTTTCCCCCTCACCGGAAAAAATTTCGTCGTAAATTTTTACCGAGGAGCGGAAGCGCGGTTTTTGCGGAAAACCGATGTCCTGTTTTATATATTCGGGCAGAGGAAGCCCCTTGCCCTGCAAATATTCCTGCAATTCGCCCTTGTAGTTTATCTGCGGCGACGACGGCTCGAAAACGAGCGTGCGGTTTACAAATGAGCGCGCGGCCTCCATGCCGCCATCCAGATAAATTGCGGCGAGTACCGCTTCATATGCCGACGGAACGGATTTTTTCAGCACCGTGTCGCCCTTGCTCTTTATAAAATACTCCGGCAAACCGAGTTTTTGGGATACGGGCGTAAGCGCACTGTCGGAAACAAGCTGTTGCCTGCGCTCGGTGAGTTCACCCTCGCTTGTGCCCTCGCCGTAAATTTTTTCGGATACGATAAATTCCAGAATTGCGTCGCCGAAAAATTCCATGAGCTGGTTGTTGCATCCCTTGTTCGCCGAAGGCAGTGTGAGGGCAAGCGTCAAAAGGCTTTCATCGTTGAACTCGTAGCCTAAATTTTTTTGAAGTTCCGCGAGTTTCATTGGTTATCTTCGGCGGGAATGAGGGAGCCGAGGTCAACCTCTTCAAGCAATTTTTCAATAGCGGGCACAAGTCCGTTGCGGTAAATCTGTGCGGCGTTGGCTATGGACGCCGCTATTGTCTGAGGTTTGGAGGACCCATGGCTCTTTACTACTACCTTTTTGAGTCCCAAGAGCAACGCGCCGCCAAAGCGGTCGAAATCCAGCTGACCTCTCATTCTCTTTACCACTCCCCTTGCTCCCAGATAGCCGAGTTTGGAGCGGAGATTCTTTGTGAACTCCTTTTTCATTACGCTGATTACAAGTTTGCCGCAACCCTCCATGGATTTAAGAGCAATATTGCCGGAAAAACCGTCGGATACAACCACGTCGCAATCGCCCATCATTATATCCCTGCCCTCTACGTTGCCGATAAAGTTTATGCCCTGCATTTGGGATAAATATTTATATGTTTCCTGATGAAGAGGGTCGCCCTTATGCTCCTCTGTGCCGTTGTTCAAAAGACCGACTTTGGGATTTTTTATGTCGAAGCCCACGCGGGCGTAAGCCGAAGCCAAAACGGCGAACTGGCAGAGCATTGCAGGTTTACATTCCGCGTTTGCGCCACAGTCGCAAAGAAGGGTAAAACCGCCGCGGGAGTTTGGAATGGCGGGACAGAGCGCGGGACGTTTAACTCCGCGTATCCTGCCTAAAATCAACTGTCCACCCACTATCGTCGCGCCCGTGGAACCCGCCGTTACAAGTGCGCATATATCTTCCTGCTTTTTAAGCATCCAATATGCCGTAACAAGCGATGAGCCCTTCTTTTTTATAGCCTCAGTGGGAATGTCGTTCATGTCTATAACGTCCGGACAGTCGACAATTTCGAGGCGGGCGGGGTCGTACTTGTATTTTGAAAGTTCGCTCTCTATTTCGGCCTTTCTGCCCGTTAAAATCAAGCCGATTTCTTTATCGGCCGCAAGCGCAAGGCACGCGCCCTGAACCGTTACCGACGTGGAGTTATCGCCGCCCATGGCGTCAAGCAATATCTTTATCATAGTATTCTCCGAAAAGTTTTGATACTTTACGATTATACCACAATCAAATTCAAAACACAAGTTATTGTATATTGAAAATCAAATTTTCAATATTAGGCGGCGGGAGCGGGCTCGGCGGGTTCTGCGGAAGGTTCTTTTTCCTGTTCTGCGGAGGCAGGCGCGAGCTTTATGCGCTTTTGCGGGGCGTAGCGGTCGGTGCGGAGTTTGATTTTTTTAACAAAACCCGCCCTATTGATTATTAAATATCCCTCGCTCACAATCCCGTCCTTACCCTCCTTTACAAGCGACGGGTCGGTACAGAGTTCCTCCTCCGCGGGCACAATTGAGGTAACGGAGCTTTGCAAAGAATAAGTTGCGCCGTCGCTCTTGCCGTACAGCTCAAAAGTTACCGAGCCGCCCTTTGTGGCCGAGCGGATATATACGGGCGTTGCAGAGGGATTTTTGAATTTTAAATCGCACGAGGAGCCGCTTACCATTGCGTCGCGCGAGGGTTCGACATAGCCCACGCTCAAAGAATGGGGATGATACTCGGTTACCGCCATTCCCGAAAGCAACGCGGCGTTATAGAGCGTGGTGCTTACCTGACACACACCGCCGCCGACGCCTTCGGCATATTCGCCGTTTTCGATTATTTTTGCCGTTCGAAACCCGCGTTCGGGCAGCCTTGCCCCCACAGTATCATTGAATGAAAGCGTTTTTCCACCCTCCACGACCGTGCCGTTCAACAGCGCCGAAGCCAGGCGGATATTGCTTGCGCGGTTTGTGTTTGCGGCGTCGAAATAAGTGGTGAATTTGCCCAAAAGTGTGGTGTTTTGGCGCACTGATGAAAGGTCGGTTTGGCGGAAAGAAGTGAGATATTTTATGTTTATCGGCTCAAACCCGCCCTTTAACGATTGGGTTATGTCGGCTTTAAGGCGGGAAAAATCCACCTGCTTGCCGTCGTTGCCCTCAAAATAAGTAAACGGTTCGCCCGATGTGTTGAATTTTGCATAAGGCTCTATCTTTTCAACTTTTTCCTCGCGGCAGACAGCATCAATTATTTCGTCCATGCCGCACAAATAGTATTTTACCGAAGCGGTGTAGGTGCGGTTTTTCCTTGCCGAAGACAGAACTGCGCGGAAATCATCCTTATATGAAATTTCGGGATAGGAGAATACATATTGCTTTTTTGCGCCGATTATCTTCAACTGTTTGCCCTTTAAATCTTCCTCCGTTTTTTTGCGTAGCGCCTCAACCGCACTTTGCACAGAGAGCCCGCCCACGCTATTGCCGTTCACCGTAACGCCCTTGGGCACGGCGCGTGTAAAACCGCATAAACAAAAAATAAAGCCCGCCGAAACGGCGGACAATAATAGGAACGCATTGAGTTTTTTAATAAATTTCAACAAATTTTTAATCTTTGCAAAAGTTCCGCAGAGGGTGTGAACGCAGGCGAACCCACGCTTCTGTTGCCACCCGAAAAATGCGTGTCCGAACCGCCCGTAACAAACAGCCCGAACTCCTTTGCAATCTCCTTGAAGTATGCCGTTTGTACATCAGTATGCGCAGAATACACCGCTTCTATGCCCGCAAGCCCTGCCGAGGCGAGGCGGGAAATCAATGAATATAAATCGCTTGCGGACAGGTCTATGCGCCCCGGATGGGCTATTGAGGCAAGGCCGCCCGCGGCGTTGATGACCTCGATTGCGCGTTCGGGAGTGGGGCGGCAAATATTGGAAAAAGCGGGCTTGCCGTACATCATGTGTTGCATGTAAAAGGCTACGGGATTATTTGCATAGCCCTTTTTTACAGCGGCGCGTGCCACGTGCATTGCGTGAATGGGCGTTTGCGGGCTTATTCTCTCCGCCGCCGCATCCTCAAAACTAAGTTTAAAGCCCATTGCGTTGAGGCGTTTTATAATGTCTTCCGTGCGCTCGAAGGAGCCTTGGCGCAACTCCTCCGTCAGGCTTTTAAAGCCGGGATTTTCCAAATCGAAACCATAGCCCAAAGTGTGGATTTTAACGTCGCCCACATAGGCTGAAATTTCCACGCCGTTCACGGTGTTTATGTCCGCGTTTTGCGCGAGTGTGTTGACTTTTTTGCTGTTGTATGCCGTGTCGTGGTCGGTTACCACCACAAAGGACAGTCCTGCTTTTTGCGCAGTTTTTATGACTTCTTCGGGAGTGAAAAGCCCGTCCGAAGCAAGCGTATGAACGTGCATGTCCGCCGTCATTTTTTTACCGTGCCTCCCTCTATTTTTATCTTTACCGTTTTAAGACCGTACAGCACGCGCTCGGCATGCGTGCAGGTGAGTATTGTTTGGCTGTTTTCGGTCAGACCCACGAGCTTTTTGCGCCTCGGCAGGTCAAGCTCGCTCATCACGTCGTCCAGAACCAGCACGGGGTACTCGCCCGACAGTTCTTTGAAAATTTCCACTTCGGCAAGTTTTATGGAGAGCGCCGCCGTCCGCGTTTGCCCCTGCGAAGCAAAGGATTTGGCGTCCGCGCCGTCTATCTCTATGTTTATGTCGTCCCTGTGCGGTCCCGAAGCCGTGTAGCCGAGGCGTATATCCCTGTCATAGTTGTTCGAAAGTTCGCCGTAAAGGCGGTTGCGGAGTTCCTCTTCACTGCCGACGTACTTTTTTTCGGGCGAGATTTTAAGATGTTCGGCGCCGTCGGTGAGTTTTTGGTGGAAATCTGCCGCAATAGGCGCAAGACGTGATATGAAGTCGGCGCGGCTACGCGCAACGGTGGCCGCATATTTACAAAGTTGCTCGTCCCACACGGGGAGGGTGCCGTACACCGTGCCGAGATCTTTTTCCTTCAATAGATTGTTGCGCTGTTCCAATATACGGTTATAGCGGACAAGCGCAATGTAATACGATCGGGACAGCTGGGATATGGATACGTTTAAAAACCTCCGCCTTTCATCGGGGCCATCTTGTATCAGCCGCAGTTCCTGCGGTGAAAAAAACACAGCGAAAAGATTGCCCAAAATATCGGCGTTCCGCACAATTTTATTGCCGTTTACCCTTATTTCCCTGCCGTTTTCGGTGATTTTTGCGGAAATTTCAAGCTCGCCGTACCTACCCTCGGCAACGGCGGAAATTTCCGCGCAATCCTCGCCGTGGCGGATAAGCTGTTTATCGCGCTTTGCCCGCGGGGACGTGCCCGTGCAGAGATAGTACACGGCCTCGGCGCAGTTGGTTTTGCCCTGTGCGTTTTTGCCGTAGAGAACGTTTAAACCAGCGCCGAATTCTATCCTCTCGTCAACATAATTTCTAAAATTTTTTAAATTCAAATTTTTTATGCGCATTTTTTGTAAAAATACTTTATTTTAATCGTTTTTTGTATTATAATTGTTTATAAGCATCTCGGTTTATATTATTATACCAAAAATTTTTTGAAATTCAAAGGATATTTTACCCGTTATGGCAGAAAAGGGAAACTTTGACTTTATTTACAACCCCATAAAGGAAAAAATGCAGGAGCTTGTGTCGCACATAAGCTACACTACCTACATAGAAAAACTGACGCCTGTGGATATCGACGGCAGATATATTGTTTTGGAAACGCCTACCGAGAGCTTTGCAAAATACATAACCAATACCCTTGCCGAAAAGATGCGCGAAGCAATTATAAAAGCCGACGTGGGGCTGGTGGATTTCAGGCTCAGGGTTGAGGGCAGCGAGGGCTACGCCTATAACTCGCCCGACGAGGAGGACGAGGTCGTTCCCCCCACCAACCTCGACAAGAGATTCACGTTCGACACATACGTCGCATGCAAAAACAACCAGTTCGTGTATGCAGCGGCGCTCTCGGTAGCCAACGACCCCGCGGGAACGTATAATCCGCTGTTCATCTACGGGGGAACGGGTTTGGGAAAAACCCATTTGATTCAGGCAATAGCCAACAAAATTGTCGCAGAAAAACCCAATTTAAAAGTTATTTACGTAACCTGCGAGCAATTTGTGAACGAAATCATAGACACAATGTTTGCAAACCGAGGTCCCGAGGCGCGCGACAAGGGCAACAGGTTAAGGCAACATTACCGCAGCGCAGACGTTTTGATTATAGACGATATTCAATTTATCGAGGGTAAAAAAGCCGTTCAGGAAGAATTTTTCCATACGTTCAATGAGCTGGTTTCCAAAGGCAAACAGATAGTTATTTCGTCAGACCACCATCCAAAAGAACTTACCACACTTGAAGAAAGGTTGCGCACGCGCTTTTCGGGCGGATTGCTGTTCGATATTCTGCCTCCCGACTTCGAGATGAAGATAGCCATTTTAAAGCGCAAGGCGTTTGAAAAGAAATGTCTTGTTCCGGACGACGTGCTTCAATTTTTAGCGCAGGACTCCGACGACGACGTAAGAACGCTTGAAGGCAGACTTACAAAAGTAATTTTCGCCTCTAAACTGCACGAGGAAGCCATAACAATCTCTCTTGCAAAAAGCGCGCTGAACGAGGCTGTTTCTGAGGGAAAAGAGGAAATCACTTCCGCAAGCATTATTTCGGCGGTTACAGCGTACTACAAAATTTCCAAGTCCGATTTGATAGGAAAAAGCAAAAAGAGGGAAAACGTAATCCCCAGGCAGATTTGCTGTTATCTTATGTGCGAACTTTTATCTCTTCCTCTTATATCGATAGGCAAGGAATTAGGCGGGCGAGACCACACCACCATTCTTTATTCACGCGACAAAATAGAAGAGATGAGCAAAGTAAATGAAAAAATCGCAAAAGACGTTGACGATATAAAAAATATTATTTTAAAGAAATAACGATTAATTTTTAAAAAATAACGCTTAAATTGCATTATTGCCCCTTTAATACGGGGCAATAATAATTTTATTGATATGGTTAAATTTACCGAAGGAATTTTTGACATTGTTGTTATAGGCGCGGGGCATGCCGGCTGCGAGGCGGCGCTTGCTTCCGCCCGTCTCGGGCTGAAAACCGCCGTTCTTACTTTAAATTTAGACAGCGTTGCTTTTATGGCATGCAATCCGTCGATAGGCGGAACGGCGAAAGGCCACCTTGTGCGCGAGATTGACGCCTTAGGCGGACAGATGGCGATATGCGCAGACAACACTGCTTTGCAGATACGCATGCTGAACGAAGGAAAGGGCGAGGCGGTTCAGTGTTTACGCGCCCAGTGCGATAAAAACGCATATCACCGCGAGATGAAAAAAACGCTTGAAAACTGCGAAAACCTGCGCATAATCCAGGGCGAGGCCGTTGAAATTTTGGTAAAAGACGGCAGGGCAAGCGGAGTTTTAACCGATTACGGAGGCATATTGGAATGTAAGGCGGTAATTGTTGCGACGGGGGTTTATCTGAACGCCGAAACGGTTGCCGGAGATGTGCGTAAAAAAAGCGGCCCAAGCGGGTTTGCCCCCGCAAACGCGCTTACAGACTGCTTGATAAAATTGGGTTTTTCCGTACGGCGGTTTAAAACGGGCACTCCCGCCCGTCTCGACGGAAAAACCATTAAATTCAACGAATGCGCCGAACAGGACGGCGAGGATGACATTCCTCCTTTTTCTTTTCTGCACGAAAAACAGCCTGAAAATAAAAAACGCTGTTTTATAACTTATACCAACCCCGAAACGCACAAAATTATTTTGGAAAATCTTGACCGCTCACCTATTTATAACGGCGAAATCAAGAGTACGGGACCGAGATATTGCCCTTCGGTAGAGACTAAAGTAGTTCGTTTTGCAGATAAGGAAAGACATCAGATTTTCCTTGAACCCGAGGGCGAAGATACCGATGAAATTTACGTTCAGGGTATGTCCACTTCTATGCCGCACGACGTGCAGGTTAAAATGTACCGCTCAATACAAGGGCTTGAAAATTGCGAAATAATGCGCTACGCGTACGCCATAGAGTACGATTGCATAGACTCTTTGGATATCTATCCCACCCTTGAATTCAAAAAAACAGAGGGCATTTATACGGCAGGGCAAATAAACGGAACTTCGGGCTACGAAGAAGCCGCCGCGCAGGGGCTTATTGCGGGAATTAACGCCGCTTTCAAAATTTTGGGGAAAGAGCCGCTCATCATCGGACGGGACGAGGGTTATATAGGCGTTCTTATAGACGACTTGGTAACAAAAGGAACGGACGAACCGTACAGAATGATGACTTCGCGGGCGGAATATTCAATTTCGCTCAGGCAGGACACGGCGGATTTCAGGCTTACCCCCAAAATGTTGGGAACCCCCCTTATATCCTTGGAACGCGAAAGAAACTATTTTATGCGGCTTGCCTGGCACGACGATATTTTAAAAAGACTAAACACAAAGCCCGATATTAAGGCTTGCTCAAAGTTCATCTCAGAAAAAGGCTTATCGGGCGCG
>CANREJ010000022.1 GCA_947629665.1 uncultured Clostridia bacterium
ACCTCGGACTATGACGAGCAGACGGACGGCGATTTCTATACGATAACCACCCGCTACAAAGTTCCCCAAAACCGCGAAGAGGAAAAGTCCTACCGCGTAGTTTACGAAGTGGTCGCGGGGGATAGCGGTATAGCGGCCAATATGGAGGTGGACGGGCTGGGCAAGTCCTTGACTTTCGGCGTGGACTACGACCTTTTCATGGCGCCAAACGAGGACAACATCTCCTACATGGTCACGGGCCCGCGCGACAGGCTTGCGAGGACAATTGTGGTGCCCGAGTATTACGGGGCTTATCCCGTTACCTCGGTAAAGGGCGGGGCTTTCGGCGATACAAACGGGGCCGATTTATATCTTCCCAAGACAATACAATTCATGACCGAGGTGGAAGAAGGCCAAGGCATAGCCGGTTTGGGGAATATCTACATCACGGATCTCGAGGCGTGGTGCAAGATAGATTTTGCGGAGGATTTTTCCAACCCCATGTTAAACTACGGAAATTTATACCTCAACGGGGAGCTTCTGGAAACGCTTGATATTCCTCAGGGGATAACAGAAATAAAGGATAGCGCCTTCATCGGTTTTAAGGGAACGGCCATAAATATACCCGACGGCGTTACGTCTATCGGGTATAAAGCGTTTTACCAGTGCTACAACCTTCAAGAAATGGTAATTCCCAAATCCGTAACCGAAATCAAGTACGGCGCATTCCGGTATACGACAATCGAGAGCCTTACTTTTTCGGACGACAGCAACCTGACCACTATAGGCGAAAGCGCGTTTGATTATTGCACAAGCCTTGTAAGCGTCAATTTCGGGAACAACAGCAAGCTTGAAAGTTTGGACCGCGGCGTATTCTGGAACGATAAAAAGCTTAGCGAAGTAAACTTCGGCGAAAACAGCGTGCTTACCTCGATCGGCGACGACGTTTTCCGCAATTGTTCCGCCCTCGAAAGCGTAGATATACCCGCAAGCGTAAACTATATCGGCTGGCGGGCCTTCAAGGGGTGCGAAAAATTAAAAAGAGTGACTATAGGAAATACAACCGGCTGGCAGGCGGGTGCAACGCGGGTCTCGGTGGATAACCCCGCCCTGAACGCGCAAAATCTCGCGTGGACATATTGCGATACCTATTATAAGCGTTACGACGACTGATTTAAAGTGAAATTATGAGAAAGTTTGTACTTTTGATTACAACTTTAATATTTTTATGCGGCGGGGCCGTCGCGCTTTCCGCATGCTCCGGGGATAAAACGGGCGGGGTCTCCGTCGATAAATATCTTGCGTACAACGACAATATCGGCTACCGCTTGACTATAACAAGCGAGGAGGAGTGCCCCGCGGGCAATATCAGCGACGGTAAACTGCATACAAGCATGGCGTTGGAGCAGGGCAAAACATATTATATAGTACTTGACTGCAATTTTCACAATTTCAATTGGGCCGGGGATGATTTCACCATAGCCACGTCCATATGCGACAGCAACGGCTTGACGGCGACTTTGCACGAAGCTTCGACAAGCGACTTTGAAGAGAGTGTGGAAGATTGCAAGTACATAATTTCCACCGGTTACAGCACCCCGCAAAACCGAGAAGAGGAGCGAGCCTACCGCGTCGTCTATGAAGTGAAGATGACCGACGGGTTGCTTTTAACTGCCGATTTCGAGATTAGCGGCCTCGGGAAATCCGCCCCTCTCGCTGTGGGCGCCGGTATGACTTTGGCGCTTAACGATGACAAAACGGGATATATAGTAAACGGCTTAAAAGATCAAGAGTTGGAAAATGTAGCCATTCCCGCCTATTTCGGCAAATATCCCATAACCGGAATCGCGGCGGAAGCTTTCAAAGAAAATAAAAATATTAAAAAAGTCAGCTTGTCCACCGGTATAACCGAGATAAAAGAAGAATCTTTTAAAAATTGCTCTTCGCTTGAAAGCATAACCATACCCGAAGGCGTTACTTCTATCGGAAACAGTGCGTTCTCACGTTGCACAAATCTTACAAATATAACTATACCCGACGGTGTAACTTCCATCGGCGAAGATGCGTTCTTGAATTGTACAAGCCTTAAAAGCATAACTATACCCAACGGTGTAACTTCTATCGGCGAGTGGGCGTTCGGGGGTTGCACAAGCCTTGAAAGCGTAAATTTCAGTGATAACAGCAAAATTGAAACTATCGACGATCATGCCTTCAATAGTTGTACAAGCCTTGAAAGTATAGCCATACCCGACAGTGTAACATCAATCGGCGATTATGCGTTCTCACGTTGCACAAATCTTACAAGTATAATTATTCCCAACAGCGTAACTTCTATCGGCGAGTGGGCGTTCGAAGATTGCACAAGCCTTAAAAGTATAACCATCCCCGACGGCGTAACTTCTTTAGGCGAAAATGCGTTTTATAATTGCAAAAGTCTTACAAGCGTAATTATAGGTGACGGTGTAACTTCAATCGGCAAGTATACGTTCTATAATTGCACAAGCCTTGAAAATGCAAATTTCAGTGATAACAGCAAACTTGAAACTATAGACGATTATGCGTTCCGTGTTTGCACAAGCCTTAAAAGTATAGCCATCCCCGACGGCGTAACTTCTTTAGGCGAGAATGCGTTTTATAATTGTACAAGTCTAATAAGCGTAATTATAGGTGACGGTGTAAATTCTATCGGCAAGTATACGTTCAATGGTTGCACTAACCTTGAAAGCATAAATTTTGGCGATGAAAGTAAGCTTGAAACTATCGGCGAAGATGCGTTCTTGAATTGCACAAGCCTTAAAAGCATAACCATACCGGATGGCGTAACTTCAATCGGCGCGGGTGTGTTTAGTGGTTGCTCAAATCTTGCAAGCATGACATTGCCGTTTTTCGGAGGAAGTAAAAGCGATACAATTGCATCTTCAAGCACTTTGTTCGGATATATTTTCGGCAAAGAGGATTATACCGGAGGCAAAGTTACTAAACAAAATTATAGCTCAAGTTTAGTTGATAATAATTCTGCCACATATTACATACCCGAAAAATTAAAATCGGTAACAATAACGGGCGGCAATATATTATACGGCGCGCTTTGGAATTGCACAAACCTTGAAAGTATAATCATAGGCAACGGCGTAACATATATCGGCGATCATGCGTTCTATAATTGCACAAGCCTTGAAAATGCAAATTTCAGTGATAACAGCAAACTTGCAACTATCGACATTTATGCGTTCTATGAGTGTACAAACCTTGAAAGCATAACTATACCCGATAGTGTAACTTCTATCGGTGAGTATGCGTTCAGTGGTTGCGCAAGCCTTAAAAGTGTAACCATAGGTGACAGTGTAACATCAATCGGCGACGATGCGTTCCGTGAGTGCACAAGCCTTAAAAGTATAACCATACCCGACGGCGTAACTTCTTTAGGCGAGGATGCGTTTTATAATTGCACAAGTCTTACAAGCATAACTTTTGGCAATAACAGTAAACTTAATACTATCGGCAGTGATGCGTTTTACGGTTGCACAAGCCTTACTAACATATCAATTCCCGAAAGTATAACTTCTATCGACGGCGGTGTATTCGCGGGTTTAACTAGCCTTATAAGCATTGACGTGGATGTGAATAATAAAAACTATTCAAGTCGGGACGGTATATTATACAACAAGACTAAAACCGAAATAGTAAAGGTGCCGCAAACTAAAACCGAAGTTAAAATATCTGACGGTGTAACATCAATCGGTGATTATGCGTTTGAGGGTTGCTACAGCCTTGAAAGCATAACAATACCCGACAGTGTAACTTCTATCGGTGAGTATGCGTTTGAGGGTTGCTACAGCCTTGCAAGCATAATAATACCTAACAGCGTAACTTCTATCGGCGGGAGTGCGTTCAGGGATTGCACAAGTCTTACAAGTATAACCATACCAGACAGCGTTACTTCTATCGGCGAGTTTGCGTTCTATAATTGCACAAAATTTACAAATATAACTATACCCGACAGAGTAACTTCAATCGGTAAATATACGTTCAATGGTTGTGCTAACCTTGAAAGTATAAATTTTGGCGGCGAAAGTAAGCTTGAAGCAATCGGAGAATATGCGTTCGAAGATTGCACAAGCCTTAAAAGTATAACCATCCCCGACGGTGTAACTTCTATAGGCGAGAATGCGTTTTATGAGTGTACAAATCTTGAAAGCGTATACATAACGGATATAAAAGCTTGGTGTAATATCGAGTTTATTTATGATAATTATTATATATATATTTCTGCTAACCCTTTGAGATATGCACACAACCTTTATTTAAATAATAATCTTTTAACCGAAATTACCGCCGATATGTTGCAAGGAGTGACAGAAATAAAATATGCGTTCTATGAGTGCACAAGCCTTGAAAGTATAGCCATACCCGACAGTGTAACATCAATCGGCAATCGTGCGTTTGAAAATTGCACAGGCCTTAAAAGTGTAACCATAGGTGACGGTGTAACATCAATCGGTGATTATGCGTTTGGGGGTTGCACAGGCCTTAAAAGTGTAACCATAGGTGACAGTGTAACTAACATCGGCGGATATGCGTTCGTGAATTGCACAAATCTTAAAGAGGTTACATTCAAAAATACTGTTAGGTGGAAAGTTTCACGAGTGGAAAATATGTCAAGTACAGCCAATGTATATGTCAATAACCCCGCCGACAACGCAACGTTTTTGGCAAGTAAGTATTGCGGTTTTTATTGGCATCGCTACGATAGCTGATTTACGGTGAAATTATGAGAAAGTTTATATTGGGAATTATATCAATATTGTTTATCTGTTGCGCTGCTTTCGGCGCGATAAGCCTTTCCGCATGTTCGGGCAATTCCGGCGGCGGAGGCGGTTCGGGACACAGCAACTTAGCCGAATACGCCGCTTATACCCAAGATATAGACTACCGCTTTGCCATAACCGGCGACAAGGACAGCCCCAACGGCAACATAAACGAAAGCAGGCTTTACGCCGACTACGATATGGCGACCGGCAGTACATATTACGTCGTGCTTGACTTGAAATTCTACAATTTCAATTGGGCGGGCGAAGGCTTCGCGATAAATGCGATGATCAGCAACCCCCAAGGCTTGACCGTCACCCTGCATGAGGCGAACACCTCGGACTATGACGAGCAGACGGACGGCGATTTCTATACGATAACCACCCGCTACAAAGTTCCCCAAAACCGCGGGGAGGAAAAGTCTTACCGCGTAGTTTACGAAGTGGTCGCGGGGGATAGCGGATTTGCGGCCAATATGGAAGTGGACGGGCTGGGGTTATCTCCCACATATTCGGCGGGATACGTGATGAAATTCGCCCTCAACGACGACAGGAGCTCTTACACAATTATGGGGCCGTCGTCGTCCGACAAGTTTAAGGAGCGCGTTTACACGATCCCCGATCACTACGGCGCATTCCCCGTAACGGCTATCGGCGAGAGCGCGTTCGAAAGGTGTACCTATCTCGAAAGCCTGACAATTCCCTCGTGCATAACCGAAATAAAAAAGGACGCTTTTGAAGAATGTTCCTACTTTGAAAACATCTATGTCGCCGAATTGGCCGATTGGTGCAAAATCAAGTTTGAGGACGGGCTTAATTGCAACCCGCTGTACTATTCGCGTTACAGCGGAACCAAGAGCAAAAACCTATATATCGGCGGAGAACTTCTGACGAGCCTCCATTTGACTTCCGGGCCCGAAAAAATAGGCGATTACACCTTCTTCGGCTATGATAAACTGAAAAGCGTCGTCATAGAGGGCGGCGTTAAATCGATAGGCAAGGAGGCGTTCTCCGGTTGCGTAAATATCGAAAGCATAACTATTTCGGACTGCGTCACCTCGATAGGCAAAGGGGCTTTCAAATCTTGCTCCGGCCTTGAAAGCGCGACTCTCGCTTATGTTGGGGACGGCGCGGAAAATACCAAATTCGCATATATCTTTAATGCGGAAGACGGAAGCGACAATTACACTGCGCCCGCTTCTTTGAAAACCGTGACTATAACGGGCGGCGATAAGCTGGACGAAATGGCGTTTTACGGGTGCAACTATGTGGAAAGCGTCACTTTGCCCGCAAGCCTTACATCGGTGGGAGTAAGGGCGTTTTACTTCTGCCAAGCGCTCAAAAGCGTGGACTTCGGGGATAACAGCAACCTTTTGACTATAGGGGAGATGGCTTTCGAGAGTTGTTTAAAACTTCAGAGCGTGAATTTCGGTAAAAACAGCAAGCTTGAAACCATTGACGACTTTGCGTTCGATACCTGCCGCGCAATAAGCGACATAACTTTGCCCGCAAGCCTGACGAAAATAGGCGGCAGAGTTTTCGACGGGTGCACGGGTTTGAGGAATATCGTAATTCCCCAAAACGTGACGGAATTGGGCGACGGTGCGTTTGCGGATTGCACGCTGCTTTCAAACGTCGATTTCGGCGAGGACAGCAAGTGCGAAATAATAGGCGTAAGTTGTTTTTACGGGTGCACCGCGCTTGAGGAGTTCACCGTACCGAAAAATATTCGATTCATCTTGCGGCAGGCCTTCCGCAATTGCAAAAACCTCAAAAACGTGACGTTTGAGTCCACTGCGGTTTGGGAAAGGTCGAGGTCGGGCGACTCCGATTACCAGGCCCTGGACGTAACCGATACGGCGCTGAACGCGGAAAATTTAAAGAACACATACAGCGATTATTATTGGCGGCACTCATGACAAACGGCGCAAAATAATGCGGCCGAGGGGGGGTGAAACCGCCCAAACCCAACCGCCGAAACGGCGGGGTAAACGGGAATAATTATGAAGAAGATTTTTATAGGCTTATTATCGGCAATATTTATGATACTCGGGTTGGGCGCGCTTTCCGCGTGCTCGGGCAATAATAACGCTGATACAAACACAAATACGAGCAGGAAAAAGCCCGTGGGCGCGTTTGAAACATATACCGATGATATAGACTATCGTTTTGCGGTAGCAAGCGATTATGATTGTCCCGACGGCAATATAGAGGAAGATTCGCCGCTGTACAGCGATTACGACGCGTATAAGGGCAGTACATATTATATCGTGCTGGACTTGAAATTCCACAACTTCAATTGGGCGGATGAAAACTTCGAAGTAATGGCGATAGTTGATGAATGGCAAGCCTCCGCCACCTTGCAAGAGGCGAACACCTCGAACTATGAAGAGCAGTCGATGTATGATTTCAGCATGATAACCACCCGCTATAAAGTTCCCCAAAACCGCGGGGAAGAAAGATCATACCGCGTAATCTATAAAGTCGTCCCCGGGACAAATTCCGGCTTTGCCGTAAATATGCAGGTGGACGGGCTGGGGTTATCTCCCACATTTGCCGTGTGCTACGACCAATCTTATAAATTTACGCTCAATGAGGATAACCGCTCTTACACGTTGACATCCGTACCCGATGAAGTTGGGGAGGAGTTCACCGTGCCCGCATATTACGGCGTGTGTCCCGTAACGGGTCTGGGTGAAAAAGTATTTAACGGCTATAAACGATTGACAAATCTTAATAGCTTGATCATACCGGAGGGCATAAAGACAATAGCCTACGATGCGATTGAGCGTTGCGGCAACCTTACGAGTATAACTTTGCCTGCAAGTTTAACGTACGTCGGTTATAATTTCGAATATTGCGACAAATTGAGCGAGGTTCATATTTCCGACCTTGCGGCCTGGTGCAACATAGAATTTAGATCCAATCCGCTGCAAAGCGCGTATCTCTACTTAAACGGTGAGCGTTTGGAAACTCTGGACATACCGAGGGGAGTAACCGAATTAAAGACGGGGGCTTTCAGCGGGTATGACGGAAGCATAACCATACCCGACACCGTAACAAAGATAGGCGAAAGCGCGTTCAAAGATTGTTGGAACATTAAAGAGTTGGAAATCCCCGCAAGCGTAACCTCGATAGGCGATTTTGCGTTCGAGGGTTGCATATACCTTACAACCGTAGCCATACCCGCAAGCGTATCGGCGATAGGCGTGGACGCGTTCGCCGGCTGTTTCAGACTTGAAAGCTTTGACGTGGATATAAACAATAAAAATTTTTCAAGCAGTGACGGAATTCTGTATAATAAAAATGCGACCGAAATAATAAAAGTTGCGGAAGCCAAGACGGAAGTTATCATTCCGGACAGCGTAACTTCTATCGCCGAGGGCGCGATAACCGGCTGCAAAATAACAAGTTTGACCATACCCAAAAATGTGACTTCCATCGCCAAATTCGCAATTGTGTGCAATGATCTGACCGAAATCATATTTGAAAACAAGAGCGGCTGGAAAATTTCCGAAAACAGCAATATGTCAAGGGCCAAGAGCATAAATGTTGATGACCCCGCGCAAAATGCAGAATTTTTGACGAAGGAATACTGCTTCGATTATTGGCGTCGGTATTGAGTATTTCCGGCAACGCAGTTGATTATAAAATGACAAATCATTACGGTGAAATTATGAAAAGGATTTTATTGGGAATTATATCGGCAGTGTTTATCTGTTGCGCGCTCCTCGGCGCGGCATGCCTTTCGGCGTGCGGAAAAAAGGATGACGGATATGTGGTGGAGGATATCAAATATCTCACTTACAGCGAGGATATAGACTACCGCTTCGCCATAACCAGCGACGAGGAGTGCCCCAACGGCAACATAGACGACGACAGGTTGCACTCAAATATGACGTTGGAGCAGGGCAAAACCTATTATCTCGTCCTCGATTGCACTTTCCGCAACTTCAATTGGGCGGATGATAATTTCACCGTTTCGGCGTCCATTTGCGACAGCAACGGTTTGACCGCCACCTTGCACGAAGCGGCGACGGGCAGATTCGACGAGGTAGTGGACGATTATCTCTACGTAATCAGCACCTATTTCACCGTCCCGCAGGAGCGCGAAGAGGAAAAATACTACCGCATCGTGTACGAAGTGAAGATGACTGACGGCCTCCTTTTGACCGCCGATTTCGAGATAAGCGGCCTCGGCAAATCCACGCCGCTGGCGGTGGGCAACGGCATAGACTTAATTACAAATTCCCAGGGGACGGAGTACGCCGTACGGGGCATGATAAACAAGGAAGTCACAAGCATAGCCATTCCCGCTTACTTCGGCACATATCCCATAACATCCATATACGCGGACGCGTTCAAGGGCAATAAAGATTTAAGGAAAATAGTCGCGCCCGTCGGCGTAAAGGAGATAGAGGAGGGGTCTTTCCAGAACTGCACCTCGCTTGTAAACGTCGGTCTCGGTCACTCTATCGCGACTTTGGGCAAAAACGCGCTATCCGGTTGCACGGCCCTCGAGCAAGTCGCCATGCCATCGGAGCTGACGACCATGGGCGAAGGAGTCTTTTCCGGTTGCGGCAATTTAAAGGGTATAACCATTCCGGCGGGGGTAACTTCCGTTCCTGCGGACGCGTTTAAAAATTGCGGCAATCTGGCGAGCGTGGATTTCGGCGAAAAAAGCGCGCTGGAAGAGATAGGCGCGGGCGCGTTCTCGGGCTGTGCAAAGCTTACAAGTATAGATATACCCGCGGGCGCGACCGCGATAGGAGAAAGCGCCTTTTCGGGTTGCGTTGCCCTTGCGGACGTCGTTCTCCCCGCGGAGCTCAATACATTGGGAAACGGCGCGTTCTCCGGATGCGGTGCGTTGAAAGCGATAGATATACCCGCCGGAGTGACTTCCGTCGCGGCCGAAGCGTTTTTTAATTGCAAACAGCTTGCCGCAGTGCAATTTACAGGTGAAAGCGCGGCGGAAGATATAGGCGAGCGCGCGTTTTCGGGCTGTGAAAAGCTGACGGAAATAGTCATACCGGACAGCGTTACGGCCATAGAAAAAGGCGCGTTCTCAGGTTGCGCAAGCCTTGCAAGCATGACGTTGCCCTATTACATAGGTTCCGCCAAGACCCATTTCGGCTACATTTTCGGCGCGGACGGCTACGAGGACAACGGGCAATTCGTACCCGTAACTTTAAAGAGCGTGACTCTTTCGGGCGGAGTGAGAGTGGGCGAAAACGCGTTCTCCGGCTGTACGGGAATTGAAAATGTGCAGATACAGGGCGAAATAAGCGAAATTGCGGGCGGGGCGTTCTCCGGTTGCACGGGCCTTACGGATATAACCGTGCCTACGTCGGTCAAGACTATCGGGCAAAGCGCGTTTGCCGGGTGCACATCGATTGTAAACATTACCCTGCCTTTCACGGGCAACGGCCGCCAGGTGGCCTATTTCGGCTACATTTTCGGCGCGACCGGCGATCAAACGCAAAACAATTACGTGCCCGCCTCGATCAAAAACGTCGTGCTCACGGGGGGCAATGTGGACTCAAATACCTTCTATTTGTGCGATAACATCCAAAGCGTGGTTTTACCCGAAGGGATAGGCGCGATAGGGGCAAACGCGTTTAGCGGCTGTAAGAGTTTGAAGAAAATAGATATTCCCAAACACGTAAGCGCAATAAACTACTCCGCGTTCAAAAATTGCACGGACCTTGCCTCGGTGACTTTCGCGCAGGATAGCGAACTCAAAAACATATACCTTGACGCATTCTCCGGCTGCAGGAGCCTTAAAAGCATAACCATTCCCAAAGGCGTGTACAACATCGGGATGTTTGCATTCCAGAATTGCACAAGCCTTGCCTCCGTTACATTTGAAAAGGACAGCGAGCTGAAAGAGATCCCCGCCTCGATGTTCTACGGATGCGAAAAACTTAAAAGCATAGAGATACCCGCTTTGGTAACGTCAGTGGGAAGCACCGCGTTCAGGGACTGCACCATGCTTGAGAAAGTGACCGTTCTTTCCCCCGCGGTCGAGATGGAACAAGATGCCTTCTTCAGTTGCAGCGCGCTTAAAGAGGTCATCGTGCCCGACGCAAGCGCGTGGTGCAACATGAAATTCGAGAACTTATATTCCAACCCGCTGTGCTATGCCCACAAGCTTTACGAGGGGGAAAACCTCGTCACGCAGTTTAATATAACGTCGCCCGTGAAAGTTATAAATAAGTACGCTTTCTACGGGATGAAGGATCTTACAAGCGTAATCATAGGCGACAGCGTGACGTCTGTCGGGGAGAGTTCTTTTGAAGGGTGCACTTCGCTTGAAAGCATGACCTTGCCGTTTACGGGCAGCGGCATTATGGGCAACGGCACTGAAAGCAAGACTTATTTCGGCTACATTTTCGGCGCGTCGGGTTACAAACAGAACGCCGCAAAGGTGCCCGAATCCCTTAAAAACGTGGAGATAACAAACGTAAAATCTTTAGCTCCCAACGCGTTTGACGGGTGCAAATATATACAAAATGTGAAGATATCCGGCAATGTGTCGGAGATCGGGGATAGCGTGTTCGTCGGCTGCAGCGCCCTTGAAAGCGCGGTTATAAACAGCCAAGTGACTTCGATAGGCCAAAGCGCGTTCTCCGACTGTGAAAATCTGAAGAGCATACAAATATCCGACAGCGTAACCTCGATAGGCGACTATGCTTTCTACAACTGTGCACTTTTAAACGGCATCACCTTGCCGGCAAATTTGCAGACCCTCGGGAAATACGCGTTCGGCGGGTGCGCCGCCCTGGACGGCATAACCTTGCCCGCAAAGCTTGAAACTCTCGGGGAATACGCCTTCAGCGGGTGCGCCGCGTTGAGCGGCATAGCCTTGCCCGAATTGCTTGAAACATTCGGTAGCCACGCCTTCTCGGATTGCATAAGCCTTGAAAGCGTAACCCTATCCCAAAATCTTACGGAAGTCGCCGACTACGCGTTCTCGGGCTGCTCGTCTTTGGCAACCGTCGTATACGCCGCGCCGGGGAGCCTTACAAAAATCGGGCAAAGGGCGTTTTTGAATTGCGCACAGCTTTCCCGCCCCTTCATTCCGGAAGGCGTGGAAAATGTGGGCGCATACGCGTTCTCGGGTTGCACGGGCATTACGCGCGTTGATATACCCAAGAGCATAAAAGCCATATACAGCGACGCGTTCTCCGATTGCGAAGGCATTGAGGGAGTATACGTCGCCGATATAAATACCTGGTGCGAGATAGATTTCGCGAGCGATTGGTCCAACCCCATGTACTATACGGATAAGCTTTACGTGGGCGGAAGCCTCATAAAAGACGTCGTATTATCTCCCGGCGTGACGCAGATAAAGAAGAACGTATTCTACAATTGCGCGAGCCTCGAAAGCATAACCATGTCGGAGGGTCTTATCTCTATAGGAAGCGGGGCTTTCAAAGGGTGCAAGGGCCTTACAAAGGCGGTGCTCCCGAAGGGCCTGGAAACAATAGGCTACGAAGCGTTCTGCGATTGTACCAACCTTTCCGTGCTGGAGCTTGCCGAGGGGCTGACCGCGATAGACAACGCCGCGTTTTCAAAATGCGCCATTACGAGCATAAAAATACCCAAGAGCCTGACTTCCGTAGGCGACAACGTGTTCAGCAATTGCCTCAATCTTGAAGCCGTATATATAACCGACTTGGCGGCGTGGTGCAATATAGATTTTTCGAACGCGCTGTCCAATCCTCTCGCCATTGCGGAGACGCTGTACGGCGCGGATAACGAGCCGATCGTCTCGCTGGATATACCCCGGGGCGTGGAGAAGATCAAGGATTTCGCCTTCTACAATTGCGGGAGCATAGAAAGCGTGAATATCCCCCAAAGCGTGACAGCTATAGGCATATGTGCTTTCGAGGACTGCAAAAAGCTAAACGATCTGAGCATACCCAAAAGCGTAACGGAAATAGGCAAATGGGCGTTTGACGGCTGTTCCGGCCTCGAAAGCATAACGGTAGAGGCGGGCAACGAAAAGTTTTCGAGCCTCGACGGAATTTTGTACGATAAAGACCAAACGGAGTTCTTGCACATTCCCCTGAAGGTAAAGGGGACAATAACCATACCCGAAGCTATAACTACTATAGGAGCGCGCCAATTTGAAGACCGCGCGGCTCTCGAAGGCGTTATCCTGCACGATGGGGTAACCACAATCGAATCATATGCGTTCAACGGCTGTAAAGGGCTCAAAAGCGTGACCGTGGGCAAGGGCTTGACCGACGTGGGGAACGGAGCGTTTTCCAATTGTAATAGCCTTGCGGAGTTACACGTCCCCGATATAGACGCGTGGTGCAATATCGATTTCGGCGATCTGGGCTCAAATCCCCTGTATTATGCGCACAAACTCTACCTCAACGGCTCCCAGGATTACGAGCGGACTCTCAATGTTCCTTCTTCCATCGAGAACCTGAAGCCGTACATTTTTGCGGGATTCGGCGGCTCGGAAATAATTTTACCCAACGGATTGGTTTCCATAGGCGTCGCCGCGTTCGCAAATTGCACTTCAATCATAGGGGTGACAATTTCCTCAACCGTAACCACGATAGGCCAAAGCGCTTTCTCCGGTTGCACGGCGCTTGCCGGTGTGACAATCCCCGCGACCGTGACTTCCATAGGCCAAAGCGCTTTCTCGGGGTGCACAAACCTTTCAAGCATCACCCTGCCTTATGTGGGCGGCGGCACGGGAAATGCCTTTTTGGGCTGGATATTCGGCGCGTACTCATACTCAACCAACAACTCTTATGTGCCCGCGTCTTTGAAAACCGTGACCGTCACGGGCAGCGACAATATAAGCGCTCACGCGTTCAGGGGCTGTGGCAATATAGAAAACGTGATCCTGCAGGGAGAATTGACATATATAGGCGGCAACGCGTTCGATAGTTGCACCAAGCTCAAAAAAGTCGTCTTATCTCCGCAGATCACGGATATAGATTATTATGCGTTCCAGAAATGCACAAGCCTTACCGATATAACCCTGCCCGAAGGCCTTATCGGCATTCGCAAATATGTCTTTGCGCAGTGCTCAAGCCTTCAAAACATAAATATACCCCAAAGCGCGAAATATATCGACGAGTATGCGTTCTCCGAATGTACAAGTCTGAAGAGCATAAAAATACCCGCAAATATCAAAGGGATATACTATGACGCGTTCTTAAGGTGCACATCACTTTCGGAAGTGACATTCGAAGAAGGCATAGGCGAATTGGAAAACGGGGCGTTCAGCTATTGCTCCGGCCTTGTAAAAATTACGATCCCCGCGAGCGTGACTTATATCGGTTCCAACGCGTTCCATCTCTGCACGAAGCTTACAACTGTATCTTTCGCCCCGGACAGCGCGCTTGAAACGCTTGAAAGCCAGGCGTTCTGGGAGTGTAAGAATCTTGTAAGCATAACCATACCCGCAAACGTAAAGACTATCGGGACAAACGCCTTTAATGGTTGCTATAAATTGGCGGAAGTTATCAATCTCTCCACCCTGCCCATAACCGCTGGGGAGGACAGCTACGGTTACGTCGCCAAAAACGCCCTCAAAGTGAGCGGCCCGTCGGATGAAAGCAAGATAAAAACTTCCGGCAATTACGTCTTTTTCGACGACGGTGCGGACGAGTATTTGCTGTCTTATATAGGCGAAGAGCAGGTTCTCCGGCTGCCGGATAAACCCTTCGGGAAAAACTACGCCGTTTATGACTACGCGTTTTATCAAAACGTCAACATAACCGAAGTTTATATTCCCCAATGCGTGACTTCCATAGGGATGAGAGCGTTTTCGGAATGCACGAATCTGGGTACGGTGACGCTGTCGGAGGGATTGACCTCGATAGGCGAGGAAGCGTTTTTCTACAGCAATAAGATAGGCAGTATAGAGATACCCGCAAGCGTTACTTATATAGGCTCCGACGCGTTCGGCGGTTGTTCCGGCCTTAAAAGCGCGACGTTCAAAAATACAACGGGCTGGATAATATACCACTCCGTAATCAGTCCGTCAGGCACCGCCGTGACTGTCGATAACACGACGCAAAACGCAAATTATCTGAAAAGCAAATTTAGTATATATACCTGGAAGCGCAAAGTATAAAACATAGGATAAAATCATGAAAAAGTTTTTAATCGGAATAATAGCGACGATATTTTTGTGTTGCGGGGCGGCGGGGATCTCCGCATGCTCCGGCGGTAAATCGGACGACGGTTCGACGCCCCCCGTCTCTGAATATCTGACCTACGAAGAAGGAATAGAATACAGATATACGATAACCAGCGACGCGGAGTGCCCCAACGGCGAGCTCCGCGAGGACAGGTTGCATGAAAATCTCGATCTGGAGCAGGGCGAGATCTATTACCTCGTGCTCGACTGCAAAATCAGCAATTTCTATTTTGCGGAGGATAACTTCGTCATATCCACTTCCGTGTGCGACAGCAACCTTCTGGACGCGACCTTGCACGAGGCGGCTACGGGCAACATAAAGGAGGGCAAGGAGGATTATATCTTCCTTATAACCACCCGCTACAGCGTGCCCCAAAACCGCATGGAGGAGAAAAACTACCGCATAGTATACGAAGTCACGATGACGGAAGGGCTTATGTTTACGGCCAATATGCAAATAGACTCAATGAAGCTTTCCGATCCGTTTGCGGTGGGCTACGACCTGGAGTTCGAACTGAATAAAGACAACAGCTCTTACGCGGTAGAGGGCTTTTCCGGCAAGGCGGTGGAAAGCCTCGCGATCCCCGCATATTACGGCACCTATCCCGTAACGGCGATAGGCGAGGGCGCGTTTCAAGACTGCGACGGCATGGGGGAAATAACCCTTTCGGAAAATATCGTCACAATTGAAGATTACGCGTTTTCGGGTTGCGCGGATCTATACGGAATAAACGTGCCGGACGGCTTAACATCAATCGGCGGTTATGCGTTCAACAATTGCATCCAATTAAGCTCCCCGGATTTTGGCGGGGACAGCGCGCTTTCCTCGATAGGGGAGTACGCCTTTTCGGGGTGCATAAAGCTCGGCGATCTCACTATACCCAAGAGCGTGAAAAATATAGGCGCAAACGCCTTTTACAATTGCCTCAACCTGACGAGGATATATTTATCGGATATAAAGGCGTGGTGTGAAATAAACTTTTCGGGCAACTTTGCCAATCCGCTGTGTTACGAGGGCAACTTATACCTTAACAATGCTATCGTAAGACAGCTGATTATCCCCGCGGGCGTGACAAAAATCAACAGCTACGCATTTATCGGATATGCCGATTTAAACAGCGTGACGATCGGAAGCGACGTGGCCTCTATCGGCTCCTACGCCTTCTACGGATGCGAAGGCATTGAAAGGATAACCGTGCCCAAAAACGTGACCTCGATAAGCTTCAACGCGTTCGGCGGATGCGACAACCTTATAAGCATTACCCTGCCCTTTATAGGCGACGGTACGGACAACATAACCCATTTCGGCTACATTTTCGGCGCGGATACATATGTCGGCAACGGGAATTTTGTCCCCGATGGATTGAGCTCCGTCACCATTACGGGCGGAGATGTGATAGGCAGCGGCGCATTCTACGGGTGCGACGGCCTAAAAACCGTAAATATACCCGACAGCGTGACAAAAATAGGCGCAAACGCTTTCGGGGAGTGCCTGAGCCTCGGCATTACAAAGCTTTCGGCCGGGTTGACTTCGATAGGCGATTATGCGTTCGCAGGTTGCGGTAATAACTTTTCTTCCGTCGAGATCCCGGCAAAGGTGACCTCTTTGGACAACGGCGCGTTTTCGGACTGCACCAACCTTTCAAGCGTTAAATTCGACGATTTGAAAAAAGTGGGAAAGCTGGGCGACGAGGTGTTCAAAAATTGCTCCAAACTCAACAATATAACCATACCCGACAGCGTGACTTCGATAGGCAAACAGGCCTTTTATAAGTGTTCCAAGCTCTCCAAAATAATAATACCCGACGCGGTGACCTCGATAGGGGAGGAGGCGTTCGCCTCTTGTACGATCCTCGCAAGCGCGGAAATCGGAAGCGGCATGACATCGGTGGGCGGCAAAGCTTTCGACAATTGTTCAAGCCTTTCCAAGATAGCGTTGCCCGCAAAGGTCGCGTCCGTAGGTTTGGGCGCGTTCGGCGGGTGCAAGCTCCTTTCAAGCATAACGTTGCCCTTTATCGGGAACGGCTCCGACAAGACGCATTTAAGCTGGATATTCGGCGCGGAAGATTACAAGGACAGCGCGAAGTACGTGCCTGCGTCTTTGAAAACCGTAGTCCTTACGGGCGGTAGGGAAATACCCCAAAACGCGTTCAACGGTTGCGCAAAAATTACGGCGGTGACCGTGCCGGACGGGATAATGTCCGTCGGCGAAGGCGCGTTCCTCGGGTGCTCCGGCCTCAAGGAAATTTCCCTGCCCGGCGGCGTAACTTCCATAGGCAAAAACGCGTTTTCCGGTTGCAATTACCTTTCAGGCGTCACCCTGCCCAAGAGCATAAAGACGATAGGAGAGGACGCGTTTGCAAAGTGCCCCGCTCTTTTGAAGGTGAATATACGCGACATCAACGCGTGGTGCGGCGTGACTTTGGCAAATGCCAACGCCAATCCTTTGAGCAATAGCGGCGATCTGTATATAGATAATGTCTTAACCGAAAATCTCGTAATTCCCGCCGAAATCACGAATATAGCCGACTACGCCTTCTACAATTGCAAGAGCATAAAGGGCTTGGAGATCCCCGCCGAGGTCAAGACGATAGGCCGAAACGTGTTCGGCGGTTGCTCGAATCTTGCAAACCTCACCCTGCCCTTTATAGGCGACGGTACGGACAACATAACCCATTTCGGCTGGCTGTTCGGCGCGGAAGATTACTTAAATAACCGTAACTGTATGCCGGAGTCCTTGCAGACGGTGACTTTAACGGGCGGAACCGCAATACCGGACAGGGCTTTCTACAGCTGTTCGCCGATAAAGAAAGTCGTCGTGCCTGACAGCGTGACGGTGATAGGTATGAACGCTTTCTACAATTGCTCTGCCCTCAACGCGGTAGAGTTCGGCGCGGACAGCAAGCTGGAAGAAATAGGCGCAAGCGCGTTTTCGGGCTGTGCAAAACTATCTAAAATTTCAATGCCGAAAGGCGTGACAAAGGTGGGTTACAGCGCGTTTTTTAATTGCACAAGCCTTACAAGCGTTTACATAACGGATATGGCGGCTTGGTGCGGAACGGCCTTTTCAAGCGAAAACTCCAATCCCCTGTATTTCGCGCGCAAACTCTATCTTAACAACAATGCCTCCGCAAAATTCGAGATTCCTTCTTCCGTCAAAAAGGTGGGCGATTACGCCTTTATAAACTGCACAAGCATAACCAATATCGTCCTTCAAGAGGGAACGACTGAGATAGGAAACGGCTCGTTCTCGGGGTGCACCAACCTCACCGGCATAACCGTGCCGGGCGGATTGACTTCCATGGGCGAAAGAGCGTTTTACAATTGCTCGCGCTTGGGCAGTATAACCGTGCCCGAGAGCGTGAAGTCTATCGGCAAAGACGCGTTTTACAATTGCTCTTCGCTTAAGGGCGTTTACATAACCGATCTGAGCAAGTGGTGCGGTATATCTTTCGGCAACGCCTCTTCCAACCCCGTAAACAGCGCGCCGGAGCTGTATCTAGACAACGTGCCCGTGACAAAGCTGGCCATTCCCGCCGATGTCGCCGCGGTCAAGGACTACGCCTTTTACAATTGCACGCATATTAAGGAGATAACCATACCCGAAAATGTCAAGACGATAGGCAGCTATGCGTTCGGCAAATGTTCGGGCATAACGCAGTTGACGGTTCCCAAAACGGTTACGTCGCTCGGCTTGGGCGCGTTTGAGGGGTGCAGTCTCCTTTCAAGCATAACTTTGCCCTATATCGGCGACGGTACGGACAGCAGAACCCATTTCGGCTACATTTTCGGGGCGGGCAATTATTCGGCCCACAGCGCTTATGTGCCCGCGTCTTTGAAAACCGTGGAAATTACGGGCGGCAAAGTAATATCCCAAAACGCGTTCAACGGTTGTGCAAACATTACGGGCGTGATCTTGCCGGATGGGATAACTTCCGTAGGCGACGGCGCGTTTGCTGGTTGCACAAACCTCAAGACAATTACCCTGCCGGAGGGCGTTACATCAATAGGCGCAAACGCGTTCAATAAGTGCACCAACCTTGCAAGCATCACCCTGCCGAAGAGCTTAAAGTCTGTCGGCGGCGAAGCGTTTGCGGGTTGCACGCATCTGATACAGCTCTATATACCCGACCTGGCGGCGTGGTGCGCAGTGGCCTTTGAAAACGGATACGCAAACCCCCTCAGCCATTCGGGCAAGCTGTATGTGGATAATAATCTCGTGGAAAGTCTTGTAATACCCGCCGGAGTCACAAAGATAAGCGACTACGCGTTTTACGATTGCGACAGTATAAAGAGCGCCGAGATCCCCGCCGGAGTTACTTCTGTCGGCAAGAGCGCTTTCTACAGCTGCTCAAATCTTGCGAGCATCACCCTGCCCTATACCGGCAACGGGTCGGACAAAACCCATTTCGGCTACATTTTCGGCGCGGATAAATATACGGACAACAGCACATATGTACCTACGTCGCTGAAAACCGTAGTCGTTACGGGCGGCAAAGAAATTTCCCAATACGCATTCTTCGAGTGCATAAACGTTACGTCGGTGACAGTCAAAGATGGTATAACCTCAATAGGCGCAAACGCGTTTGCAGGGTGCAAAAATCTCACAAGCGTCACCCTGCCCGAGGGCGTTACCTCAATAGGCGCAAACGCGTTTAACCAATGCACAATTCTCGCAAACGTCTCTCTGCCTCAAAGCGTTATCTCAATAGGCGATTACGCGTTTGGCAATTGCAAGGGGATAAAGAGCTTTGAAATCCCCGCCAAAGTCAAGACGGTAGGCAAAAACGCATTCACCGGTTGTACAAATCTTGCAAGCATAAAATTGCCGTTTACGGGCGACGGGGCGGAGATAACCCATTTCGGATACATTTTCGGCGCGGATAAATATACGGACAACTACCTGAATGTCCCTATGTCGCTTAAAACCGTGGAAATTACGGGCGGTAAAGAAATATCCCAATACGCATTATACAGGTGCGAATACATTACGGCGGTGACCGTATCGGATGGGATAACCGCAATAGGCAACAGCGCGTTTAACGGGTGCAAAAATTTAACAAGCATCACCCTGCCCGAGGGCATCACATCAATAGGCGAAAACGCGTTTAACCAATGCAAAAACCTTTCAAGCGTCACCATGCCCAAGAGCTTGAAGTCTATCGGCGAGAACGCGTTTGCAAGCTGCTCGTATCTTTCACAGATATACATATCCGACTTGGCGGCGTGGTGCGGCATAACGTTCGGCAATGCCGAAGCCAATCCTTTGAACAATGGCGGCAATCTGTATATTGATAAAACTTTAAATGCAAATCTCGCAATACCCGCAGAAGTTACAAAGATAAGCGACTACGCTTTCTACAATTGCAAGAGCATAAAGAGCGCGGAAATATCCGGGGAAGTTACTTCCATAGGCAAGAGCGCGTTTTATAAGTGCTCCAACCTTTCAAGCGTCACCCTGCCCGAGAGCTTGAAGTCTATCGGCGAGAACGCGTTTGCAAATTGCACTTATCTTTCCCAGATATACATATCCGACTTGGCGGCGTGGTGCGGCATAACGTTCGGCAGTGCGAACGCCAATCCTTTGAACAATGGCGGCAATCTGTATGTGGATAAAACTTTAACCGCAAATCTTGTCATTCCCGCCGAAGCTGCAAAGATAAGCGCCTACGCGTTCTGCAATTGCAAGAGCATTAAGAGCGTTGTGATCCCCGCCGAAGTCAAAACGATAGGCGAAAACGTGTTCGACGGTTGCACAAATCTTGCAAGCATAAAATTGCCCTATATCGGCGACGGTACGGACAGCAGAACCCATTTCGGCTGGCTGTTCGGCGCGGAAAGGTACGAGGACAACAACTCATATATCCCTACGTTGCTTAAAACCGTGGAAATTACGGGCGGCAAAGAGATCCCCCAAAACGCATTTTTCAGGTGCAACTACATTACGACGGTTACCGTATCGGATGGGATAACCGCAATAGGCGAAAGCGCGTTCTCCGGGTGCACCAACCTCAGTACAATAACCCTGGCGGAGGGAGTTTCGTCAATAGGCGAAAGCGCGTTCTCCGGGTGCACCTACCTAAGAACAATTACCCTGCCGGAAGGGGTTTCGTCTATCGGCAAAAACGCATTTAATAAGTGCCCCAACCTTGCAAGCATCACCCTTCCCAAGAGCTTGAAGTCTATCGGCGAGGACGCTTTTGCAAATTGCACTTATCTTTCCAAGCTCTACATATCCGACTTGGCGGCGTGGTGTACGGTGACATTTACAAACGAATACGCCAATCCTTTTGGTAATTTCACTTCCGGCAAGCTGTATGTGGATAATACTCTCGTGGAAAGTCTTGTAATACCCGCCGGAGTTACCTCAATAGGCGACTACGCGTTCTACAATTTCAAGGGAATAAAGAGCGCGGAGATCCCCGCCGGAGTCAAAACGATAGGCAAAAACGTATTCACCGGTTGTACAAATCTTGCAAGCATAAAATTGCCGTTTACGGGCAACGGGTCGGATAAAACCCATTTAGGCTGGCTGTTCGGCGCGGAAAAGTATGAGGACAACAACTCATATATCCCTACGTTGCTTAAAACCGTGGAAATCAGCGGCGGGGAGAAAATACCGGCGTTCGCTTTCTACAATTGTTCGCGGCTTACAAGCGTAATCGTGGGCGACGGAGTGAAGCAGATAGGCGAAAGCGCGTTTTGTAATTGCACGGGCCTTACGGGCATAACCTTGCCCAAAGAGACGGCGCAATTTGACAGCAACGCCTTCAAAGGTTGCGAGAAGCTTAATGGCATATATTTAACGGATATTTCTGCATGGTGCGCCGCGCATTTCGCGGACGAAAACGCCAATCCCTTGTATAATGCGCATCATATCTATTTGTCAAACAAACACCTTGATCATCTTAATATCCCCGACGGAGTGACGGAAATAAGCGATTACGCGTTTGTCAATTGCAAAGGCGTAAGCACGGTAACCATACCCTCCAGCGTGATCAGAATAGGCGGCAACGCATTCAAGGAGTGTACTCAGGTGATCAATGTGCGCGGCGGAGTTCAGTATATCGATAAATGGATAATACACTGCGATGTTAACTCCGCGTCCGCGATTTTGGATCCGGAGACAAAGGGTATCGCCGATTATGCGTTTGAAAATTGCAAAAACCTTACGTCGATAACCCTGCCCGAAAGCGTGACCTCTATAGGCATGAAGGCCTTTAAAGGTTGTGAAAATATCGCGAATATAAAAATACCCGACAACGTGGTTTATATCGGCGACTATGCGTTCTGCGATTGCCTCAAACTTTCCTCCGCGGTTATCGGAAGCGGCGTGACGTCGATAGGGATCAACGCCTTCCAAAACTGCACCGGTCTTTCCGACGTGGCATTTAAAGACACGACGGGGTGGAAGGTCTCCAAAAACGCCGATATGACGGGCTCTGCGGATGTGACCTTCGCCGGCGCCGCAGGCAACGCCGCGCTTTTAAGCGACAAATATTGCTCCTACTATTGGAAGCGTTATGATAATAAAGCTTAACGCTCCCGCCCGATAAATCATGAAAAAATTTTTACTTTTGTTAATATCTTTAATATTTTTGTGCGGCGTGGCAGGCGCTTTGGTTGCGTGCTCGGGTGGTACTCCATCGACTGGCGACGGGAATATCGTAAATAATGGCGAATATCTTGCGTATACAGGGGATATAAATTATCGTTTTGCGATAACGAGCGAAGAGGAATGCCCTGCGGGAAATATAAACGAGGCAAAACTGCATTCAACCTTGGATTTAGAGCAAGGCAAGACGTACTATGTTGTGCTCGACTGTATGGTAAATAATTTTGATTGGGCGGAAGATAACTTCACTATATCTACATTCATTTGCAACAATAACGGTTTAACGGCCACTTTGCACGAGGTGGCGACAGGCGATTTTAAAGAAAAAACGGAGGATTACAAATATGTGATTTCCACCCGATTCAGTACGCCCCAAAACCGCACAGAGGCAAAATCTTACCGCGTAGTGTACGAAGTAAAGATGACGGAAGGACTTTTGCTTACCGCCAATATGGGGATAGACGGGTTGGATCTGTCCGCTCCTTTCGCAGTGGGCGACGACTTTGTTTTATCGCCAGACGAAGAAAAATCGTCTTATATGATTAAGGGCTTTTCGGGTAAGGAAGTGGAAAATCTCGCTATTCCCGCATACTACGGAGAAACCCCGGTAACAGGCATAGCTACGGAAGTTTTCAAAGAATGTTCGTATCTGAAAAAGATATCTATACCCTCAACAATCGCCGCAATAGGTGCAAACGCGTTTTCCGGCTGTGCGGATATGTCTGTGTACATAGACAATATTGCCGCATGGTGCGCCGTCGATTTGGAAACCCCCGAATCGAGTCCGTTGAATGCAAGAGATTTCTATGTGGACAACCAACTTGCTGTCGATCTTGTAATTCCGAACGGTGTGACGGAGATAAAAAAGAATGCTTTTTACGGTACGCGCATAACCGGCGTTGAGTTACCCGCCAGTGTGAATAAAATAGACGAAAATGCGTTTGCAAACTGCAATATGCTTAAAGACTTGTATATGGACGATATTGCAGCTTGGTGCAATATCGACTTTGCAGGCGAAAATTCAAACCCGCAGTTTTTTGCTGAAAACACGTATGTAAACGGTAAACAGATTACAAATCTCGCAATCCCCGATGGCGTGCAGGAAATAAAAAATTACGCGTTCGAGTATTTCAAGGGCCCGTCGGTTGCTGTGCCTTCAAGCGTGAGCAAAATAGGCAAAAACGCTTTTTACCATTGTTGCGGTTTGACGGAAGCGGCATTTGCAGAAGACGGCAACCTCGATTATATCGGGGAAAGGGCATTTTCGGGGTGCGCAAGCCTAAAATCCGTCCAAATACCCCAAAGAGTAACGGCAATAGATACTGAAGCGTTTTATGGTTGCGATTTATCCGGATTTATAATTTCCAATGGCAGTAAGCTATCGTCTATAGGCCAAGGCGCGTTTGGCAATAGCTCTGGCCTCGAAAGATTGATATTGCCGGGCAGTTTGATTACAATAGAAAGCGGGGCTTTTGAAAATTCCGCGAAGCTCGCCTCCGTCACAGTTGCCGCCCAAAGTAATTTGCAATCTTTGGGCGAAAACGCGTTTGCAAATTGCGCTAAGCTCGCGTATTTCACATTTGGTAAAGACAGTATAATCACAGCTATCGGCAACGGCGCTTTTAACGGCGATAAGCTACTTAAAAATCTTGTAATCCCGGACAGCGTGATTTCTATAGGTAGTGAAGCGTTAAAGGATTGCAAACTTCTCGAAAAGCTCTCTATACCGAACGGTGTGACCTTGTTGGGCACCGACGCTTTAAAAGGTTGTTCCGCTTTGACGGAAATTTCAATCCCGTATATCGGCGACGGCACGGATCAGTCGGCTTATTTCGGTCGGATTTTCGGCGCAGGAAGTTATATCAATAATGCGCAATATGTGCCGCCGCTCTTAAAATCCGTTATAATTACAGGCGGTAACGGGATAGGTAATTATGCATTCTACGGCTGTAAGTATTTAACAAAAATAAGCTTGCCGATAAATTTAAATTTCATAGGGCAGCATGCTTTCGATCAGTGTGCGGCAGAATTGAATTTGGGTGAAATCAATTCACTTTTGAAGATAGACAGTTTGGCGTTTTACGGATATAACGGGAGAAACTTAACTATACCGCGAACGGTGACTTCTATAGGAGAGCATGCGTTTAATTATTGTACTTCCGAAATAACATGGCAAAGTAATCCGACTATTAAGAAATTGGGTGATTACTCATTTGGCGGCTACAGAGGCCAGAGAATAACTATACCGGGAAGTGTTACGGCTATTGGTAAATACGCTTTTACCGAGAGCGATGCGCAGATTGTTTGGGACTCAAACACTTCGATTACGGATATAGGTGATTATGCATTCGGCGGATACAAGGGTCAAAACTTAACCTTGCCGCAAAGCATAACTTCCATCGGCAGTTATACGTTTGAGTATTGTAAGAATATTTCGCAAATCGAAATACCCCAAGGCGTAACATCAATCGGTAATTATGCGTTCGAGTATTGCACAAGCCTTACAAATATAACCTTACCAGAAAATGTAACTTATATCGGTGATGGCGTCTTCAACGGTTGCATAAGCCTTGGAAGCATAATCATGGGCAACGGGGTTACTTCTATCGGCAATTATGCGTTTTTCGGTTGCAAAAACATTACAAACATAGTTCTACCTGACAGCGTTACTTATATCGGTCAATACTCGTTTACCGCGTGTAGATCGCTTGAAAGCATAACCTTGCCATTTATCGGCGACGGCTCCGATAAACAGGCTTATTTAGGTTGGATTTTCGGCGCGTGTAATTATAAAGAAAATGAACAATATGTGCCATCGTCTTTGAAAACGGTGATAATTTCGGATGAGAATTTGTCGATGAGTAGTTACGCGTTTTATGGCTGCCGGTATTTAGAGAATGTAACCATACCCGACAGAGCATCTTCTATTGATATGTATGCGTTCTACGGTTGCGCAAGTCTTAAAAACATAATTATCCCCGAAGGAGTAACTTCAATCGGTGCGTACGCATTTAGCGGTTGCGGAGGTCTTGAAGGTGTTTATATAACCGATTTAAAGGCGTGGTGCAATATCGAATTCAGTGTTGGTTCCAACCCTCTTATATATGCCGATAACCTTTATTTAAATAATAATCTCGTGACAGATCTCGCCATTCCGCAGGGTGTAAAGGAAATAAAGCATAATGCGTTTGAATGTTGCGCAGGTCTTAAAAATATAAGCATACCCGACAGCGTGGAAATTATCGGCGAGCAGGCGTTCAGGGGTTGCGAAAGTCTTAAAAATATAAACATACCGGACAGCGTAACTTCAATCAAATCTTTGGCATTTATTGAATGCACAAGCCTTGAAAACTTCGATGTGGATATAAACAATGCAAATTATTCAAGTCAGGCAGGTATTTTGTATAACAAAAATAAAACCGAGATACTGATAGTGCCGCTGACCAAGAAAGAAGTTATAATTCCACACAGTGTAACAATCATCGGTAATTATGCGTTTGCTTACTGCGCAAATCTTGGAAGTATAATAATACCCGACAGTGTAACAGCTATCGGCGATAGTGCATTCTACGGGTGCACAAATCTTGTAAGTATAACAATACCCGCAAGAGTAACTTCTATCGGTTGTTATATTTTGTATGGGTGCACAAAACTTAAAGAGGTTACATTTAAGAATACGACGGGATGGACAGTCTCAACGCACATGGATATGTCAGATGCCGAGGATATAAACGTAGACGACCCCACTCAAAACGCAAATGTTTTTTTGATACAAACTTACAGTTACTATTGGAAGCGTTATGATAATAAAGCTTAACGCTCCCGCCAGAAAAATCATGAAAAGTTAAAAAGAGCGCGACCCGAATTTTGTTCGGGTCGCGCTCTTTTTAATGCGAAAGAAAATCGCATTTTCCGCGCAGATAAAGCCGGATTTTTTCATAAATAATGCAAAATAACAGGCCGTCGTTCACCCGCCGCGCGCGCAAAAGAGTAGGATAATATTGGAGGCAACTATCCTATTTGACGACAAGATAGAAATCTATTTCAACAGCCCGATAAAAATAAGTCCTGATAACAATCAGGGCTTTTCTTTTTACTCCAAAACCATTAAGCTCGCCTACAAAATCCCTCAACGCAGAAATATTTACAAAACAGAGTTTGCTATTGAGATGAGGATATAAAACGGCAAACCAAAAACAACCTAAACCGAAAGTGATTCGATTTAGGTTGTTTTTGGTGGAGTTGCTCCATCCAAATCCGAACTCAATTCTTCTTCCAATTCTTTTAAGGTCAGCTCTCGTGTGCCGTC
>CANREJ010000023.1 GCA_947629665.1 uncultured Clostridia bacterium
TCGCAAGCGAAGGGCGCCAAGAAAAGGCTGTAATTACGAAGTTTTCTGTAATTACGAAGTTGGCAACGGGTTAGAAACAAGCAAGACAAGGAGCGTACGTAAGCGACGACGGGCGCGTACACAGAAGTACGTAACCGAGGAGCGCGCATATTCCCAAATATTTACGTTGCAAGCAAAACCACGCTTTTGCGCCGCAAGCCCCAATTTGCGCATACCTGCGCCTCTGCGAGGTGAATGCCTGCGATTATATAATTGGGGGCGCTTAGAAAATCGCAGGCAGAGGGCGAGAAGCCCTCAAAATCACGAAAATTCGCAGGCACGGCCTGCCGAGAATTTTGTGAACAGCGTAGCTTATAACACGTTGGCGGGAGCCGCGGCAGGTTATACGCCGTAAATTTTACGATATTCTTTCATTTTGCCAAGATACTCTTTGCCCTCTATTATCCCCTCTTCAATGGCTTCGATTATGTCCGCCATGGTTACTATCGAGTATACTTTTACGCCGAACTCCTTATATACTTCCTGAACGGCGGACAGCTCGCTTTGAAGCCCACGCTCCATTCTGTCAACCGAAATAACCATGCCGGCAATCTCCACGTCCGCCGCTTCCGCGAGCTTGGGGAGCATTTCCCTGAGCGCCTTGCCGGACGTCATTACGTCCTCTATTATTATGACCTTTTCGCCGTTTTGGAGCTGTTTGCCGACAAACAGCCCGCCTTCGCCGTGGTCCTTTGCTTCCTTTCTGTCGAAAGTGTAGTTTAAGTCGACGCCGTGGTTGTTGTACAGGGCGACCGCAGTTGTTACCGCCAGAGGTATGCCCTTATAGGCGGGGCCGACGAGCGTCTGCGCCTGCAAGCCGTTCTGGACTATGCACTGCGCGTAGTATTCGCCGAGTTTTGCAAGCTGGGCGCCCGATTTATAGTTGCCCGTGTTGATGAAATAAGGCGCAACCCTGCCGCTCTTTAAGGTAAATTCGCCGAATTTGAGCACGCCGTTTTCCACCATGAATTTAATGAATTGTTGCTTGTATGTCATGTTTTCTCCTTAATTTAACGTCAATACGTCCACTATTTGGTTTACGTCTTTTATTCCGTGATTGTTGAGCCAGCGATCCATTCCCGAAATAATTTCAGGCATGGAGTTGCCGTTTGTGAAGTTTGCCGTACCCACCTGCACTGCGCGCGCGCCTGCCATCATAAATTCTATGGCGTCCTCCGCGCACGTTATTCCACCCATGCCGATTACGGGAATTTTAACGGCGTGAGCCGCCTCGTATACCATTCTCAACGCAATGGGCTTTATACCCGCACCCGAAACGCCGCCCGTGTTGTTGGCAAGTATCGGTTTGCGGCGTTCAATGTCTATAACCATTCCCGTGAAGGTGTTTATAAGCGATATGCAGTCCGCGCCGCCCTCTTCCGCCGCCCTTGCGTTTGAAGGTATGCTCTCCACATTGGGCGAGAGCTTTACGATTAGCGGAGTCTTTGTTAAATTGGCCTTGGCGAGCTTTGTTACTTCATAGATATTTTGGGGCTTTATGCCGAGCGCCATGCCGCCTGCGTGAACGTTGGGGCAGGAAATGTTGAGTTCTATCATATCCGCAATGCCGTTTAAGCGGGCACAGATGTTGCCGTAGTCTTCGAGAGTTTTGCCTGCGACGTTGGCGATTATAACCACTCCCTTGCTCTTTAAAAATGGCAAATCTTCCTTGATGAAATGCTCCACGCCGGGGTTCTGCAAGCCGACGGAATTTAAAATTACCGAGGAGCCTTCGGCTATTCTGGGCACGGGGTTGCCGGGGCGGGGTTCTATTGTGGTGCCCTTTGTTGACACGCCGCCGAGTACGGAAATATCGTATAAAAGATTGTACTCCCTGCCGAAGCCGAAAGTTCCGCTTGCCGCTATTACGGGGTTTTTGAATTTAACCCCGCATATTTCAACCTGTAAATTTGCCATTATAGTTGCACCTCGTCTATGTTGAATACGGGGCCGTCGCGGCAGACGCGGGCGTTGCCGCCGTCTTCGGTTTTGCACACGCACACGAGGCATGCGCCCATTCCGCACCCCATACGCTCCTCCAAAGATACGAAACAGGGGGTTTTTATGCCCTGTTCTTTGAGTTTCTGCTTTAATACTTTGAGCATTACGGGGGGACCGCAGGAAATTATTGCGTCGGCGGGCACGTTTGCCGCGTCCTCCAAATACGCGGATACGGCGTTGCCCTTTTGGCCGTAACTGCCGTCGTCGGTGGTTATTGTGAGCCGCTTGCTCTTGGCAAGCTCGTTATAGAGGCACACCGCGTCTATATTCCTGAAACCGATATAGGAATAAAAATTTTTTGTTTGGAAGTGTTCCCGTATAGTCGCAACGAGCGGGAATATCCCCACTCCGCCGCCTATGACGGCTATATTTTTGTAATCATCCAAATCGAACCAATTTCCGCATGGCAATAAAACGCGCAGTTTTCTGCCCGCCTCCACCGTTGTTAAATATTTTGTGCCGTTGCCCTTTACCTGGTAGCACACCGAAACTTCGTTGCCCTCCGCCATGCACACGCCGAGCGGGCGGCGCAAAAGGTGCGCGCCGTTGCCCGTGGACAGGTTTACAAACTGCCCGCCGTGCATTGCGCCGACTTCTTCTGGAAGGGTCAGGGTTATCATGTAGATATTTTGGGCAATCCTTTTGTTGGCTTTTACCGTTGCAAGTAAATCTTTCATCTGCCGAACTTTCCTATTGCGTTTTGAAGATCCTGCTGCATGTCGAGACAGGCGGCGCGCGCCGCCTCGTAGTAGGTCATGCCGCTGTATTCGGGCTTTTTGTAGGCGCAGAGTATCCCGCGCGAGGAGTTGACTATTCCGCCCAGACCCCTGCCGTCAAAGCAGACTTTGAGCATTTCCGCACTGCCGCCCTGCGCGCCGTAGCCCGGAATCAAAAAGAATGTATGCGGCATCTGCGCCCTGAGGCGCCCCGCTTCCTCCGGATGGGTTGCGCCCACTACCGCGCCCACTTCCGCATAGCCGTATTCGCCTATTGTATCCTTGCCCCATTCCGCAACGAGTTCGCCCATATGCTCGTAGACGTATTTGCCGCTTTCCAGCTTCAAATTTTGCAGTTCGCCGCTTGAAGGGTTGGAGGTCTTTACCAAAACAAAAATTGATTTGCCGTTGTTCTTTATGTCCTCGACAAAGGGCTTTATGCCGTCATAGCCGAGATAGCCGTTCACCGTGAGCATATCGGCGGGGAAGGCCTGCAACGTTTTGCCGCCCAGCGTTGTTTTGCCGAGATAGGCGCGGGAATAGCACGCCGCGGTGGAGCCTATGTCGTTGCGCTTGCAGTCGGCAATTACGGTCATTCCCCTGCCGCGGGCATAGTTTATTGTGTAGTCAAAGGCACGCAAACCCTCGTAGCCGTACATTTCGTAGTAGGCGATTTGCACCTTTACGGCGGGGACAATGTCGCACACCTTGTCGATTATGTTCATGTTGAACTCTATTATCCTTTCCGCCGCGCCCTCGAAGGTGGAGATATCCTCCTGCATGTCCTGCGGGAGATAGGAAAAATCGGTGTCCAGCCCCACGCATGTCGGGTTTTGCATTTTGATGATTTTGGTGATTAAAGAGTCGATCATTTTTGTCCTCACAATTTAATTTTACATGCTTAAAGCGGCGCATAACGCCGCTTTTGTGCTATTTGTTGCAATATTTGATTTCGCCGTCCACAAGGGTGTATTCCACTACGCCGTACACCTCATAGCCGTTAAACGGCGTATTTTTGCCCTTGGAAACAAAGGCGGAGCCGTCGATTACATAACTTTTATCAAAGTCAACTACGGCTATATCCGCGGGCGCGCCCTCTTTGAGTTCGCCGCCCGTGAGGTTGAGAATTTGCGCGGGGCGGGCGCACATTCTTTGCACAAGCTCGCAAAGCGTGAGCTTGCCCGTCTTTACGAGATAGGTGTAGCTTAAAGCGAGGCTCGTTTCTATTCCGCTTATGCCGAATGCCGCCGAGTTATACTCAACCTGCTTGTCCTTTAAGGAATGGGGAGCGTGGTCGGTTACTATGCAGTCGAGTGTTCCGTCCTGCAAGCCGCGGATTATTTCGTCCACGTCGCGCTGTTCGCGCACGGGAGGGTTGACCTTGGTGAATGTGTTGTAGGAAGTTATTATGCCGTCCGTCAAAATGAAGTAGTGCGGGCAGGTTTCCGCCGTAACTTTTACGCCGCGCGCCTTTGCGCTGCGGATGATTTCCACACCCGAATAGGTTGACACGTGGCAGATATGCACGGGGATATCCAAACTTTCGGAGAGGGCTATTTCACGGGATATCATTATGTCCTCGGCGGCGCGGGGGATTCCCTTTAAACCCGCTACCGTGGAATTAAAGCCCTCGTTTACCGCTCCGCCGTCGGCAAGGTTTTTATCCTCGCAGTGGCAAAGGCATTTTAAGCCGAAGCCGTTGGCGTACTCCATTGCAAGGCGCATGACGTAGGAATTCATAACCGATTTTCCGTCGTCGCTCAAAGCGACTACGCCCGCGCTCTTCATTCTGCCTATATCCGCGAGGGTTTCACCCTGCTCGCCCTTTGTTATGGCGCCTATGGGATTGACCTTGCATAAGTTTACTTCGGCGGCGCGCGCCCTTATATAGGTTGCAACCACCGCGTTGTCGCACACGGGATTGGTGTTGGGCATACAGCAAACCTGCGTAACGCCCCCCTTTACCGCCGCTTTGGAACCGCTTTCGATATCTTCCTTGCCCTCAAACCCAGGCTCGCGGAAATGGACGTGAATGTCCACTAACCCCGGAAGCACGTGCTTGCCCTGCGCGTTTATAACTTTGCAATCTTCCTCTATATTTTTGGAGATTGCCGCGATTTTGCCGTCTTTTATGAGTAAATCGGCCTTGGTTTCGCCCTGCGGCGTTATGAGAATACCGTTTTTTATAAGCAGTTTCATAAGTTTTCCTCCCTGTATGCCGAGAGAAGTTTCAGTATGCTCATGCGGACGGCAAGCCCGTTTGTTACCTGCTCCGTGATGAGGCTGGATTCGCCGTCCGTTACCTGCGGCGTAAGCTCCACGCCCCTGTTTACGGGACCGGGGTGGAGAATTACCGCGCCTTTTTTGGCGTATTTGAGCAAATCGCCGTTTATGCCGTAGTACTTTGAGTATTCGCCGAGCGAGGGGAACAGCCCCCCGTTCATTCTTTCGAGCTGTATCCTGAGCCCCATTACGGCGTCGGCCCCCTCAACCGCCTCCTCGCGGGAGGTTGCAATGTGCGCGCCGAGTTTTTGGATATCCTTTGGAATCATTGTGCCGGGGGCATACATGTACACCTGCGCGCCTAACTTTGTTAGCCCGAAGAGATTGCTGAGAGCAACCCTGCTGTGCTTTATATCCCCCAAAATTGCGACTTTCAGCCCCTCTATCCTGCCGTAATGTTCCTTTAACGTGAACATGTCGAGCAGGGCCTGCGTGGGGTGCTCGTGCATGCCGTCTCCGCCGTTTATTACCGAGGCAGTTACGTTTTGGGCAAGAAGTTGGGGCGCGCCCGCCATCGGGTGGCGGATTGCGATAAAGTCTACCTTCAACGCGTTGAGCGTTTTGCCCGTGTCCATCAGCGTTTCGCCCTTTTGCACGGAACTCGTGGCGACGGAAATGTTTACTTCGTTTGCGCCGAGATACTTGCCCGCAAGCTCGAACGAGGTGCGCGTCCTTGTGCTGTTTTCATAAAACAGGGTAACGAGCGTTCTGCCCTTTAAATCGTCGGCGGCTTTTTTATCGCCCAGCAAGAATTTTTTGGTTGCAACGGCTCCGCTTAAAATTTGGGTTATCTCTTCGGCGGAAAGATACTGCAAACCGAGTAAATCTTTGGATTTAAGCATTTGGCTCCCTTTGTTGACGGCAGAAAAAAAGCGGCAAAAGCCTTTTTGCCTACCTGTTGTTGAGTTTTTGTTATTATAACACAATATATGGGCAATGTAAAGCGCAGGGCGGCAGTTTATATAATTTTTTGCAGAGTAAAATCAACCTTATCGCACGAGGTGAGGATATATTCTATGCCGTCCTTGACCGTGCGGTAGGGAAAATACGTTTCGCCGTGAATGTGGCCGAATACCACCTTGCTTACGCCGTGTTCCCGGAACAACTCGGTAAACAGCGTCTGCGGGGATTTTTGCGAGAATGGCGGATAGTGTATCATGGCTATAATTTCGTCGCCTTCCTCCCTGACTTTTTCCACTTGCTTGAAGCAGAGTTTGAAGCGTTCCGCCTCCCTTAAATACAACTTTTCGTCGTCGGCGGTGTAGTCGGCGCTGCCGGGGCATGTCCAGCCGCGGGAACCGCAGATTATCAAATTGCCCATTTTTATGCAGTCGTTTTGGAGAAAGGTAAAGCTGTTGTCGGGCGCGGCGCGGCGGAGCTTTGTGATGCCGTTCCACCAATAGTCGTGGTTGCCGCGGATAAAAATTTTTTTGCCCGGAAGTTCCGCCAGGGTTTGCAAGTCGTCAAGCCCCTCTTTGAGCGTGAGACCCCAGCTTATATCGCCGCAGATGAGAACGGCGTCGCCTTCCGCAACCTTTTTAAACCAGTCGGATTTGATTTTTTGCAAGTGGCCTTCCCACCCGGCGCCGAACACGCTCATGGGTTTTGAATTGTGTTGCGAGAGATGTAAATCGCTTATGGAAAACACGTTCATAACTATATTTTACCATAACCCGCAAAAAATTTAAAGCGTTTTAAAATATTTAATAAAAATTAACAAATTGCCCCGATTTGTACAAAAAACGGGCTATTATGCGTGGCATAGTACTATTTAAAAGGCAAAAAATAGTGGCTTCCCGCCCTGATTTGGGGGAGAAGCCTGTATTTGTGCGTTTGGCCGACAAAGTTTTTAAGCCGACCGAACGGTTACGGAATTTTTATGCCGCGCACTTTTTAAGAGCAGTTGCGCTGTTGGGGATACAGGGGCAATTCGAAAAAGCCTTGGCAAACTTCCTGCGAGTAGTCCTGCGCGGGAGGAATTGCGCAATAGCCGTAGCTGGGAACAAGGAGCTGTACGTCCACTACTACCTTTAAAATCACGGTTATGCAACCGTTGGTGGTAAAGGTGTTGTTCGCCGCGTTAAAGGTTGCCTGCGCGCATACCGCCGATGTTTCCGCCGTTATCCTATAAGGCATTATCGACGGCGCGGGCACCGATAAAAGCACGTCCTCGTTTACCGTTATCTGCGATGTTGCCGAGCCCTCCACGCCGTTTGCGTCGGTGTACAGCACTTCCACGGGAATGGTTACCGTTGCCTGCACCCTTGCGCAACCGGGCTTTTCGCCCATTCTTTCGATGTTGACGTTTGTGAGATTGCCCACAGAGGACAGCGAACGGGCGCTTATGAATGTGAGCGGATATGTAGGATTTGCGGGCGTGGGATCGGTGAGTTCGAGCGACAGATTTTCTATCTGGATTTGCTTTATGCAGGCATCAAAAATCTTTTGTGCCTGAATGCAAACTTTTTCGCACATGCCGTTCAACGGATTGCCCGATATGGAGCCCGGACATTTATCCGAATGAAAATTATTGGAAAAAAATGACATTTTTGACCTCCGTTATGGTTTCCGCGCCATGAGCGCGGGTATATTTTATTATATGCTTTTTTTACCCGGCGGGTGATTTTTTATATGGGGATATAGATTTTGCAGGTGGGATAAATAGGGCGGTTGCCGTTGAAATTTTTCAGGGCTTCCTCCTCCACGCCGTAACGGGCGGCTATCGCCTTATAACTTTCAAAGGGGCCCGCCACATGCACCGAGCAACGTTCAACCGCGATTACGGCTCCCTCAAAACACGAATTTGCGGGACAACCGAGGGCGTTTTCCACTTCCTGCGCCGTTTGCCCGCTCTTTACGCGATATAGTTTGCCCGTACCCGATATAAGTTCCATTTTGCGCCTTGCGGATTTTTTATTAACATATGCGCAAATGGGGCAAAATGTTCTAAAATGCAGGCTGAAATTTGTAGAATATTGTAAATGAAGAATAATATTTATAAATCTGCCGCACAGGTTACGGTGTTTTCGACCGTTGAAAAGGGGTTGAGTTTTTTATACAGGATTGTGCTTTCGCGGGCGATTGGCGCGGAAGGATTGGGTATTTACCAGATTTGCCTTACGGTGTTTTCGGTGTTTTTGACCGCCGCGTCCAGCGGGGTGCCCGTTACCGTATCCCGGCTGATGGCCAAAAGTACGGCAAAAAACGACCTGCACGGCAAACATTCGGCGGTTACGGCGGGGATAATCTGCACCCTTTTTATAACCGTGCCCGTGGCGTTGCTGCTGTTTTTTTGCCGCGGCGGGCTGGGGTTTTTGTTTTCGGATGACAGGTGCATAGATATCTTTGTGATTTTGCTGCCCGGACTGATACTCACCTCTGTGTACTCGGTTATACGCGGCTCCTTTTGGGGAAATAAACAGTTTTTGCCATACTCCGTAATTGAGCTGTTGGAGGACGCCGTGATGGTGATTTGCGGCGTTATACTCATCTCCGGCGTTACCGACCCCGTTGCGGGGGCAAAAAACGCTGTTATTGCGGTGGTTATTTCCTATGTGTTTTCCTTTGCCGTTTCGGTGGGCTGGTACCTTTCCACGGGCGGGAAATTCGTAAATCCCAAAAGACAGTTGAAGCCGCTCATATCCTCCGCCGCGCCCATAACCGCAATGCGCACCTCCGCCTCGCTTTTGAACTCGGCGGTGGCCTTTTTACTGCCCGCTTTGCTGATTGCCTCCGGCGTGGGAAATTCCCAGGCGATGAGCCTATACGGCATAGCCGTGGGCATGGCGGTGCCGATGCTGTTTATACCCTCCTCCGCGATAGGTTCAATCGCCGTTGTGGTGGCGCCCGAACTTTCGGAAAATTATTACCGCGGAAACAGCTCCGCGGTTGCAAACGACGTGGAAAAATCAATAAGCGCCGCAGTGCTGATAGCCGCTTTGGTGGCGCCCGTGCTGTTCGCACTGGGCGGGGCGATAAGCGATTTTTTGTATTCCAGCGAACTCTGCGGCGAAATAGTTACGAGGAGCGCCGTCCTGGTGCTGCCAATGTGTATTTCCATGATGACGAACACCGTGCTGAACTCCATGAACTGCGAAAAGAATACGCTGTTGTACTTTTGCATAGGCGCGGCGGCGACGCTTGTATGTATAGGCGCGCTTACGCCCTTTATAGGGGTTTACAGCTATGTGTGCGGGCTGGGGGCGAGCAACATAATTTCCGCCGTGCTCAACTTGCGGCTCCTTAAAAAGAAGTGCGGCGGGCTGAACGTTATGCGGTTTATACAAAAGGGTATTGCCGTGATTGCCGCGGCGTGCCTGTTCGGAGGGCTTTTGAGCGGGGTTTTGAAAAATTTTATGCCGCCGCTTGCGCAGATTGCCGTGGGCGCGCCGCTGATATTGCTCTTTACGGCGGGCGCGGCTTATCTTTTGAAAATGTATACCTTGGCGCCGCTTAAAAAAATTATTTCGAAAAATTGATTTTCAGAGCGAAAACGCCCTTTACGGCAAGGACGAGCAAAAAGACGCCGAAGAGCTTTTTTAACGCTTCGCCCGTGATCAAAGAGGCGGCGACGCCGCCTATTACCGAAGTTACAAGGGCGGGAATTATAATCCACCCCAGACCCTCCCCGTCTATCAAACCGCTTCTTTTGTGGACGGACAGGCTGATTGCCGCCATGGGCAGAAACGCCAAAAGATTGGCCGCCTGCGCAACGTGCTGTTCCACGCCCGCAAACAGCGTGAGCGCGGGTATCAATATTGTGCCGCCGCCCATGCCCATTCCGCCGAGCAAGCCCGAAAAAAAGCCGATGGCAAGAAATATTATAAAACTCAAAACAGCATCCTCACGCCGGCGGCAAACATGAGCGCGACGAACGCGACGTTGACTATTGTCTCCGGCAAATAATTCAGGAGCTGCGCGCCGATATATCCGCCCGCAACCGAACCGATTGCAACGGGTATTACCACCTCCGCGCGGAAATATCCGCCCAAAATATACACGAGGGCGGACAGCGCGCATACCGGGGCGATTATCGAAATTGCCGTGGCGTGCGCGCGCTTTTGGGGATAGCCGAGCATGTTTTTTAAAATGGGAACGGCAACCATTCCCCCGCCTCCGCCGAACAATCCGTTTACCGAACCCGTGAGAGCGCCTGCAAGTACGCTTTTGCGGGCTTTGCGTTTTATATCCATAAACCCCTTTTTATACGTCAGTTTTAAAATAAGTTTTTGCAATTTGGGAAAAATAATAATATTTTTGCCGTTATTTGCGCGTTAATCGCTTGCCTATAAAAGCAAATTATATTAAAATGATATAGTACGATTTAAACAGTACTATATTTTTTTAGGTGTAACATTTATGAAAAACAGCAAATTTACAAAAATCAGGAAATCTGCCATTGCCGCGCTCTGCGCGGTTGCGTTTACCTGCACGGGCGTAGCCGCGGCGTGCGCGCCCCAGACTCCCGCCGAAAAAGAGGAAAGTTCAACGCCGAAGAGGGACGATACCCAACTGCTTAAAAACGGCGACTTCGAATTCTTCGATATACCCGACGACGCCGTCTATCTTATAAGGGACGTGAACAGCTGGTCGCGTTCGGGCGACAGTTCGGGAGCGATGTCAGGCATTATAAATACCTCCGCCAAGGCGTGGGAAGCCATGACCGACAGCGGGCTTAAAGATAAGCTGGACGCCAACAACGACCTTAAACCGGGCGACGCCGGCTACGAGGACAACTACGTTGACTACAACGGAATGGACTCCGGCGATATTTTGTATGTCGACCCCTACGTTGCCGCGCTTTCCGATAGCAATATAGGCGACGACGATGACGGCTACGCAAAGGACGGACTCATTTTAAAGGGCAAAAACTCCGACCGCTCCTATAAGGACTTCCTCGGCATAGAGGGCGACGCCGAAAACGGCTATAAGTTCCGCGGGCAGACCGTTTATTACGACAGCGACAGCCGCGATTATTATTTTGACGGGGATTTTACCAAATCCGTGCGCTATGCGGTGATAGATAACCCCGGAACGCACCTCGGCGCGTACAACGACGGCAAGCTCGGCAGTACCTCCGTTTACCTTGACGACGACGGGAATTATTACCTCGACGAGGATAAAACAGAGCCTACGGGCAATGTGCTGATGATACACAACTACCCCACCAACACCAAGTACAACGGTTTGGAACAGCACTTTGCCTCACAGACCATAACTCTTGAAAAGAATACCGCGGCGGAAATTTCCGTATGGGTAAAGACCTCCGACTTAAAGTACGACAAGGGCTACTTGCAGATTGACGACCAGGACAGGGGCGCCTATATAGAGGTTACCCAAACGGTTGCCTCCACTGCGATAGATTCCTTTAAAATCAAGGCCATTAACACCCAAAAAATTATAGCGGACAACCCCGACCTCGGCTCCGAGGTTTGCAGTAACGGCTGGCTTAAATATACCGTTTACGTGAACGCATGCGACTTTGCGGACAGCACCATCTCGGTAAATTTGGGCCTCGGCGACAGCAAAACGAGCGAAAAAGTTACCGGCTATGCGTTCTTTGACGACGTGCAGGTTAAAAAGTTTATCGACCTGAACGCAAGCTCCTATCCCAAAAACGAATCCAAACTCGGTTTGGGAAGCGAACCCGCCTACTGCTCGCTTACGAGCGAAGGCGACGAAAAGATTTTTTACGCCGACGCGGCAGTTTCCTACAAGGGCGGCAACCGCACGGTTACCGATCCGAGATTTTCGGATAATTTTTACTACCTCGTCGACCTCGCTTCCGAAGAATATACCAGCTCGGAAACAAATAAACAGCCAATTACATTCGGCGGCGTAACATTAAGCGCGGCGCTCACCACCGAAGAGCAAAACGGTAAACTTTACGCTTCCGCCGTAACGGACTCCGCAAAATTCAACAATTTTGCAAATACCGATGACAAAACTTATACCTTGCCCGACGCGATGAAGGAAGTTGGCGGCAGACCTACCTTTAACGACTTCGTGGGCGTTTACGGGTTAAATTCCACCTTCTCTGCCGCGGACTTTAAAGGAACAAACGACGGCACGCACACGTTTGCCGACCTTTCGGCAGAGCTCAACGAGGCGCTGACGGGCGAAAAAGGTTTGCAGGCGCTTAAAAACTTCTCGCTTGAAAACCATGCCGATATGCTTTTGATATTTTCGAGATACGGCGCGGCGTACACGGCGAAGTTGCAGGATTCAAACGGCGTGTTTACCGTGGAGGGGAACGGATATAAAATAATCTCCTTCTGGGTAAAGACTTCCGATATGGATACCGCCACCGCCGCCACCGTTAAAATAACCGACGCGGACGACGACAGTAATTCGGCTACGCTGACGGTGGATACTACCTCCGTTACCACGGATATTGGCGGCGATAAAGATATTTACAACGGCTGGGTTCAGTGTTTCTTCTTTGTTGAAAACCAACTTGACGAGGCAAAGACCTTTACGGTTGACTTCTGCTTTGGCAATACATCGATTGCCTCCACCTCGGATACGTCCTACAAGGACGGCTGGGCGGCTATGGCAAACATACAGTCTTTGGACGTTGATGAGGACGTTTATAAACTCGTTTCCGAAGATACTTACGCAAAGAAGCTGACCTTTGCAAAAGAGGGCGAAAAGAGCTATACTCCCTTTGACAACGCCACGAGAATGGACAACGTCAAAAAGGGCGTGGGCACTCCCTCCGAGTACTACGGCGTGAACGGCGGAAGCAGCTATGTTACCGATAAAGAATTCGGCAACGATTTTGACAAGCAGAACAACGTTAAGGACGGCATTGCCGGACTTATTAACAGGGACGGACTTAAAGACTATGACCAGTCCCTGCGCAATACGATACTGCAAAGTTTTGTTGCGGGCGCGGAAAATTGGAACGAAGTGTTCGGCGAAGAGTGCTATCAACCGCTCATAATTGTAAACAGCCTGCGCACTTACTACAATCTGGCTACGCAGGACGACGAATATATTAAAAACCACCTTGACGAATTCCTTATAAAGGACGGCGACAACTATGTTTCCGCTACCACAAAGGAATGGAGCGAGGACGAAACATATTACTCCATTGCAAAGGCCGTGAACTACGGATTTATAGGCAAAACGCAGACGGCTTCTTCAAGCGCATACACCACCGTGAGCGTGAAAGTTATGGTATCGGAGGGGGCTACGGCTTATGTTTACCTTGTTGACGATTCCAGCCACAAGGTTATGGACTTTGGCGCGCCCGCATACTCCTTCTACTATGACGACGACGGCAATGTGCTCGACAAGAAATTTGACGAGGACTGGTCCGACTCCGAACACCGCGCGGCGATTGTTTATACGTTGAGGGACGACGGACTCTACGACGGCGCGGACGGCGTATATGCGAACTTGTATAATCTTACGCCCGTATTCAAATTCCCTCAATTTGAGCACAATGTGTTCTATGACGCGGACGGCAATATTGTAAACTACGACAAGTTGCAGGAAGGCGAAATGTATTTCAGCGACGCCGCGCACACCAAGATTGCCGACCACTATCTGTGCGTTGACACGACGAGGGTTTATGAGTACGACAGCGCAACGGGCTCCTACTACTATCTTGTGAACGGCGAGCGCGGACAGCAAGTTAAAAACTTTGACGAGAAGTACGTCAGGTACTCCGCACCCGAAGTTAAACCCGAATATTCCGTGGAAGTAGGCCCCACGGGCGGCAAGTGGGTAACCGTGAACTTTGTTATCCATACCGGCAACGAGAGCAAGGATTACAGGATTGAGCTTTGGAGCGGCAAGCGCGGCGAAACGGGCGAAAACGACACTGTTGCCGGCGCGGTTGCGTTTGATTACAGCTCTTACAGCATAACCGAGAGCAACTATTCGGGAGTGCTTACGGAATATGAATCGGCAATTAAGGACGCTTATATAGAACTCATTGCCGAAAAGGACGTTACCAAACTCGAAGGCGCAAGCGAACTCAATATAAACAGCCTTAGGGCGATTGTTGAAAAATTTTATTCGCAGAGCGAAATAGAGACGGCGCTTAAAAACGCTGGCGCGGACACGGATTATGTTGCGCAATACTATGCTTTCAGCTGGTATGATTCGGCGCAGTATGTGCCGTTTAACGCCGAGACTGCGGAAGTCGGCCAAACGGGCTACGACTTTACGGCAAGCGCAAACGCCGAAACTTTGGTTTACTTTAAAACCTTCGACAAGGCGGACAATTCCTATAATCTGTTCTTTGACTATTCCGCCATCGACCAGACCGTAAGCATCAGCTCCTCCTCCAACTCCTCCGACTCAGGCGATACAGATACTGCCACCGATACGGGCGAAACGGCTTGGTTGCTTATAACTTCGATTATACTTGTGGTTGTTCTGCTGTTTGCCCTCTGCGCAATTGTTGTGAGGGGACTTTGGAAGAAATATGCAAAAGTCCGCAACGACAAAAACATTAAAAAGAATAACTACAAACAGCGCGAACGCTATATCAGGAAATTAAAGCTGGTTAAGCCCGCTCCCGTTGAGGAACCTGCGGAGGCTCCCGCCGAAGCGACGGAAACTCCCGCGGAAGAGGCTAATGAAGAGCCTGCCGAGGAAGTAACGGAAGTTCCTGCGGAGGCTCCCGCCAAAGCGACGGAAACTCCCGCGGAAGAGGCTAATGAAGAGCCTGCCGAGGAAGTTCCTGCCGAAGATACTGCGGAAAAGCCCGCAGACGGCGATAAAAAGGACGAATAACGCTTAACGCAAAACAACTCTCCCCTGCCCGTTTGGGCAGGGGAGTTTTTCATTGCCAACGGCGTGTCGCCGTAGCCGGGTTTCTTAATTGCAGTAGTTCTTAACTTACTTTGCCGCAAGTCAAACTTGAATCTTGTTGCTGTTTCATCGAACCTCGACCAATCCACGAGGGCGGCGTGTCGCCGTAGCCGGGTTTCTTAATTGCGATAGTTCTTAACTTACTTTGCCGCAAGTCAAACTTGAATCTTGTTGCTGTTTCATCGAACCTCGACCAATCCACGAGGGCGGCGTGTCGCCGTAGCCTGGTTTCTTAATTGCGGTAGTTCTTGACGAACTAAATCACTATTCAAACGTAGCGGCGCGCCGAATGGCGCGCCGCGTTTGTAATGTGGTGAATTATTTTATATTTTAAAATTGCGGGAGCTGTAATTACGGAGTTTTCTGTAATCACGAAGTCTACAAGCGGTTAGAAGCGAGCAGAACGAGGAGCGCGCGGCTTTGCGACGGGGAGTGTACAAAGATGTACATGACCCAAGCAAAACGTAAGCGCGACAATGTTATGCGACGTTTATAATCCGCTTGGCGGCAGCCAGCGGGAGCTTGCGTCGCTTATAAAATCCTCAATCCCTTTGGCAAATGATTTTTCGCGACGCCGTTTACAGCCTTGCACCAGCCCAGCGGCAAGCCCGCATGGGTTACCAAATACCACCCTTTGAGGCTTTGCGGGCAATCGAACGTCAGTCCGCGCAGATAGGACAGCGCAGTCTTTTCATCCACCTCCACCGAATTGGCCTCTTTTGAAGTCAGCCGCGTTGCAAGAGAGTGGGCGGGCGTGAACGGAGTGTTTTTACTTTGTATCACTCCCACTAAAACGCCCTGTTTTATGCGCCACCGCTCCTGTTTGGGGAATGCCGAGGCAATATCTTCCACACCGTCCACATAAGTAAACAGCATACCGTTTTGCAATATCAGGTTGTCCAAGGGCGATTTAAGCGTGGAATCTTCCCAAAGTTTGTAGGCATTGAGGTTTTCATTTTTGGGAATCGTGCGTGAAAGTCTGCAAAAACCGGCGGCGCGGACGCCTTCCGTCTTTTGGAGTAAGGCGTAAAAATGACCTTCGCCCTGTATTTTGTGCGGCAGGAGCTTTTGCATATCCAAAAGTTTATATGCGGGGTGGGCTTTTAAAAAGTTTTGCACCTGCTCCTCGTCCTCCCGTGGCGAAAACGTGCAGGTGGAGTATACAAGTATTCCCCCGCCGCAGAGCATTTTATCCGCCGCATCCAAAATTTGCTTTTGGCGGGCGGCGCACATTTCAACGTTTTGCGGAGACCACTCCGGGATTGCGTTGGGCTCTTTTTTAAACATTCCCTCGCCCGAACAGGGGGCGTCCACAAGGATTTTATCGAAATAATCCGGGAAAATTTCCGCCAAAAAGTCGGGGGCGGCGCAGGTGATTACCGCGTTTTTTATGCCGAGCCGCTCCACGTTCTGCGCCAAAATATCGCGGCGGGCGGGAACGGGCTCGTTTAAAACCAGCGTGCCTCTTCCTTCCATATACTGCGCTATTTGCGTGCCTTTGCCGCCGGGGGCCGAACATAAGTCCAAAATACGCTCGCCGCCCGCAGGTTTTAGCCTTGGAACGACGGACATTGCAGAAGGCTCCTGCACGTAGTAGGCGCCCGCGGAGTGCAGAACGGTTTTGCCCAAACCTTCGCCCCCAACGTAAAACCCGCTCGGCTCCCACGGGGTTGGCGCGAGGACGAACGGCGATATTTTTTTAAATTCCTCCACGGGAATTTTGAGGGTGTTTACGCGGATTGCCCGTTGCGGGGGCAAAGCATAGCTCTGTTCAAACGCGGGATATTCCGCGCCGAGCAGAGCTTTCATACGCGATTTAAATTCAAGGGGCAGGTCAGGCATCTATCAGCTCCTTTAACTCCTCCACCGTTACGCGGGCAATTGCGCGCTCGGCGGCGGATTTGGTGCGGGCGGTTACGTCGTCCGCGGTGGAGACGTACAGCGTGCAATTTTCCAGCTTTGAGGAATATCTGCCGCCTGCCGAATAAATTTTATCCACAAGCGGAATGGAGACGGCGATGTCGTCCTCTATTGCGCGCGAAAAGGTTATTGTTTTGCCCTTTAAAACGCCGCCGGATTTATTCGGCTTTTTGCGGGACAGATTGTTATAGAACTGTATGCGCTTTTGGGCACGCTCGTTTTTTGCCGCCTTCTTTTCCATGTTGTAGCGTTTGAAGCCCTTGGATTGGGGGCGGGTTATTTGATAGCGGGTTATTTTGCCGCAGGTTACGTTCATGGCGCCCGCCAGCCCGCCTACGGTGCAATTGCACACCTTGCAGAGCGCTTCCACTATGCGCATTGTGGCATAGGCGTCGTCTGCCGCCCTGTGGGGAGTAAATTCCACGCCGAGGGCGTTTGCTATATACTCCAAACCGAACTGGTGTGTAAAATCGTTGATATGGGTCATAAAAAGCAGCTGGCTGTCCTGAAAGGAAAACTCAAACGAGGGCAACTTAAAGCGGCGGGTTTCAAGGTTTAAGTACTTTACGTCGTTTAAAACGGCGTGACCGAAAATAAGGTTGTTTTTGTCCTCCAAAAGTTCCTTTATTTGGGGATAGACGTGCGGAAAGGACGGGTGGCGCTTAAATTCGTCGTATTCATAGGGAAGAACTATGCCCTTTTCGCCCTTGCGGTCGGTAAGCTCAAACCTGCCCTTGGGATTTATGAGTATATCCTCTTTTTTGATTATATTGAAGTTTTCGTCGCAGAGGACGTAGCCGAACGCGCATATCTTGGCGTAGGTTTTGTGTACGCTTGCACATTCTATATCAAAAAACACTAAATTCATTACACTATAAGTATAACATAAAACGCGCCCGCAGGCAAACGCCTGCGGGCTTATTGTGGGTTAAATTTGCTTGGGTTTTGAATTTACTCCTCTTCCGTCTGCTCTTCCTGCGGTGCGGCTTCCGTTTCCTCCGGCGCAACTGCCTCGGCGTCCTCGTCGCGCTCGGTTACGGCTACGGTGGCAACCGCGCCGTCCTTCAACTTCATGAGGCGAACGCCGCGGGTGGCTCTGCCGATTTTGGAGATGGAGTCGGCGTGCATGCGGATTACGGTGCCGCCTTCCGAAATTATCATTATATCGTCCTCTTCGGCAACTTGCTTTAAGTTGACAAGGTAGCCCGTTTCTTCGGTGAATTTGCCGGCAAGTATGCCCTTGCCCGCCCTGCCCTGCACGCGGTAGTCTTCAAGCGAGGAACGCTTGCCGTAGCCGTTGGAAGTTACCGTGAGAAGGCACTTTTGTTCGTCCACAACCAGCATGTCAACGAGTTTATCCTCCCCGTCGAGCTTCATTGCGCGCACGCCTGCCGTATCCCTGCCCATGGAGCGCACGTTGCTTTCGTCAAAGCGTATGCACTTGCCGGAGCGCGAGGCTATGATAATTTCGTTGGCGCCCGTGGTGAACTGCACCGAAATGAGCGAGTCGCCCTCGTTGAGGCGGATTGCGATTTTGCCGTTCTTGTTGATATGGTCAAACTCTTCGAGCTTGGTCTTTTTAATGAGCCCGCCCGAAGTTGCAAAGGCTATATAGCCCTCGGTGGCGCTTACGGGGATTATAGTGGTTATTTTTTCGTCCTGCCCAATCTGCACGAGGTTGACAACCGCTCTGCCGCGGGCGGTGCGCGCCGCTTCGGGGATTTCAAACGCCTTTATGCGGTAGACCTTGCCGAGCGACGAGAACAGAAGCAAATCGTCGTGCGAGGAGCATATGAACATTCTCTCGACAAAGTCCTCTTCCTTGGGGCGGTGCGCCGTTATTCCCATGCCGCCGCGGTTCTGGGCGCGGTACTCCGCAACGGGCAATCTCTTCACGTAGCCGGAGTGGGTCATGGAAATTACCACCTGCTCCACGGGAATGAGGTCGGCGTCGTCAATATTGCCCGTGAAGTCCACGCAGACTTCGGTCTTTCTGCCGCCGGGGTACTTGCGCTTGATTTCCAAAAGGTCGTTTTTGATTATGCCGAGAACGCGCTCATCGTGAGCCAATATATCCTTAAAGTCCTCTATCTGCGCTTCCAAAGAGTTGAGTTCGTCGGTGATTTTATCCACTTCGAGGTGGGATATTCTGTATAGGCGGAGTTCGGCGACTGCCGTTGCCTGCTTTTCGTCGAGTTCGAAGTTCGCGGTGAGCTTTTGAACGCAGTCGGCCTTGTCGGTTGCGTTGCGGCAGACTTCCACAACTTCCTCTATGCTCGCCTGCGCAATTACGAGGCCGCGCAAAATGTGGGCGCGCTCCTCCGTTTTTTGCAGGTCGAATTTGGTCCTGCGGACGATTATATCCTTTTGGTGTTCGAGATAATAATACAGGCACTCTTTGAGGTTTAAAATTTTGGGTGTGCCGTCCACGAGCGCGAGCATTATGATTCCGTCGGACACTTGCAGGTTGGTGTGCTTGTAGAGCGTGTTCAATACCACCTGCGCGTTGGCGTCCTTCTTTATTTCTATGACTATGCGCATGCCATCCCTATCGGACTCCTCGCGGATATCCGATATTCCGTCTATGCGCTTGTTTTTAACCAAATCGGCTATGCTCTCGATGAGCTTTGCCTTGTTTACCTGATAGGGGATTTCCGTTACGATTATGCGGGTGCGGGTCTGGTTGCCGCTTTGGTACTCCTCTACCTCGCAACGGGAGCGTATTACTATGTTGCCCCTGCCCGTGCGGTATGCCTTTTTTATGCCGCTTCTGCCGAGAATCAACGCGCCCGTGGGGAAGTCGGGGGCGGTTACGTACTGCATCAACTCGTCTACGGTGATTTCGGGATTGTCTATGAGGGCTATAACGCCGTCGCAGACTTCGGCAAGGTTGTGGGGCGGGATATTGGTTGCCATGCCCACGGCTATGCCGTCAGAGCCGTTTACAAGCATGTTGGGGAAGCGCGAGGGCAGAACGGAGGGTTGCATGCCCGTGTCGTCGAACGTGGGATAGAAGTCGACCGTTTCCTTGTCGAGGTCGCGGAGCATTTCCGCGGCGATTTTGGAAAGGCGCGCCTCCGTGTACCTCATTGCGGCGGGAGGGTCGCCGTCCACCGAACCGAAGTTGCCGTGGCCTTCCACAAGCGGCTCGTTTATGGAGAAGTCCTGCGCGAGGCGGACGAGGGCGTCATAGACCGAACTGTCGCCGTGGGGGTGATATTTACCCAGACAGTCGCCCACTATACGCGCGCATTTACGGAAGGCTTTATCGGAGTACAGGCCGAGTTCGTGCATTGAGTAGAGTATGCGCCTGTGGACGGGCTTTAAGCCGTCGCGCACGTCGGGTATGGCGCGGGATACGTTGACCGCCATGGCGTAGGCTATGAAGGACTTTTTGAGTTCCTCGTCCACCTCCACGTCCAAAAGTTTGGTCATTTGCAGAGTTTTTCTAAATTCTTCGGTAAGCTCCGGACTTGTTTCTTTCTTTGCCATATCTGCTCCTTACACGTCCAGCTCTTCGACGAGCTTTGCGTTTTCCTCTATGAATTGGCGGCGGAGTTCGGGTTGTTCGCCCATGAGCAGGGCGAAAGTTTTATCGGCTTCGACCGCGTCCTCCACGTTTATGCGGACGAGAGTGCGCTTTGCGGGGTCCATTGTCGTTTCCCACAGCTGCTCCTTGTTCATTTCGCCCAAGCCCTTATAGCGTTGGAGTTCAAACTTGCCCTCAAAGGTGTTCCTGAACTCTTCCAGCGCCTTGTCGTCGTAGAGATATTTATCCTCCATGCCCTTTGCGGACACCTTGTACAATGGCGGCTGTGCGGCGTATACGTGGCCGTTTTCCACAAGCGGGCGCATGTAGCGGAAAAAGAAGGTGAGTAAAAGTATTCTTATGTGCGAGCCGTCTACGTCGGCATCGGTCATGATTATAATTCTGTCGTAGCGGAGTTTGCTCTCGTCGAAGTTCTCCTGTATGCCGCAACCGAACGCCGTTATCATTGCCTTTATTTCCTCGTTTTCCAAAACGCGGTTTATGCGGACTTTTTCTACGTTCAAGATTTTGCCGCGGAGGGGCAGGATTGCCTGGAACCTTCTGTCGCGCCCCTGCTTTGCCGTGCCGCCCGCAGAGTCGCCCTCGACTATATAAATTTCGCAGAGTTCGGGGCGTTTATCCGAACAGTCGGCAAGTTTGCCGGGGAGTTTTGTGCTCTCCAAAACGCCCTTCCTATGCGTTTCCTCACGGGCGAGGCGCGCCGCCTCCCTTGCCCTCTGCGCAGTTATGCAGCGCATTATAAGTTCCTTTGTTTCGGCGGGGTGTTCTTCGAGATAGGTGCCGAATTTTTCGCATACGGCCTTGTATACAAAGCCGCGGACGTAGGTTGAACAGAGCTTTGCCTTGGTTTGGCTCTCGTACTGCGCGTCGGCAATCTTTACGGACACTACCGCCGTTATACCCTCGCGCACGTCGTCGCCGGAGAGCTTTTCGGTCTCCTTTAAAATATTCAGGCGGTGGCCGCAGTCGTTTATTACCTTTGTTAAAGCCGCCTTGAAGCCGTCGAGGTGGGTGCCGCCGTCCGGCTGGCGGATATTGTTGGAGAAGGGGAAAATCTGCTCCACATAGCTGTCGTTATACTGTATTGCAACTTCGAGGAATCTATCGTCGCCCTCGCTGTCTTCAAAATATACGGGCTTTTCAAACAGGACTTCCTTGCCCTTGTTTATATCCTCTATGAAGTGGACTACGCCGCCCTCGTAGCAAAAACTGTCGTGCCGCTCCTTTTCGCCGCGGTAATCGGTTAAGGTGAGCGTCAGGCCCTTGTTGAGGTAGGACAGCTCGCGCAGAAGGGTTTTGAGGGTGTCGTAGTTGAATTCGGTTGTTTCGAGTATTGTTTTATCGGGGTGGAAAGTTATTGTGGTGCCCGTTTCCTCCGTGTCGCCCACTACCGCAAGTGGAGCGTCGGGTATGCCGCACTTATAGCTCTGGCGGTGGATATGGCCGTTCTGGCAGACTTCGGCAATGAGATAGTCCGAAAGCGCGTTTACGCAGGACACGCCCACGCCGTGAAGCCCCGAAGATATTTTGTAGCCGCCGCCCTTGTTGCCGCCGCCGAACTTGCCGCCCGCATTGAGGTTGGTTAAAGCAAGCTCCACGCCGCTTATGCCCTCCTCCTCGTTTATTCCCGTGGGAATACCCCTGCCGTTATCCTTTACGGTGCAGGAACCGTCGGCGTTGATACTTACGTCGATTTGGTCGCAATAGCCCGCAAGGGCTTCGTCGATGGAGTTATCTATTACCTCGCGCACAAGGCAGTGAAGCCCCTTTTCGTCGGTGGGGCCGATATACATACCGGGATGCTCGCGCACGGGCTCCAAACCTTTTAAGGCGCGGAGGGAATTGGCGTCGTAATTTGATTGAACTTTTTCAGGCATTTTTTATCTCCCGAACAAAAAATTTTTCATTTACTATATTATACCATATTATTAGAAATAAAGCAAGAATTTAAAGGAAATATCGCATTAAAAAAACCGCGTTTGCACATACTTTTTTTATGAAAAAACTTATGTGCGCCAACGCGGCGGAATTTGATTTTAAAGATAAATTTTTTGAGTGCGGAACGTGCGGGAATCACGTGTGCAAAACGCAGGCCGAAATTTGGGGCAGGGTGTGCCCGCACTGCTTCGGCAGGCTTTACAGAATAAGCTGACGTTACCCCGCGGTCAATTCCTTTAACCTATTGCGATAGGTTTCGGCGGCCGTAACGTCGCCAACCGCCTCGCAGTATTCCGCGCGGAGCTCTGTAAGCGAGATGAAAGCGGGGTCGTCCTCCATTATCTGGGGCACGTCAAAGAGGACGGATTTTTCGAGTTGCTCTATCGGCTTGCCGTTTAAAATATGCGCCTGGGCGTGTAAAACGGCGAGCGTTACCCGGCCTTCGGGCGTGTTGCGGGCAAGCTCCGAAATTACAAGCCCGTCCGTTTTGCCCGTGCCGTGCAACACGGGTATGGCGTTATCGAAAAACAATGACAAGTGCCATATGGCTATGGGGGAAATCCAGATTGGAACCTGCGGCACGAAAAGCGCAACCACGCCCAAAACAATAAACAGCAAATTGAAAAAAATTCCGCCGAGTGAAGTTATTATGAGGCGGGATTTTATATTGTCCTCTTTTTTGGGGATAATTTCCACGCTCGACGGCCGCATTGAGGGCAAAAGGCATTTTAACGTGAGTTTTGCGCGCATGCCCGAAAACAGCCCGAAAACAAAGTGACCGAGTTCGTGTACGCCCGAAGCGGTTAAAAATGACAGCGCAAAAAACAATATAAAGAGCCAGATGTCGGTTGCGCCGTAGCTGTGAATTGTGTAACAGGTATAAATCAAGTAGGCTATCACACCCGCCGTACACAAAACCCAAAGGACGTTTGCAATTATTTTAAGCGCGAGGTTCTTCATAAATTACCCTCTTTGAGCATTACGTAGCCCTCTAAATTGTCGCTTTCGGACACGGTTACTTTGTCTATGCCGAAGTGGCGCATGACGAGGTAGGTTAAAAGAAAGCCGCCGCCTATAATGTCTGCCCGCCGCGGCTCCATGCCCGTGATTTTCATGCACTCCTCCACGGAGATGCTTAAAACATAGCGCGCGGTGTTTAAAATTTCGTCGGCAAACAGCACGGTGCCGTCCGTTTTTGCGGGGTCGTAGACCTCCAACTTTTGCTTTACGGCGGCAAGGGTGGTTGCGGTGCCGCCTATTGCGTACATATCGAAATCCGCCGCCGAAAAATTGCCGTATTCCTTTACCTTTTCCGCGGCGGCTGCATACAGTTTGTTGAAATCCCTGCCTGCCAAATCGTGCAGGCGGACGGTGCCAACGTCGCAACTGTGGGTGTAGAGGGTTTTGCCGTTGCGCTGTACCGTTACCTCCGTGCTGGCGCCGCCTACGTCGATTATGCCGCCGTTTTTGCCGCGGAGAGCCCCCAATATGCCGAGGCGCGCCTCTTCGTTGCCGCCTACCACGTCCACGTCAACCCCGCAAAGCTCCTTTACCCTGTTTAAAAAATCCTGTCTGTTTGAGGACGAGCGGACTGCCGCCGTGGCAAAAACATAGAGATGTGTTGAGTTTTCCGCCCTCGCCTCCCCGACAAAGCCGGCGATTGCCTGCGCCGTTCGCTCGATTGCCTCCGCCTTTAATTTGCCCGTGTTTGCCAGCCCCTCGCCGAGGCGGGTGGTTGAATGGCGTTTATATAAAGTTTTTCCGTCCGCAATCAAGGCAAGGCGGACGGAATTTGAACCTACGTCGATAGCTGAAATTTTCATAATTCAAGGTCTGTGATAGCCGTATTCAAGGAGCTTGTCCTGCAAAAACCACTCCGATTGAAGATAATCGAGGTGTTCCTGCTCGGTTTTTGTTTGCTCCTCGTAGTAGGCAATCTGCTCTTCCACTTCTTTGCGGCGGCGGCTTACAGACGAAAGGACGACGATTTGATATATTACAATCGCCACCAAAATTACAACCAATAATATTGCCGTTACCGTTACAGCCGCCACTATGCGGTTGCGCTTTTCTTCCGTCAACTTTTCCGCTCCTTTTTCGCCGTGATAATATTATACACTTTGTTTACAAAAAAAGCAACAATTACGTGGAAACTTTTTAAATATATGAGCGCGCCGAGGGCGCAACCTATGAACATGAACAGCCTGAAATCGCCGAAATCAAACAAAACTGATATGAAAATGAACGCGGCGGCAAAGATAAGGCAGTATAAAAGGTCGCAGATTGCCAAAAAAATTTTGTCCTTTACGGTGTACGCCGACTTGTTGACGCCGCAGAGGGCACAGCGGACTATATATAAAACGTCGTAGACGACTCCGCTTATTATGCCCGCAAAAATGCAGACTATGAAGATATAAACTTGCATTTATTTGAAAAGTTTTTGTTTGAGGCTTAAACCCTTCTGGATATAGCGGGCTGCCGTGATTGTGCCCACTGCCGAAAACGCGCCCGTGCTTTTGGAAAAGTTGATTATTTTCATGCCGCTTCCCTGCACTACTATTCTGCCGCCCGCGTAGCCCAATACTATTTGTTTATCCGAAAAACTGTCCACGGCGGTAATCTGGGTTGCGGTTATGCGGTTGCAGTTTTCCACGGTTATGTTATGACCTTCCATTGCGCCCTTCCTCACACAAATATTACCCCGCAAAATTTCGGCGTTTAAACAAAATACCGCCCCTTGCGGAGTGGTATATTTTATTATTTTTGCCGTAAAGTTATGACTTTAATAAATCTACGCGCCGGTGATTTATCAGTTATTTTCCTGCTTTTTTTCTTTTGCGCGCGCCTTTGCCCTGAGTTCGCTGTCCAGAATACGCTTGCGGATACGGATATTTTTGGGGGTTACTTCCAAAAGTTCGTCGTCGCCGATAAATTCCAGACATTCTTCAAGGCTCATCTTTTTGGGGGTGATGAGGCGGAGAGCTTCGTCGCTTGCCGACGAACGGGTGTTGGTGAGGTGCTTGGTTTTGCATACGTTGACGTTTATATCGTCGCTCTTGGGCGATTCGCCTATTACCATGCCCTCGTACACGGGAGTGCCCGCGCCTATGAACAGCGTGCCCCTGCCCTGCGCGTTGAATAGCCCGTAGGTTACCGATTCGCCCGTTTCAAACGCCACGAGAGAGCCTGTGTTGCGGCGGGAAATTTCGCCCTTGTAGGGCTGGTATTCAAAAAATACGCTGTTCATTACTCCCTCGCCCTTGGTAGAAGTTAAAAACTCCGACTTGTAGCCGAAAAGCCCCCTTGCGGGAATTATAAATTCAAGGCGGGTGCGGCTGCCCACTGCGCTCATGTGCAGAAGTTCGCCCTTGCGGTTGCCCATGCTCTGGAATACAGCGCCCGCGCTTTCGTCGGGAACGTCGATTATCAGCCGCTCCATCGGCTCGTAACGCACGCCGTCTATATCCTTATACATTACTTTGGGAGTGGAGACCTGAAATTCACAGCCCTCCCT
>CANREJ010000024.1 GCA_947629665.1 uncultured Clostridia bacterium
TCCCTTGCGCTTGCGGTGAGAGAACCGCTTTTGTGCGGGGAAAGATTGGTGGGAACGACTATAACTTTATCGAGCCCCAGCTCGCGCTTTGCTTCCAGCGCCATGTTTATATGTTCTTTATGCACGGGATTGAACGCCCCGCCGTAGATTGCTATTTTCATACAGTATAAATTTTTAAACCGCGGTCAATAAAAAATATATGAAAAGATTGAACTTACCCCTGGCGTTGGACACGCTTTTTGCGGGAATATGCGCCTTTTTGCTGTTTTTTACCGCCGTAAGGTTTTACACAAAGTCCGTGGCGATTGCCGCCGTGTTCGGCGTGTGCGCAATGTTTTTATTCGGCGCGCTGGCGTATGTTTACATAAGCCGTAAACAGAATAAAAATTTGCTTTTGTCGCGCGATGAAAAGAACAAAAAATTGCTTGCCCTGCACCTCTCGCTTTCCACAGACGGATATATTAAGCGGCTATTTAAAAATCTGTTGGGTGAGGACGCCAAAATAAGCGGGCAAAAGGTTGTTTCGGGGGATATTGCAAACTTCTTTTGCTTTAAAATGGAGCCGCTTACCGAGGACGACGTGGCAAAGGTGATCAAGTACCGCTTTGAAGGCAAAAAACACATATACTGCGCAAAAAGTTCCGCCGAAGCCGCCGCCCTTGCCGCAAACTTTTTGATTGATATTACGGGAATTGACGGCGTTTACTCCGCCCTTAAAGAAAAAGATTTACTGCCCGAAAAATACGTTTACGAGGGGCGAAAAACCTACGTTTTTTAAAAGGATAAAACTGCGCTTTAACCGCAGAATCTCCGCGCCGCTGTTCTGGTCGGGAGTGGGGCTGTTGGCTTTGAGCTATTTTACCTTTTTCCCCGTTTACTATATTGTGAGCGGTTCGCTGTTGCTTATTCTTGCCGCCGTATCGCTGGTGATGGGTCAAAGATAGATATGTTCCACGTCCTTGCGGGAAGATTTGCGGTATAAGACGGCCTTTCTGCCTATTACTATAACGCACTCGGCATTTAGTTTTTCGGCAAGCGCCCTGCCTATTTCCTGCGGGTCGCCGCCTGCGTTTTCGAGTATGTTTATTTTTATGAGTTCGCGCTTTTCAAGACACTCCGAAAAGCCCGCGAGCATATTATCGCCTATGCCTTCCTTGCCCACCTGTCCTATTGGAGAGAGATTTGCGGCAAGGCTTTTTAATTTTGAACGCTGTTTTGAAGTCAGCATTGTTTCCTCCTTTTGCGCATACGTGTTGAGTTTTACGGCACAAAGTCAAATTCCACTTCGCCTATTTCAACCGTATCGCCCTCTTTTATCCCCATTTTCAACAGCTCGGCTATTACTCCCTTTTCCCTTAAAATCTTTTGGAAGTATGCCATGGAATCGGGATCGGAAAGCACGACGTTGCGGCAGAGCATATCAACAAGTGTACCCACAACCACATATACGCCGCCGTCAAGATAAATTTCAAATCCCAGATCCCCGCTCTTGCGGTAGGTGAAACTCTCGTCGCTCTCGATTCTCTGCACGGGCGGGAGCTCTTGGAGTTCGTTGAACACTGCCTTTACAAGTTCTTCGAGGCCCCCTCCGTCTATTGCCGAAATTTGGAATATTTTATATTTTTTGCCGTATTTTTTTGTAAACGCCCTTATATTTTCCTCCGCGCCGGGGATATCGCACTTGTTCAGGGCGATGATTTGCGGGCGCGCCGCCAGAACTTTGGAGTAGTTTTTCAGCTCCGCGTTGATTTTTTTGAAGTCGTCGGCGGGATCTCTTCCCTCCACGCCCGAAACGTCAACGACGTGCAAAAGCATGCGCGTGCGCTCGATATGCCTTAAAAAGTCGTGCCCAAGCCCCGCGCCCTCCGACGCGCCCTCTATAAGCCCCGGTATATCCGCCGCAACAAAGGAATTATCGTAGTACTTAACCACGCCCAGATTGGGAGAGAGCGTTGTGAAATGATAGTTTGCGATTTTGGGCTTTGCCGCCGATATTTTGGACAGAAGTGTGGATTTGCCGACGTTGGGGAAGCCTATGATTCCCACGTCTGCTATGACTTTCAACTCCAAAATGAGGACGTGGGGTTCGGTTTTTTCGCCCTTTTGCGCAAAATTGGGGGCGTGCCTGCGCGAAGTGGTAAAGCGCACGTTGCCCTTTCCGCCCCTGCCGCCTTCGGCAATCAGCTTCTTTTCGCCGTCGGAAAACATATCGGCAATTACAACGCCCGAATCCATATCCCGCACAACCGTTCCCACGGGAACTTTGATTGTTACGTCCCCGCCCGATTTGCCAAAGCACTTGTTGGAACCGCCGCGCTCGCCGTTTCCCGCGGTATATTTACTTACATAGCGGAAAGCCAAAAGGTCGTTTACGGAGCCGTCCGCCACAATATAAATATTGCCGCCGTCGCCGCCGTCGCCGCCGTCGGGGCCGCACGCCGGCTTGCCCTTGTAGGACTTAAAGGAGTTCATTCCGTCGCCGCCGTCGCCCGATTTTATTGTGATTTTTACTTTGTCGGTAAAGAGTTTATCTGCCATTTTTTATTGTTTTGACTATTTCCGCATTGCTTGCGGTGTTTTGAAATATTTGGGATATATTGTTTTCTTCCGCCGCCGTTTTGCGGAGTTTATCCGCCGCCGCAATTTCACTTTCCTGTTGCAGATATTCGCGGCCGAGAGTGAAGGACTGCACGACGTCCACAGCGTTGTTTTGGGTGATTATCAGGCGCATATTTGCGGCATGCAGTAGTTCCGCCGAGTTTTGCGAACCGTACTCGCCGACGGCGTTCACAAGCGCAACAACAGTGAGCGAGCCGCCCTCCTCCGCGTTTATTGCCGACGAAAGTATTTCCATGGCGTTGCCTGCAAGAGCGGAGAGCCCGCACACTATGAGAACGGCGTTTTTACCGCACTCGGCAAGCCGCTTGCAATACTGCGTTACAAGCTCCGCCGCCTTTGCGTTTTCCTCCGCCGTTGCCGAGAGAGACGTTGAAAACACGTCCGCCGACGGCGCCGAGCGGCGGATGTCGGTAACCTCTTCGGGATAGCCGCCGATTAAAAATATGACCGCCTTTGTCTGCGTATCAAAAGAAGGCGAAGCGGCAACGCGCTTTACAAACGGGATTTTGGATAAATTCGAAGGCACCGAAATGACCGCGCGCTGGCCAAAAGCCAGGGGTGCGAACATATCTGCCATTCTTGCGTTTATATCTTGTCCGTGAGAGCTCAAAAGTATTCTCGTTTGGGGATATATGGGGGTCAATTCGCAAAATTCCCTGCGGGCGAAGGCTTCGGGGGCAAAGCCGTTTACCGACGTTATGCCGTAGAGCGCGGCTCCTGACGCCGCCGGGTGGCAAATCCCCTCTATTTTATCGCCCGTCCTTAAACCGAACCTGCGGATAACCGTATCGGCAACGTACACGTCGCCCTTGCCCGCCAGGCAACCGTTTATACGGATATAGAAATATCTTGCGTCCCTGTCGAGCAAACCCGAACATGGGCGTTCGGTTGAGTCGGATACGCCCGTTTGGGGCGTACCGTAATCATCCGCCCCCGCGCGCGTTGCCTTAATACAGCGGATACACTCGTTTATGTCGCCCACGAGCAACTCGTCAAAGTCGTTGGATTTGGGCGGCGCACCGCGGGCAGAGCGGGGCGAAGGCTCCTCCTTGCACGCCGCGATTGCCATTATTTTATCTATTATGAAGTCCTTTTTGCCGTCCGTGGGGCTATGCACCCCTACCGCGCGGGCTATGAGGCGCACTTCGTGTATGGATTTTTTGTGCAACCGTTCACGGATGTCGGCAAGCATTTTTTCGCCCGCCATAAATTATGACCTCCTTAAAACGACTATGCGCGTTTCGCCCGTTAAATCACTGCGGGATAACTCTATTTCGTCGCAGTCCGTTTCTTCAACCTGCTCTTCGTCGAATAAATCTATAAACTCGTTTACTTTTTCTATATCAATTTTGCAGTCCTTGGAGCGGTAGTGCATGGGAATTACCACTTCGGGCATTAACCTGTCTACATACTCCTTTGCCGTTTCGGCGTCGATTGTGTAGTTGCCGCCTACGGGGATAAGCAACACATCCACGGGAAGGATGAGCTCTATGAGTTCGGCGGAGCATGCCTCGCCCAAATCGCCGAGGTGGCAGATATCTATGCCGTCCATGCGGAACTTGAAAATTACGTTTTCGCCCCTCTTTTTGCCGCGGACGTTGTCGTGAAAGCTCTTTACCGCATTAATTTCCACCCCCGGCAAGTCATAGCTGTCCTCTTTGTCTATAATCCGTGGATTGCCGCCGACCGCCTGTGTATAGTCGTGGTCGAAGTGGTGATGGGAAACGGTTACGGCGTCCGCCTCCACTTTCGGCATTGAAAAGCCCACTTCGGGTGAATACGGGTCGGTTACTACCGACGTGCCCGTGCTTTCCGTGAGTTTGAATGAGGAATGTCCCAGATACTTGATTTTCATTTTATCTCCTTGGGTGAAACCGTAGCGGCGAGCCGTAAATTTATTTTGGCGCCGCCCAAATAATATTCTATGTATATCTCTACGCCGGAATGGCTTTTAAATATTTTTAATTCGTCCGTTTTTACGGGTACGCTGCCAGTGAGTTCGCCGGACAGCAACACGCACACCGTGTTTTTGCCCTTTGAAAAGGTTATATCCATGTTGGCGCCGCCGCGGCGGCTCTGCGTTATGGTGGAACCGTTGGCGCACAGCGTACACCTGTCCTCACCTATTTTATATTTCAGTTCAAAGCCGCTGTTATCGAAGTTAAGCTCGCCCTGCGAAAAGACGGGCGCGGCGTCCTTTGAACCGTAAATTGTTACGTTGCAAAGCATTATTTGAACTCCGTTACGGTTATGTCGCCCCACAGGGTGCGCTCTTCGCGGCGGGATTCAAATATCTTCCTGCCTTCGCGCAGGCATTTTTCAAGCCCCTCCTTATCGCCCTTCGCTATTTCCGCGCGGAGCTGTTCCAGCGAGGAGATGAGCCTTGAAATGTCCTCCGTTAGGTTTTGGGAGTTTTTGAGATAGAGGGACGACCATACGCGCTCGTCAACGCCCGCTATTCTGGTCATGTCCTGAAAACTGCCGCCCGTAAAGCCCAGACAACCGTCCAGCTCGTCGTTTTTTACATAGGCGTTGGACACTATGTGCGCAAGCTGGGAGGTGTAGGCGATTTTTTTGTCGTGAGCGGCGGCGGTACATTCCACCACCCTTGCAAAACCCATTTTTTGAGAGAGTCCGCTTACCGTGTTTACGGCGGCGAAATCGGTTGCGCCGGAGTAGGTTATTATCATGCTGGCGTTATCGAACAGGTCGGCGCAGGCGTTATAGATTGTGGAAACTTCCTTGCCCGCCATGGGGTGGCAACCCACGTAGCGAAAATTGCGGGGACGTTTATATATTTCCTCCTCTATCCAGACCTTTACGCCGCAGATGTCGGCTACGATTGCGCCCTCCTTAAAGGCGTGATTGTTTATAAATTCCACGGTGGCTTCGGGCGGGAGCGCAACAAAAACCACGTCGAAGGCGACAAAATCGCGGGCGATGCCGTCTATTATGCCGTTGTGCAGGGCATAATCGGCAACTTTTTTTGTGCGGTTCCAGCCCCAAACGGGCAAACCCGCGCGCTTTAAAGCCATACACATGGAGCCGCCTATTATTCCCAGCCCGGCAACGCAAATATTCACAGTGCAATTTCCACCCAATAATTATTTACAAAATTATAACATATCCGCCGCCGAAATTCAATAATTTTACATAAAAAATATGGCGGAGGTTTAATATTGCAAACAATTTGCGATTAAAGCAACTTTAAACGGCGCGCAGGGCCGAAAATATATTCATTTGTTTGACATTTGGCAAAAATTTATCTATAATATTTGCGAATTAAAAATTAAGGAGTTTTTTGTTATGAACAAGATGTCCGTAAAGGATTTAAAGGACCTCAAAGGCAAAAAAGTTTTGGTGCGCTGCGATTTTAACGTGCCCATGAAGGACGGCGTTATAACCGACGAAAACAGAATCACCGGCGCTCTGCCCACAATCAAATATCTGCTTGACAACGGCGCGCGCGTAACGCTGTGTTCGCATATGGGCAAGCCCCACTCCATTTTTTCCGCCGAAGTGAAATTGAATAAAAAGGATAAAGCCAAGGTTGAAAAGGGCGAAACTACCGCCGAAGCAATTATCGAAAAGGCCAAAAAGGACGAACCCAAAAAGCTCACCCTTGCGCCCGTTGCAAAGAGACTCAACGAACTTTTGGGCGGCAAAGTTGTTTTTGCAAACGACGTTATAGGCCCCGACGCAACGGCTAAACGCGACGCTCTTAAAAACGGCGAGGCCGTACTCCTTGAAAACCTGCGCTTCCATTGGGAAGAGGAAAAGAGAGACGAGGGATTTTGCAAGGCGCTTGCATATGACGCGGAGATATATGTAAACGACGCGTTTGGCACGGCTCACCGCTCCCACGCTTCCACTGCCGCCATTGTTGAATACGGCATTATAAAGACCGCCGTTTGCGGCTTCCTCATCGAAAAGGAACTCACGGTTATGGCGGACACGCTGGAAAATCCCAAACGCCCGTTTGTCGGTATTTTGGGCGGCGCAAAAGTTGCTGATAAATTAAACGCTATATCCAACCTGCTTGAAAAGTGCGATACGCTTATTATAGGCGGCGGTATGGCATATACCTTCCTCAAAGCAAAGGGCTATGAAATAGGCACTTCGCTTTTGGACGAGGAAAAAATAGATTACTGCAAGGAAATGATTGAAAAGGCCGAAAAACTCGGCAAGGAGCTTGTGCTGCCCGTTGATACGGTGGTTACCTCCTCCTTCCCCGATCCCATTGACGCCCCCATTGAAGTTGAAACGGTTGACAGCGATAAAATCCCCGCAGACAAAATGGGCATGGATATAGGGGAAAAGACGCGCGCCCTGTATGCAAGCAAGATTGCCAACGCAAAGTCGGTTGTGTGGAACGGACCTATGGGCGTGTTTGAAAATCCCATTCTTGCAAAGGGTACCGTTGCAGTTGCGCAGGCTTTGGCGGACGTTTACGGCAAGTGTACTACAATTATCGGCGGCGGCGACTCTGCGGCGGCCATACAGCAACTTGGCTTTGCAGATAAGGTTACGCATATTTCCACGGGCGGCGGCGCTTCCCTTGAACTGTTTGAGGGGAAGGTGCTTCCCGGCATTGCGTGCTTAAATGAAAAGAGATAAGTTCACAAAAAAGCAGACATTCGACGATGTCTGCTTTTTTCGTGAGTTTGAGGAGCTCCGCTCCTCTTTGCACCATTTTTAGGGGCGCACCAATATATAATGGTGCAAATTCACCTCAGCTGAGGCAAAAGGGTTTGCAAATTGGGTCTTGCGGCGCAGGGAAACCCTGCTTGCAACGTTTATTATTTTGAAAGGGTTTACAAAAATATAAGGCTGCGGGCGCGAAAATTTGCGCCCGCCGCGTTTTTTATTGCAACTTATTTTTGCGGAGCGATTGCATTCGGCGGAGTATTGTGATATAATCATTAAGTAAAAATTGTTCAGGAGAGTATTATGAGCAGAAAACCCTTTATTGCGGGAAACTGGAAAATGAATATGTCGGCGGCAAGCGGCGCAAAGTTGATTGAGGATTTAAAACCGCTTGTAAAGGACGCAAACTGCGACGTGGCGTTGTGCGTTCCCGCCATTCTTATCCCCGAAATGGTTAAAGCCGCGGCGGGCAGTAACATTAAAATAGGCGCCGAAAACGTACACTGGGCGCCCTCCGGCGCATACACGGGCGAAATTTCCGCCGATATGCTTAAAGAGTACGGCGTGGAATACGTTATTATTGGGCACAGCGAAAGACGTCAATACTTCGGCGAAACGGACGAAAGCGTCAATATGCGCCTGCACGCCGCCCTTAAAGCGGGGCTTACACCCATTGTGTGCGTGGGTGAAATGCTTGCCGAACGTGAAGCGGGCAAGACGGACGCAGTGCTGGACAGACAACTCACGGTCGGTTTGGGCGGTGTTGACGATATAACAAAAGTGGTCATTGCCTATGAACCCGTGTGGGCGATTGGTACGGGCAAAACGGCAACCGACGAACAAGCCCAGGAGACGATTGCGCATATAAGAAGGAAAATAGGCGAACTCTTCTGCCCCATGTGCGCCCAAAAAGTGATTATTCAATACGGCGGCTCCATGAACGCCAAAAACTGCAAGGGGCTTATGGCTCAGCCCGATATTGACGGCGGGCTTATAGGCGGCGCCTCTTTGAAGCTGGACTTCGCTACTATTGTAAATTATGACAAATAAATAGTTCACGAAAAAAGCAGACGTTCGACGATGTCTGCTTTTTTCGTGAGATTGAGGAGCTCCGCTCCTCTTTGCACCATTTTTAGGGGCGCACCAATATATAATGGCGCAAATTCACCTCAGCTCAGGCGCAGGTATGCGCAAATTGAGACGAGCGAGGCATTTCATAGCACAGCACAGTGTGCTGTGCGTGCCGAGCGAGATGAGTGAGCGCATACGTCCCGCGCGAACGGTGACCGAGCCAACGGTTGTCCTTGCCGTTGGCGAGAGGGCGGGCGCAGGCGTAGCCTGCTTGCGCCGTAAATGATTTAAAATAGTTCAAAAAATACCAAGCAAGCAATGGGTATTTTTCGTGATATTTGGCGGCTGTGCCTCAATGTCTGCTTTTTAGAACGTAAGGCGAGCGGCGCAAAATTTTGCGCCGCTCGCTTGATTTATAATATTAAGTTTTGTCATTAACCTTATCAAACAAATCATAAGAATAAGGATTGGTTCCCATTATGCGATCACAATAACTAAAAGAAGTAATATCTTGTAAAGAAGATTGATACTCATCCAAATTTCCATAATTCACCGCATCAGAATTTGATATGTAGACAACGTTATTATCATAAGTATAAATATTTGTTAAAATTGACGGCAATAATTTTATTTTGCCAAATGTTGTGTTGTACTTATGTGACACATCTGCTGCGCGCACAGAAACTTCTATTTCACTCTTATTGCAGGTGTAAACATCAATCTCAAGTTGGTAATAATTCTTAAAATTAATATTAGGAGATTGCGAATATTCATTAATCATTTCATTATAAGAGTAAACCGCGATATTAATTTCATTTACAATTTCAGGTGTTTTTTGGTTGTCTAACTCTTGAATAAAGAAAAGTGATTGAATGCAGCCGCTTTTGCTTAAAGTGATGTAATCTTCATACTCTTGGTCGGTCAATGGATATTTTAGCACATAGTTGGTGTAATAATTCCCGTATCTGTTGCCGGATACATTTTCCGCCTTAACCGAAACGTAGATATGATTATGGTCGTTATCAAAAATATAACTGCTTGCAAAGGCGTTTAAAGTGCCGTCCAAATACGCGTCCACGTTATGACCGTGTTCCCGTAAAAATTTATAAGGAACAGGCAAAATATCATTTGTTATATATTGATAGTTATCAGTATTCTTTTGTGCCAAGCCCCTATAATATGGGTCAGTTTCAATGGTTATGGTGATGTTGCTTAATTTATCGATAATGCTTTCTTCTTTATCATCTCCGGTAGTGGCGCCGCCGTTATTGTTGGAGCTGCCGGAGGCGCTGTCCCCACCGCTGCTTTGATTGCTTGGAATAGTCAAGCCTTGGCAATTTGGCGAACAGGCTGTAAAAGCAAACGCCGAAAAGATAAAAATAAATGCAAAAATCAAACTTAAAATAATTCTACTGTTTTTCATTTACGTTTCTACCCCTTTAAAAGATTCAACTTACCAATATTATATCCTACAAAAAGTAGGAAGTCAACAAAATGTAGGAATGTTGAGTTAAATTATTGTTGATGAAAAACAATATTTTTGGTAACAAACTTAAAGAACTTAGGCTTGAAAAAAGGCTGTCGCAAAAGAAATTGGGAGAAATGCTTGGATTTTGCAACCAAACAATAAGTTTTTGGGAAATTGGGAGGTGCGAACCCGATTATGATTCGCTTATTGCCATAGCGCGGTTTTTTAATGTTTCCACCGATTTTTTGCTTGGTTTAAGCGAAATGTAAAATTTTTAGCGTATTACTACAATAGTACAAAGCCGCCGCGGCAGATTGCCGCGGCGGCGATTTTTTTGGGAATTGTTCACATTTACACTTATTACACAGCTTAATTTACATTCCTATTATTGCGGTTTTGCGGGGACGTGTTGAGTTTTGGGTTCGGCGGCTTCCGCATTTTCCAAAGGTCGGCGGGCGTTGGATAAGTCCTCGTTGAAGCGTTTGCGCCAAAAGTAGAATATACAATAAATAAGAGGCATGCCGAGGTTTGTTTCCAGGCAGGAATTTACAAGCAGGGTGCGTATGCTTGCGCCGTTCATGGGGCGTATGCCGTTGACAAGCAAGGAAAATTCCCAACCGAACTGCACGGCAAAACCGATAAGGCAGAGATACAGCACGTTTACAAACGCTTCCTTGGGGGATTTGCGCATCAGCAAAATTATCAAAACAAGATAGCTTACAACAAGGGCCACTCCCATCCAGCCGTGGTATGCGCCCGTAGTTCGGGACGTGGTTATGGTTGCTTCGCCGCCGAGTTCGCTTATGGAAGGGCAGATCATCCACCACATTAAAATCAAAAATATCCAATACTTTGCATAGCTGTCCTTGCCGATAAGAATCCATATGAACGCAAAATTTGTGAAGCCGTAGCTCATTGACATCCATAAAAGCACCCAAAAGGTGCCTGCCGCGCCCTGCAACTCGCCGTTTATATACACCGTGCGGGTGTGGCTTAAAAGATAGAAGCCGCCGAAGTCCACAATCGTGTATAAAACGCCGCCGAAAATGGCGAATATCAGCGTGGAATAGCGCTTTTTCCAAATTAATAAACCAACGTATACGGCCAAAAATATGCAGTCCAAAATTATATACAGCAGATTTAAGTTGCGGGTGGGAACGATTGCGTTTTCCGCGGCAAGTAAATTTATATCCATATCCTTTGCACTCCGTCTTTAAGAATATACACGCGGCGGGGAATTGTCAAGTAAAATTATGACAAGCGTATTGACGGCTGCGGCAAAAAATTATAAAAAACGGCACGTATCGCTTGTAAAACGCGGGCGGGTGTAGTATAATTTTATTATAAAAATATCAAGGAAACGTATATGAAAAAAACACCTTATGCGATAATCATTATGGACGGCTACGGGCTTGCGCCCGCCGGCCCCGGCAACTGCGTATGCCTGAACGGCAGTAAGAACGTTTTCGAACTTATGAAGGAATACCCCTCCTCCCGCCTCGGCGCGAGCGGAATGAGCGTTGGGCTGCCCGACGGGCAGATGGGGAACTCGGAAGTCGGGCACCTGAACATGGGCGCGGGACGAATTGTTTACCAGGACCTCACCAAAATTACAAAGGCCATTCAGGACGGGGACTTTTTTAAGAACCCTGCGCTTATCAAGGCTATGGATAACGCCAAAAACGGGGGCAAAAAACTGCACCTGTACGGACTTTTGGGCCCCGGCGGCGTACACAGCCACTCCACACACCTGTATGCACTTTTGAAAATGGCAAAGGAGCGCGGGCTGGACACCGCCTACGTTCACTGTTTTATGGACGGCAGGGACACCTCGCCTACTTCGGGCGTGGAGTTTATGAAGGAGCTTAAAGCCGAAATGGATAAATTGAACTTCGGCAAGATTGCCTCCATTTCTGGCAGATACTACGCCATGGACCGCGACAACAACTGGGACAGGATTGAAAAGGCGTACGATATGCTTACATTGGGCACGGGCGTGCGCGCCTGCGACCCCATTGAGGCGTTGGAAGAGAGCTATTTAAAGGGCGTAACCGACGAATTTGTGTTGCCCACTAAAATTTACGAGAACGGCAAGCCGCTGGGACTCATTGAAAACGGCGACAGCGTTATATGCTTTAACTTCCGCCCCGACAGGGCGAGGGAAATGACGAGGGCTGTTTCCCAAAGGGAATTTGTTGTGCCCAAGGGAACGGCGTTTGAGAGAAAGACGGGCTTTTTGAACCCCACATATGTGTGCTTTACGGTGTATGACGCCGAGTTTGAGGGAGTTGAAATTGCCTTCCCCAAGACAACGCTGGAAAATACGCTGGGAGAATATCTCTCCAAAATGGGAAAAACTCAACTACGCATTGCCGAAACCGAAAAATACGCGCATGTAACCTTCTTTTTCAACGGCGGCGTGGAAGCGCCCAACGAAGGTGAACAGCGCGACCTTATACCCTCCCCCAAAGTTGCCACATACGACTTACAGCCCGAAATGAGCGCGTACCTTGTTACCGAAAAGGCCATTGAGGAGCTGGACAGCGGCAAGTTCGACGTGATGATTTTGAATTTTGCCAACTGCGACATGGTTGGGCATACGGGAGTTATTTCCGCCGCAACCAAGGCCGTGGGCGTTGTGGACGAGTGCGTTAAAAAGGTTGTTGATAAAATTCTTGACATGGGAGGCTCGGCTTTGCTTACCGCCGACCACGGAAACGCGGATAAACTGCTCTCCGACGACGGCACTCCCTTTACCGCGCATACTACCAACCCCGTGCCCGTGGTGTTGATTTCAAAAAAATACAAAGACGTTACCCTCCGCGACGACGGAATTTTGGCCGACCTTGCGCCCACTCTCTTGACGGTTATGGGATTGCCCGTGCCCAAGGAAATGACGGGCAAGTGCCTCATTAAATAACTTTGTAATTGCAAAACCTTATAAGTTCGCCCGCGGCACAAAATTTTGCGCCGCGGGCGTTTTTGTTTGCCTTATTTGTAAATTTTAAATATAATGGTACTGTGATATTCAAGGAACCCGAAAAAACTTTTTCAAAGACGTGGGTGGTGTGCCTGTGCGCGATTTTTTGCTGTATCTTGTGGGGCAGCGCCTTCCCGTGCGTTAAAATAGGCTATAAGCTGTTTGAAATCGACACCTCCTCGCCCGCCTCCCTCATTCTGTTTGCGGGAACGCGGTTTTCGCTTGCGGGGGTGTTTGTTATTGCGTTCGGGAGTATTTCCAAACGGAAATTTTTGGTGCCGAAAGCTGAAAATTTGTGGCGTGTGGGAATTGTTGCGCTGTTCCAGACGGCGTTGCAATATACCTTTTTTTATATCGGGCTTGCCAACTGCACGGGAGTTAAGTCCTCCGTTTTGAACGGGCTGGGCGTGTTTTTTACAATTATCGCCGCGTGCTTTTTGTTCCGCACGGAAAAATTTAACCTTATTAAACTGCTTGGATGCGTTTTGGGCTTCGGCGGGGTGATTTTAATAAATATCGGCAAGGATTTTTCCTTTGACTTTAAATTTTTGGGCGAGGGATTTATAATTCTTTCGGGGCTGTCCTCGGCGATGGCGGCGGGGTTTGTTAAAATTTTTGCAAAGCGCGAGGATACTACCGCCATCTGCGGCTGGCAGTTCCTTTCGGGCGGGTTGCTGTTGGTGGTTATAGGGCTTGCCGCGGGCGGCAGAATTACGCACATTGACGTTGGCGCGGCGTTCATGCTTTTATACCTTGCCTTCCTTTCGGCTTGCGCGTTTACATTGCAGAGTTTTCTTTTAAGATATAATCCCGTTTCCAAAGTGGCGGTGTTCAAAAGTACCAACCCGCTGTTCGGGGCAGTGTTTTCGGCGGCCATTTTGGGAGAGAGCGAACAGCTTTTGAGCTGGTTTACGCTTTTGGCGCTCGTTTTGGTGTGCCTGGGGATATTTATTATAAATAAATTCGGCGAAAAGCGGCCGCAAACAAAAAAAACGGAATAAAATTTTTTGATTTTACGCGTTTTTGATTGTAAAATGATTTTCCTTATGATATAATCGTACAAGTAACAGGTAGATTTTGAGGTTTTATTTATGAACGGATTGTGGTACACATACATTGTTTTGTGTTCGGTATGCCTTATTCTTATATTCTTGACGGCGCTTGTAACGATACTTATGGTGCTTTTCCAAAAGAGTAATTCGGAGGGCATACAAGGTATTACCGCTTCAAGCGAAACTTTTTTTGGAAAACACAAGGGCAACAGCATAGAGGCTAAACTCAAAAAATGGACGTGGGTAAGCCTGGCGGTTATGGCGGTTTTATCCATTGCCGTGTATGTTGTGCAGATTATCTTCCCTTTGATTTTAGGTTAAAACAAGTTTACAAAAGGCGGCTATGAGGCCGCCTTTATTATTTTACGGATTACATAATGAAATACTCACGCGGAAAACGGAATACAAAAATATCAAATGCGGAAATTATGCAGGGAGTTCTGCGCGCAAACGGGCGCGGATTTGCCTTTATTGCGCCCGATAGCGGCGGAAAGGATTTTTTTGTGCCGCACAAGGCGCTGAACGGCGCATACCACGGCGACAGGGTGAACTTTTACCACGTAAGGGGCACGGAGGACGAGGCCGCGGTTGTTTCGGTTGTTGAACGCAACCCCTCTCCCCTTGTGGGCACGCTTATATTTGACCGGCGTTCCGCCAAGGTATATCCCGACGACGCGCGCAGACCGGAGGCGTTTGTTCCCCGCGACCTGCTGTACGGTGCAAAGGACGGCGACAAAGATGTGTGCGAGCTTATCTCATTTGCCAAAGGCAGGGCCCCGCAGGGCAAAATCGTTGAAATTTTGGGCGAAGAGGGCGACCTTGCGGCGGAGGAACTTTCGATAATACGCTCCTTCGGGCTATTTGAGGAGTTTTCGGGCGAGTGCATAAAAGAGGCGCAAAAGGCGGCGGCCAACCTGCCCGTCCCCTTAAACAGGCGGGATCTGCGGGATAAAATTATTTTTACGGTTGACGGCGAGGACACGCGGGACATGGACGACGCCGTGAGTTTGGAGCTTGCCGGGGACAAGCACGTTTTGGGAGTGCATATTGCCGACGTGAGCCACTACGTTAAACGCGGCTCACGCTTGGACGGGGAAGCGTATGAACGCGGGACTTCCGTTTACTTCCCAGACCGCGTTCTGCCCATGCTTCCGCAGGAACTATGCAACGGTATATGCTCCTTAAACGAGGGCGAGGACAGATATACTTTGACCTGCGAGATGACCTTTGACAAAGACGGGGTGCGTACGGAATACGAAATTTACGAAAGCATAATTAAAAGCCGCCGTAAAATGACCTACGGACAAGTAGACGAAATTTGCAACGGCAACCCCGAAGCATGCCTGAAATACGCGGATATAGCGCCGAGCGTCGGGATTATGAAGGAACTCTGCCTGATACTCGAATCAAGGCGCAAAGCCGCGGGCTGTGTGGATATTGACGTAAACGAGGCGCATATCTACCTGGACGGCGACGGAAATATTGTGATTCCCACCGCAAAGAGAGCCATATCGCAGAGAATTATAGAGCAATTCATGATAGCCGCGAACGAAGCCGTTGCGGAGTTTATGCAAAAAAACGGGCTCCCCTGCCTGTACCGCGTCCACGAAAGCCCGTCGTCCGAAAAAGCCGCGGAATTTTTTGCGTTTTTGCGCGACCTCGGCGTGAACGTGCGGGCGGATACAAGCAACTTGAAGCCGCGCGACTATAAAAATATTTTAGACGAAACGGCGGACAAGCCGTACTTCAACATAGTGAACAAAGTTATGCTGAGAAGCATGCAAAAGGCGAGATATTGCGGGCAGAACTTAAAGCACTTCGGGCTGGCTTCCGCATGTTACTGCCATTTTACCTCCCCCATACGCAGATACCCCGACCTGTTTGTACACCGTTCGCTTAAATGCGCGCTACACGGCGGAGGCGATAAGGCGCGCGGAATGTACGGCGGGCTTTTGGAGGGCGCGGGCAGGGACTGCTCCGATAGGGAGCGAGTTGCCGACGATGCCGAAAGGAGCGTTGACGACCTATATAAACTTGCGTATATGTACGATAAACTCGGCGAGGAGTTCGACGGGGTTGTTTCGGGAGTAACGGCGCATGCCCTCTACTGCGAGCTTGACAACGCCGTTGAGGGAATGATTCCCATTGAAGATTTGCCGCCCGACGGCTATGAGTTTGTTGAGGGGAAATTCATTTTAAAGGGCAAAAAACATAAATTCCGCATAGGCGACAAACTGCGCGTGCAGATTGCGGCCTGCGATTTGGGCAGAATGAAAATTATAATGAAAGTTTGCCTTTAAAATACTTTACTTAATTTACTTATAAAAATTATTGTGATATAATTACCGAAATGAAACAGATTGCCTACAACAAGTACGCCCTGTACGAATATTTCGTACTTGAAAAATACGAGGCGGGAATAGTTTTGGAGGGCGCGGAAGTTAAATCCCTGCGTGCGGGAAACTGTAATTTGAAGGACAGTTTTTGCTTTTTGCACGGCGGCGAACTCACCCTTAAAAATATGCACATTCCCGTTTACGATAAGGCGGGGGCGTTCTCTTCCAAGGACAGCAAGCGGGACAGAAAACTTTTGATGCACAAAACGGAAATTGCAAAGCTGGCGGGAAAAATCAACCAAAAGGGATATACTTTGGTGCCGCTATCGCTGTACTTTTCGGGCAGTCTTGTAAAAGTGGAAATTGCGCTCTGTCGCGGCAAGCAGACTTACGACAAAAAGCGCACCGTCGCCGAGCGCGACCAAAAACGCGAACTCGACCGGGAGCTTAAACAATACAGATAATTCGAGGTGAACCATGGAAAAAAATTATAAACCCGATACCCTTTGCGTACAGGCGGGATATTCCCCAAAAAGCGGCGAAGCAAGGATCCCTCCCATTGTGCAGTCCACAACCTACGCCTATCCCAAAACGCAGGATATGGCCGACCTTTTTGATTTAAAGGCGGACGGATACTTTTATTCGCGCCTTGCAAACCCCACGGTGGCGGCGTTTGAGGGCAAAGTTGCCGCCCTGGAAAAAGGTGTGTGTGCAATAGGCTGCGCTTCGGGAATGTCGGCAACCGCTCTTATGGTTATGACGGTTGCGGGTGCGGGCGACAACATTATTTCCTCCTCCGCCATTTACGGCGGCACCTACAACCTGTTTTCGGTAACGTTGCCCAAACTCGGCATAGAGTGCAGATTTTTCGACCCCGACGCGCCTGCGGAAGAGATTGAAAAACTTATAGACGGCAAAACCAAACTTATTTTTACGGAAACGATTGCCAACCCTTCCATAGTGGTTCTGGATTTTGATAAGTTTGCCGCCATATCCAAAAAATACGGAGTACTGTTTGCGGTGGACAACACCCTTGCCACTCCCATTTTGTGCAGGCCTGCGGATTGGGGTGCGAACCTCGTTATTCACTCTTCCTCAAAATATCTCGACGGGCATGCGGCGGCTCTGGGCGGAGTTATAGTGGATTTGGGGAACTTCAACTTTAAAAACAACGCCAGATACCCCTCGTTCAACGAACCCGACGAGAGTTACCACGGACTTGTGTATGCCGACCAACCCATAGCGTTTGGCACCAAATGCCGCGCGCAGATGATGAGGGACTTTGGCGCAATAATGAGCCCGCAGAACGGGTTTTTATCCTACATAGGCTGCGACACTTTGGCTTTGAGAATGGAAAGGCACAGCCAAAACGCGGCAAAAGTTGCCGGATATCTTTTAAACCACCCCAAAATAGAGTGGATAAAACACCCCTCGCTCAAAGGGGATAAATACTATAAACTCGCCCAAAAATATCTGCCAAACGGGCAGGGCGGCATGATGAGCTTCGGGATTAAGGGAAGCGTGGAAAAGTGCGCCATGTTTTTGGAATCTTTAAAACTTATTACGCAGGAAACGCACGTTGCCGACGTTAGAAGTTGCGTGTTGCACCCCGCCTCCACCACCCACAGACAGCTTTCGGAGGAGGATTTGAAGGCGGCGGGCGTGCCGCATAACCTTATAAGGCTTTCGGTTGGAATCGAGAACGCCGACGACATTATAGCCGACCTTGAACAGGCGCTTGAAAAAGTATAAATAACTTTGTTAAGGAGATAAAAAGTTGCCCATAGTTATTGACAAAGAGCTTCCCGCATATAAAATTCTTACGGGCGAGCGGCTGTTTGTGATGGACCACGAACGCGCTTTTAACCAGGATATACGTCCCATTGAGATTGCCATTTTAAACCTTATGCCGAATAAGGAAGTTACCGAAACACAGCTTATGCGGCTGCTGTCCAACTCGCCTTTGCAGGTGAATATTACCCTGATAAACACCTCTTCATACAGCTCTACCCATACCGAAAAGGGATATCTGGACAGGTTTTACAAAACTTTCAACGAGATTGAGGCAAAAAAATTCGACGGCATGATTATAACGGGCGCGCCTGTGGAAAATATGCCCTTTGAAAAGGTTGCATATTGGAAAGAGCTTGTTGATATCCTCGATTGGACGAAGTCCAACGTTACCTCCACGCTGTTTATTTGCTGGGGTGCGCAGGCCGCGCTTTATCATTTTTACGGAATAAGAAAGCACGCCTTAAAGGACAAGTGTTTTGGGATATTTGCACACCAGCGCATACGCGACGGGGCTCCCGAACCGCTTATGAGGGGTATTTCCGACGAGTTCCACATGCCGCACTCACGGCATACCATTATCTACGCCAAAGATATTCTGCACGTGAATGATTTGAAAATTTTGGCGTACTCCAAAAAGGCGGGGGCCTCGATTATAAAGAGCGTGGACAACCGCAGGGTGTTTGTGATGGGGCATATGGAATACGACAGATATACCCTTAAAAACGAGTATGAGCGCGACCTTGCCAAGGGTCTGCCCATTAAACCGCCCGCCAACTACTTTGCGGACGCGGAAATGAACGAGGTTAAAATGAATTGGACCTCCACCGCCAACCTCTTTTACATAAATTGGCTGAATTACTACGTTTACCAGGTTACCCCCTACGATATCAACTCCATTGACGCAACGGCAACATAAAGTTTCGGTTACAATCAAATTAACCCCCGCCTGCATAGCGGGGGTTTTAAAGCGCAAAGACAGCCTGCCGAGGCAGGCTGTCTTTTATAAATAATTTTGGAAGCTGGGAGTAAAGGTTATCTGGCTCTCTTCGCCGTTGCGGGATACGGTGTAAATTATTTTACTGCCTTCGCGGGCGGATATGAGCGCATCCTCTATGTTGAAAATCCTTAAAACGTCCATGTCCTCAACCGTTTCGCCCGATGAGCTGACGATTTTTATGTGTTTCATCGCGTCGCCCGTTTTAAAGCCGCCCATGTTTTTTACTATATATACGTCGTCGCGGATTTCGGTGAGCCCCGTTTCGTTGTTGAAATAGGCTTTGCTCTGATAGCCGTAGACGTCGTCCGGCAAAACGGCGCGGCGGACGCCGTATTCGCTGCCCGTGGCCTTATAGCCGTCGCGCATGAGCTTATACAGTCGCCTTACATAGGAACCGCAGAGGGCGTAGCCCATACTTTCCGTTTCCTCGCCCGGTTCCTTTGCGTTTATTATCCCCACTATTCTGCCCGAAGTATCGTAGAGCGCGCCGCCCGAATTGCCGCCGTTTACGCCTGCGTCGGTGCGGATTGTGCGATAATATTCGCCCTCGTCCGAGCCGAAATCGAGCGCAATATATTCGCTCTCCTTACTTATTATGCCCACAGTTGCCGAAAGCCCCATACCTTCGGGATTGCCTACGGTGAACACGGGTTCGCCCGCATACACCTGTTCTTCATCCGAAAATGTTGCAGCGCGGAGATCGCTTGTTTTTATCATTTCACTCCCCGTTACTTTTAAAAGCGCCAAATCATACGATATTGCATAGTTTACAATTTCAACCTCGTCTATATACGGAGGGGAAAGGGCAAGAATATCGTTGCCGTAGATATACAGGCTGACGGACGTTGCCGTCTGCGGATAGGCATCCTTTTTGAATACTACGTGGGCGTTGGTAAGCACGTATGCGTCGCCCGCGGATTTATCCAGCTCTACAATTACGCCCGAACCCGCATAAGTCTTGGGGGAAGAGCCCCTGAAACTGAAATCGGATACTACCCCCACCGCAGAGAGCAGGGAACGGTTTATCACCGTTTGAAGATTTTTGGAATCGTCGTATTCAAAATTATAGTTGAGATAATCGCTTATAAATTCCAAAAAATCAATCTGCGGCAGCCCCGCCTTTTCGCGCTCGGCGTTGGTTGCCTCGTACACGTCGTAAATATTTAAATCCTGGCCGTCCCTGCCGTCGGTCGCTTCAAACATACTGCAACCGCACATCGCGGCGACGGCCGCCAACATTACGGCAAAGATAACGCATAAAAATTTTTTCATAATTTAATTCCGTTTTCCTCCAAAAGGGCGCGGGCGGTGGCTACGCTGTCGGCGCCTTCTGCATTTTTTACGGGGGCGAACTCCCTGTTTCTTTCAACCTGGAAGGGCAGACAATTTTCCATGGCGTTTACCATGTCCACCACCAGGGTTTCAAATTTATACCCGCACGGCTCCGCAGGATGAACCTGCACGCCCTTTTCCATATGCACGATCTTCTTCTTTGCAAGATGATAGGGGAAATCGGCGCAGTTTGTACGCTTTAAAATGTCCGCGTTAAACAGATAGTTTAGAGTAACTCCGTTGCAATACAGGAGCCTGCCGTCTTTGCTTGCCCTCTTTAACCGGTCGTCCATTTCATAGTACTCTATGACCGAAGGTCTGCCGTCAACCGTGCATAGAAGCCCTACGTTTTCTTCGGGGCGCTCCTTTAACACAATTTTTGCCGCGCAGGCGTAGCCTTCCTTTACAGTGGCGCCCAAAAACAGAGGGTCGCAGAAACTCTGCAATACATTGTCCACGCCGCACACGTTTATCCACTCTACGCCCTCGCGCTCCATCACCTTGTCCAGCCCGCACGATACAAGCGATTTATACCAGCCGCCGTTGCCGTTTGGCGCAAGGGAGACGCGGTGCTTTTGTTCGAGGAAGATTTTGCCGTCAAACGAACAGGCGGGGGCTACGTCCTGTATGAAAAAATAAATTTTATTTTGGGGATAGCCGAAATAACCGTTCTCTTTAAAAAAGTTTACAGTGTCGTCGTTGTTGGAACGGCTGGTCATTACAAAAACGGGGAAAGCCCTGCCGGCGCGTCCGGCAACGGTCAGCATGTTTTTAAAGTGCAACTCAAAGAGCGAAAGATTGCGGGTTACGCCTATGTTGAACATGCCCTTGGGTTTATCGAAGCCGAGACGGGTGCCCTGTCCGCCCGCAAGCAGCACTACCGCCGCCTTGCCCTGCGCAAGCAAATTTAAGCCGGCGGCTTCAAACTCTTTACTGCGGCGGGAAATTTCCGAAAGTTCCAGCGGCTTTAAAGGTTCTATGCGTTGTGGGGATTTGTGCGGCATGCCTATATTTTGTATAACGGAAAAATCGGTGCCGCTTATATCTTCCAAAAGTTGCTCTCTTTGGGACGGGGTAAGCTCGTCATAATATTCAAGCAGTTGCTCCTGCCCTATTTCGGTCAAATATTTTTTTGCGCTTTGGTAATCCATAAAAAGTGCCTCGGTTTAATTTTAAACTCAATTGATTATACTATATCGCAAAAAATATGTCAACAGATATGGCAAATTGTGCGGAGGGTATTGAAAATCCGAAAAAATTGATATATAATTATAGTATATAGATTTTTATTCGCGTTATCCGGCGGGTATGCCGTGTTTTTTAAGGAGGGAAATATATGTTCTGCATAGAGTGCGGGGGACCGCTTACTTTGATGTATGCAAAGGGCGAAGGGCTTGTCCCCTACTGCAAAAATTGCGGGGAGTACCGCTTTCCGCAGTTTGCCACAGCCGTTAGTATGGTGGTTGTAAACCGCAACAAGGATAAAATTTTGCTTGCAAAGCACCTGGGGCAAGAGGACTACATTTTGTTTGCGGGCTACGTTAAAAAGGGCGAAACGGCGGAAAAAGCCGTGTGCCGCGAGTTTAAGGAGGAAACGGGGCTTAATACCGTCAAGGCAAAGTATATGTCCTCCCGTTACCATGAGCCCAAAAATGTGCTTATGCTGAACTTTTTGATGATTGCCGAGGACGGCGAAATCAAAATAGACGCCAACGAGCTTGCCGAAGTTGCCTGGTTTACGCCTGCGGAGGCTCTTGAACACATTAAAAAGGACTCCACCGCAGAAGCGTTTTTGAAAAATGCGCTGGGTGAAATCAAAAAATTATAATTTTAAGGAGATATAATATGAATCTGCTTGCACTTGGCACCCCCGCCATTATAGGAATTTGCGTGGGCGTTGCCGTTGGGCTTTTGGTGATTATTTTGGTTGTGTGGGGATTTTCCACCCACAACAAGTTTGTGGCTATGCGCTCCAATGTGGAGGAGGCTTTTTCCACAATGGATGTGCATTTGAAAAAGAGGTACGACCTTATCCCCAACCTGGTGGAAACAGTTAAGGGATATGCCAAACACGAGAGCGAGGTTTTGGAAAAGGTTACGGAGGCGCGTTCAAACGCGCAGGCCGCCTCCACCGCCGCCGAAAAGATACAGGCCAACGCGCAACTTTCGCAGGCGTTGCGCTCCTTTAACCTTGTTATGGAGAGATACCCCGAACTTAAAGCAAACCAGAATTTTTTGAGTTTGCAGGGGGATTTGCGCACGGTGGAAACCGAAATTGCCAACTCGCGCAAATATTATAACGGCGTTGTAAAGGCCTTTAACACGAAGCGGGAATCAATACCTTCAAGCATCATTGCGCACATGATGAGACTTGAAAAACAGCCCTACTTTGAAGTTGAGGACGCAGCCGAAAGACAAAACGTAAGCGTGAAATTTTAATTAAAACTCCGGTTGTTTGCAAAAGGGGATGAATATGAAAAAGAGGGCCGGATTGCCCGCATATGCGGTTGCGCTTTTAACTCTGTTGGCTTGCGTTTGCATTTGCGCGGTTTTCGCCACACGGACGGCTGAGGCTTCCGGAGGGGGCGGCGATTATAAATATGAATTTGACAGATACGAAGTTACCTACGACATAGGCGCAGACTGCGAAATTTACGTTACGGAAATTATAAAGGTAAATTACCTCGGCAGAAACAGCACGGGATTTATAAGGGATATTCCCACCGACGCGGGCGCACAGGTTAAAAACGTTAAAGTCGAGGGCTTGGAACTGCTTTCGGGCGATACACATGTGCCGTATGAAGTAAGAATAGACAGCAATGACTTTATTTCCGTGGATATAGGCGACTACATAGGCAAGTATCTGCACAGCGAAACTTATAAACTCACCTATTTATATTGTATTGCCAACACCTATGTAAATTCGGGCGAACTGAGCCTCGACCCGATAGGAACGGGTAACGAATGTAAAATTAACAGCGCGGAAGTTACGCTTATTCTCCCCGAAGGCTATATAGACGGCTCCGCGGTGAGATATGTGGGTGCGCTCGGCGCGGATACGACCGGCGATACAAATTACACGGCGGAAGTGCAAAACGGCAGGACGGTTATTAAAACTTCCTGCGAGGGGCTGCATGAATACGACGGGATTACCTTTGATTTGAAGTTTACAAAGGGCGCGGTTAAGCCGTACTTCGATTTCACCCCCTACTACTTTGTGATTGCCGCGGCGGCGTTGCTTGCAGTGATTGTGTGCGTGAGACTGCTGTTCTTTAACAAAAACAATCTTACCCCTATTATAAATTTTGAAGCGCCCGACGGAATGGACCCCCTTTTGATGGGAAAACTTATAGACAACAAGGTAAATTCCGAGGACGTTACCGCGCTTATATTCTATTGGGCGGACAAGGGATATTTGAAGATAAACCTCGACAACAAGGACAATCCCGCAATAATCAAAATAAAAAATCTGCCCGGAACGGCTACAAACTACGAACAGACAGTGTTTGCAGGGCTGTTCCGCAACGGGGACAGCGTAACGACAAACGACTTGAAATATGTGTTTTACTCCACTTTTGAGCGGGCAACCGCGCTTGTGGACAGTACGGCGCACGGGCTGTTTATGAGTTCGAGCATAGGCGTTTCCATTATATTTGCGCTTTTGTGCGGCATATTTTTAGGGCTTGTACCCATGTTGCTTGGAATTATAGGTATAGCGCCCTCCCTTATATATTTTTACGGGTTTTTGGCGATTATTCCCGCGCTGGTGCTGTACGGGCTGACCGAAACGGTTATGTATAACAAGCTGAAAAACAAGGGCAGGAAAAACATTATTTATTTAAGTTTGATAGCCTTGGGAGTTTTGGTTTGCTCCGCCGTGTTTACGCTTGTAATTCCCGGCTCGCTTATGCCGCTGTTGCCTAAATTTTTACTGTGCGTGCTGTGCTTTTCGGCGGTGGCGGCCTCGGTTGGAATTATAAGCCGCACGCGCGAATATACCCAACAACTTAACGGGATTGTAGGATTCAGGAACTTTATTTTATATGCCGAAAAGGATAAACTGGAAGCCCTGTTGGAGGACGACCCGCAATACTACTACCACGTGCTGCCCTACGCGCAGGTTTTAAATGTTTCGGACAAGTGGCAGGAGAAATTTAAAGATATTACCGTGGCTCCGCCTGCCTGGGCTACGATGTCTACGCTTGATTCCATGCTTGACTTTATGATTATAAACAGCCTTATAAGGCGTTCGATGATAAGCATAACCACGGGCATGATTTCAAGACCCTCCTCCGCGGGAGCAAACGGCGGCGGAGGATTCGGCGGGATTGGCGGAAGTTTTGGCGGACACTCCGGCGGGGGATTCGGCGGAGGCGGAAGCCGCGGAAGATAATTCAAGCGTTTATAAATTGAATTGTCAAACTAAGTGCAACAGTAAGAGATAAAAAAGTTAAATAAATCAACAGGTTTTTTGTAAGATA
>CANREJ010000025.1 GCA_947629665.1 uncultured Clostridia bacterium
TATGTCTCCCGCCGCCAGCTCATACGCGAATGTACTCCCGCATAGCTCAACAGCTCGCGCTTTAACTCGGCATATAGCTCCTTCGTCTCCTCTTCCGTCTGGACGAGCTTTGCGGCAAAGCTCCTGTCCAGCTTCAAGCGGCTCAGTATTTCCTCTTCCTCCGGAGTTATATCCGTCGTATTTATTACCAATTGCTCGGCAGAAGCTATCTCTTCAACAGGCTGTTCCTCAACTTCGGGCTGGGATTCCTGTGCGGGTTCGGTGAACACGGGCAATTCCATGCCTGCGGGCACGCGGATTAAACCTTCCTCTATGAGTGTAGGCGTATTGCGGTATTCCAACCCTTCCAAGGGGTCTTCGCCCGCATACTCGCCTTTCTCCAACCCGCGGCCGCTCATTAATATGCCTATTAGTTCCTTTGCATACCTCATGCGCAGGGGATTCTTTATCCTGTACATTAACGGCGTATCCGTATACGAACTGTGGTTTGAAGCGTCCTCCGCCTTGTACTTGCTATCCGTAAATTCTTCTGGCTGTAATGCTAAATACAGACACAGAGTCTTGCCGCGCACGCCGAACCGCGCCAACGCTTCACGGGATTTACTGTATGTCTCCCGCCGCCAGCTCATACGCGAATGTACTCCCGCATAGCTCAACAGCTCGCGCTTTAACTCGGCATATAGTTCCTTCGTCTCCTCTTCCGTCTGGACGAGCTTTGCGGTAAAGCTCCTGTCCAGCTTCAAGCGGCTCAGTATCTCCTCTTCTTCCGGAGTTATATCCGTCGTCTTTATTACCAATTGCTCGGCAGAAGCTGTCTCTTCAACGGGTTGTTCCTCAACTTCGGGCTGGGGCTCCCCGGCGGAAGCGGGGACGGGCACGTAAACTATTACGGGCTCGCCCTGCCCCGCCTTTTTTTTGCGGGAAGCGCGCACTATAAACACTATGTTCAGCGTTATCAATATAATAACGGCAACTGAGAGCGCGGTTATTATTGATATTTCGGGGATCCCGAACGGGGTGAGCATATTAAACATTTGCCACCTCGCCGGAATTGTTTTGCTGCGACTTTTTGCGGCGGGCAGCTATGCCGAGAGGTATTGCCGCAACCGCCAACAGTATGGCAAGCCCGGAGAGCGACGCTACCACAATGTAGAATATAGTCATGTTGGGCAGAGCCGTCCATTCTATGGTTATATCTTCCTGGGAACCGTCCTCCCACTCGTAGTTGGCTTTATCGACAATGGATATTGCCGCATGGTAAGTTCCGTCGTAGTAAGCCACATGTCCGGAGATTTGTTCAACCTCCCCAAAGTAGTTTTCGGGAGCGAACGTCCACACGCCGCCTACGTCAGTTACAGAGCTGCCCGCCGTGGGCTTTGCCAGCTTTGCGCGGGTTATTGTAAACGTCGACGCGGGCGATACCAAGCCTTCGTAATTGGCGTTTTCTTCAACTTTTGCGTGTACAAGGTACTCGCCTGCGTTCACGGGCTCGTTGACCGTCCATATCCCGGTGCCGGGTACGGAATATTCGTAAATAACCCTTCCGCCGAACTCCGTGCCGCTTTCAAACTTGCCGCTTACGGTGGGAGCGGCATGCTCCGCGCCGTATGCCCAGCCCAAAACAGTGGGTGCGGCGAGTTCCACAAAGGACTTGCTTACAACAAAGTATGCCGTTGTGTATTCGGACCGTTCGCCCGTTGCCCAGGCGTAGTTGCGCGTGTCGAGAAGTTTTAAATCCACGGCATAGCCGCCTTCGCGGACGTCCACAACGCCCTCGGTTACGGGCAGGCCGCCTACAACCTCTATAACTCCGCCGCCGAGGAAACTTTCAACGAACTCCTTGTCGATGAAGTGTCTGGTGCCGTCGTAGAGGACAGCTCCATTTGAAAGCTGTATATCTGCCACGGAAATTTGCTTGGGTTCTATGCGGAATTCGCACGTTATCGCGCCCGTGTTGCACGTGTAGTTTGCGCTGAGTTCAAACTCCCTTATATAGGTACCCGCCTCGGTGGGCATTACCGTACTGCGTTCGTAAACGGTGTCGCCCGTGCCGCGGTAGTAAACCGTATGGGGCAGGAATTTGTCGTTATCGGACAAATCGAGCTGCGGGAAGAAACGTCTTGCTTTTGCGTCCGGTTTAAGTTCGCCCGTTATGGTGAAATCACTTTCGTAATAGCCGTAGATTGAGAATTCGGGTTCCGAGTCGTTGTAAACGCCGTCCTTGACCGTATTCATCAGTACCCGTACTTCCAGCCTGCTGATTGAATACTGAATCTGTCCCGAATAACCTTTGAACTCATCGGTGTCTATCCACGCGATGGCCGTATATCTGCCTGCGTCAAGGAAAATTTCGCGCGACCAGCCGTCGGGCGCATAGTTTTCGTCTTTGCCCTTCCAGCTGAGAACTTGCTTGGGAGTGTCGGTGTTCAACGGCGCATACAGGAGAACGAAGTCGGTGCCGTACTTGAAGTGGTGCGTTACGCCCTCATCATAGTACGCTACCTCCGTTGCGTTGGGGGCGCCCGCCTGACTGTAAGGCAATTCAAGTTCCGACGAATTGGTAGGTATACCGTAGAATTCCACTATGGTTATATTCCTGCCCGTGCCGTCGGTTGCCACTATCGAGTAGGTCAAAAGCCTCCAATCCTGATTATCATCGGGAACCCAGCAATAGTTGTCGGGATCTATAAGATGTATACGGAAATCATATGAGCCGACAGACTTGAAGCTGACATTGAACTCATTTTTAACCTCGAATATCGTGCCGTAGTCATCGTTATCCTTAACGGCGTCCACCGCGGAGTGTACCACGCCGTCCCATTCAAAGGTCTTGACGGTGAGCAAATCGCTGTATACGCGCGCCTTTGTGATTTTAAAATCGCCTTCAATGGAAGTGATCTTCTCGCCCTTTTCGTCAACGAGCATAAAGTTGCGGTTGTATGCATAACTTTCGCTCTTTTCGTTTATGCCTATGCGGACGCGTATCTTATATTCGCCCGCCTTTGTGGGCGCTTCCGCAATATATTCTTCCAGCGTGTGGCTCCACGTATTATCGTAGGACGTGCCGTAGTAAGCGTATTCAAGCGTTACGCGGCTGAGGAACATATTGTGGCTTGAAGGCTCGCCGCCGTAGTATGCCAGCACTGCCGAAGCGGGAAGAATGGTGGAGCCGTATTCGCCGCCCATGAGCGCCTGGTCGCGGAAGCTGACTGTAAGTTTGCGGGGAGTTATGGTGATGGCGAGTTCGTTCGACGAGCATCCCGCATAGTTGTCCGTATCGGGAATGACGATCTGCAACTTGTATTCGCCTACTTCCACGGGCGTGTAGTCTATCGGCTTATCACCGTCGCGCTCTACTTTATAGAATTTATATTGGGCGGTGGATTTGCCGAACGTCGCTTCGAACGAATAGAATCCCTTGTGAGGCTCTACGGTGAGTGCGGGATCCGTGCCCGCTTCGTAGCCGTCGTACTCCCACGAAGCCGTCTGACCGCCGTACACCGTCAGCGAGACGCTGTTGTCCGCCTTCTTGATCTCAAAGTTGATGTCCGCCGTATCGGAGTTGGTGGTATCCCACATGTAGTTCTTTGCGATGGCATCCGTCAGTTTGAGATGCACGGCATACTTGCCGACGTTTTCGCCCTGTTCACTTGTGGCAGTGAAGGGATCGTTGCTCCTGTCGTTTGCAAGGAGGAAGTCCCCGTCTTCCTTCATCAAGGCGATAAAGACATTGAGGTCATCTGCGGAGATACCCTGTGCTTTGCCCGTGTAGGTGGGTTTGAAGTACGGCTGCGCGGACGCCTTCGTCTGTGCATATTCGGTCAAGAGTACTCTCTTTGCGATGGTGTAGCTCGTGATGTAGACACCCGACAAGGTGTAGTTCCTGCTGTCTGTCTCATCGAGGGCGTATCCGACCTCATAGGTCCCCGCGTCGGTGGGCTGGGTTTCGCCGGTGTCGCCTACGCCTTCAAGTATGGATTCGGCGAAGAGCAAGCGCACCTTCGCGCCGCAAGGCAGCACCGCACCCGTGAGGTACTCTTCCCCGCCCACAACGACCTTTACGGTGTATTCGTCGCCGTAAGTTACGCCCGTCAAAAGAGGATTGTTGTTCGTTATTTTTATGGAATCGACGGTTATATCCTGTTTAGTGAGGGTGAGATATGCGGGAACGAAGGTTATTGTGTAGTTTTTGTTGAAGTCGTTTGCAGTGTATTCGCCGTTGATCTCATATTTCTCATCGGCATAGTAGGGCGCGGCGCCCTTGTCTTTAAGATATACGCCTATTCCAAGGTGTTCCTTATCCTTTTCCAAAAGCACAGAGCCGTCGTCTATATGCCACTTGGTGTCGTCGGGGTTGGGATCCTCGTTTGCATAAGTCTTGTCATAGAGCATGAACTGATCTTCAATCACAACTGTGAGTGCGCGTTGCTTTACTTTGAGCGTTCCGCCTTGAACTGCGCTTGCACCTATTGTGTAGTTGTCAAGCGTTATATCCCCGCCCGAATAAGTAACGGTATAATCGCCCACATTGCTGCCAAGGCTGTAAGATACGCTGCCCTTTTGCACTTGTATGTAGCTACGGAATTGGGCAATTTTGAGTACCCAGCCCGAAGTTGCCGCGTCGTCGGTTGTTCCCGCAACCGTGCCGTTATAGGGCTTTTGATAGCCCGTTACGGTGAGGGTAAACTCCGCATAATTTTCGCCGTAGATTATTTCCTGGTCCTCTATTTTAACGGTGAGCGTGGCGCGGGTTATGGTGAACTTGTCAATCATTTCGTCCAGACCCGTGTAGTTGGCAGTGCCGTTTACATATGCGCGGATTGCATACTCGCCTACGTATGCGGGCAAGCCCAGCGTCCAGTCGCCGGTATCGTAGCTGCCGCCCGCCTTATATGCGGCATACGCATAGTTCACGTCGCCGAAATCGGCCGTAGCCGAAATGTCGTAGCTTACGCCGTAGGTCGCCGTCTCCTGCTTATTTTGCCAGGTGAGCTTGTTGGTTGCCTGTGATAACGTCCAGCTTACGGTTACGATCCGGTTGTCGGTTTCCGCCCAGCGGTAGTTTTTAAATGCGTCATCCTTAATTTTCAACTGATATTGGTAAGTGCCGGCGTTCTCCTCTTTTGTAAGGCTTTCGACGGTGTAGAGATCGGACACATTGAACAGAGTTGCGGAATAGCCCGCGATTGTGGCCGCGTCGGGACCCTGCGACTTGTTGTTGTAGACGTAATTCTTCCCTTCTCCGTCTACCTTTTTTTCGATAAGCGTGTGGTCGAGCTGTTTTTTGCTTATTATTACGGTAGTTTCGAAATTACCCTTCAACGTGTAGTTTTGCGCTTCGGTATAGAGGCCGTCGGCGACTACGGGGTTGGTTGTAAACACGAGTTTAACGCTGTACGTGCCCGCGTCCGTGGGATGGGCATATTCGCCCGACCTTGCGGAGAACAGGCTTATGCCCGCAATTTCAGGTCCCGCAGGCGACGAATTTGCCACAATGAGAGTGTATATAAAGTGAACATATACGCCCTCGGAGAACTTCTCACCCTCCTCGTATCTTGTGCCGTTAAAGTAAACCGCCGCCGTATAATCGTCGCCGTAGGTGATTGTTACCGTGCCGAGCTGGGGCTTTTTGTCCTCCTCTTGGTTGGGGTTGCCCTCGGCTATGTCGGGGGTGATTGCAAGTCCGCCCTTTATCTCGCCGCCCTCAACACCGGGTTCGGGTTGAATGTCGAGATCCATAGGGGTGAACGTGAGTTTGCCGTAGCTGTCGTGTGCAACGGTGATGACGTAATTTTTGTTGGTATCGTTTTCCACCGTTTTAAATTCGATTGTGTACTCTACACCCACCTTGTAAGGAGCGGGCTCCTTGACGCAAAGGGTTATGCCGAGTTTATCCCTGTCCTCACCGTATATGGAGAATCCCTCGGCGGGACGCCATCCGGTACTGTCTATGTCGGGCGCGGAGGCGGCGTACTTTGAGTCGTACACAAACTGCCGGTTCTCGATAACTATATTAAGCTCCCTTTGACCCACGGTGATTGTGCCCCGGGTAACGCCTTCGGCCTTTATGATATAGTTGCCGAACGTACATTCGCCGTTTGTATAGGTTATGGGATAGGTTGCAACGGGTTTGCCGGGCTCATAGTCATGTTTGAGATATGAGCGGAATGTGGACTCATAGACCGTCCAGCCAGAGGTGTCCGCGTCGTCCGGCGTGCCGGCAACCGTGCCGTTGTAGGGCGTTTGATAGCCCTTTACGGTGAGTTCTATCGGACCGAGTTCGTCGCCGTATTTCACGGTGGGACTGCCTATTATAACGGTGAGTTCTGCCGCCGTTATGTTTATCTGCTTCTGTATTTCCGCACTTTCGTAGTTGGAGGTGCCCTCCGCAAGGGCGCGGATTACGTACTTGCCGACATTTGCGGGAAGTCCAGTAAACCAATCTTCGGCAAGATAATCTCCACCCTCCTTATAAGCGGCGTAGGTTATTTTTATGCCATCGCCTTCCCACGTTGCCGTGGCCGTTACGCTGTAACTTGTGCCGTAAACAACGTCCTGCGGCTCATCCTGCCACTGTATGGAGTTTGCCGCCTGATTGATTTTCCAGGTTGCGGTAACTTCGCCCGTATCGGTGGACTCCCAGCGGTAGTTGGAGTTGTTTATTTGGAGCTTATAGGTGTACTCGCCCGCGTCTGTCTGCTTGGAGAGTTCATCCACGGTGTACAAGCCTGCCGCCCCGAACAGTTCTGTGCTGTAACCCTCGATTGCAGCCTTGTCGGGACCCTGTGCGGTATTGTTGTAGGTGTATGTCGTTCCGTTTACCTTCTCAACTACGCTGTTGCTGTCTATATGTTTTTTATCCACGACAAACGTGGCTTCGGTGGAGCCTGTGAGTACGTAGTTGCCCTGATCGGTGCCGTCGAGAACAAGGCGCACATTGTATGTGCCTGCGTTTTCGGGCAGATCTTCGCTCGGTTCGGCGTTATCCACAAAGTATTTGACCTTAATTACAACCTCTTCTCCTCTATAATTATAGCCGTTCCCAAGGTTTTCGCCCTTGCCGTCTATGTTGAAGGTTGCAGCCTTAACCGAGCCGTAAACGGTGTTGTCGGCATTGATTTTGGCGATTGCTATCTCCGCCTCGACAATTTGCAACGCGCCCGAACGGAAGGTTATGGAGTAGTTATCCGTCTTTCCGCCGGCAACGGCCTCGCCGTCGATTATGTAACTGCCCTTGCCGTACTTGTAGTCCAACTCATCTTCATGTTCGAGAACGAGTTTTATTTCTATCTCATCCTCACCGTACAGGCCGTCTTCCTCCACAACTTCCCAGCCGTCTTTGGTTCTGTCAAAGTAGGGAGCCGCGCCTTCCGCATAGGGCACGGGTTTGGGAGTTTTAATGTTTACCGTTATCGGCTTGGGGTTGACGTGCAATGTGCCGTTTCCGGGGAAGGTTATATTGTAGTTGCCGCTTGAAATAGCCGCCTGGCCTTTAAGTGTGATTTGATAGTCGCCCTTGTCGCTGCCGGGGGTGTAGTTGCTCTCGAACTCTGCGGTTATTACAAAACTGTTCCGCTGTTCGTTATACTTGAAGCCGGAAACTTCAAAGCCGAACTCAGGCTCTTCCTCTCCGTAAGTTATTTCGGCATAGTTTATGGTTCCCGTAAGCGTTGCCTTTTTGATTGTGAAACGCTTGTAATCGGTTACGGTTGCATAGTTGGAGTTGCCCTTAACGTACAACTTAACCCAATAATTGCCTGCGTTTTTGGGCTTTTGGGAAACATAATCGCCGTTGGCCTTGTCTGCGTCGTCAAAATTTGTAACGGCGCGGTAGGTTATTACAACATCGCCGAAATTCGCCTCGGCCGTGATTTCCCAGCCCTCATCGCCGTAAATCACGTTGTCCGGAATTGTGTATTTCGTAATGCTGTTGGGGGACTCGCTTATAGTCCATTGGAGCGTTACACTCGTCCTGCCGCCCGTAAAGGTGTAGTTGTTGGCGTAGCGCAATTGTACGGTTATATTGTACGTGCCCTGGTTTGTGGCGCTTATGGTTACGCCCTTGCCGTCCTCGCCGCCATACGAATAGCTCCAACCTGCTCCATGGTTGGTTATATTCATATAGTCGCTGTTGAAGTTTGTGATTGCAACGCTCTGTTCACTGCCCGTGTAGCTGTATGAGCCTTCGCGAATGGAGGGCACCGGCAATTCCTTTTTGTCTATGGTCAAGGTTATGTAAATGCCGTCAAATGTATATGCGCCGCTTGAACCGCCCGTTTTGGTTGCCGAATAAACGGACGAGTAGTTTTGCGTTTGCGCTACAAACAGGCACACATAATAGGTTCCCGCGTCCGTAGGCATGGTAGTATCCCATATGATGCTTCCCATGCTTGCGTTTGCATAGTAGATTACCGGCTCTATGCCGCTCAACGACTTGTTTTGGAGCGTCTGCACAACCGCCGTTGCGCTCACTTGGGTTATATTGTCCCCGTATGTCCAAGAGGTTTTGTTGGTTGAACTTGACGACGCGTCGAAATTGACGGTCTTTTGGCTTTCGCCGTTATAATAGGTGAAAGTTCCGCCGTTTATCTTTATTGTCGCACGCTCTATGGTCATCGTGAGCTGACGGTTTTTGTTTATTTCTCCGGCCGTTGCGTCGTTGCCGTTTACAAACCAATAATAGTTGTATGCCGCCTCCTCTTTAAGCGTGGCGTTAAAAGGATAACTGCCCGCGTTTGTCTGGGAATCGCCCGTTGCGTCCCAAAGAGCGCCATATGCGGCTTCCTGTATAAAGTCCTTCGGTTCGTGCGCGGTACCGTCGTAAACGATGCTCTTTACCTGTATGGTATCGCCGTAGAGAGGCGAACGGCGCACTACGTATTTGCCCGCTGTAACTTCGCCTATTTTAAAGTTGGTTTGCGCGGACGGCTGCAAAGCGGCAGTGATGGTGTAACTGCCCGCTTCGATTTTTCCGCCTTCGTTGAATGTTTTGCCGCTCCAAGCATTGCCCGTGTAGCCGAGCGTGAGCATGGAACTGTTGAAAATCGTCGTCCACTGTATGCCCGAAGGAAGTTCGCTTTCCGTTCCAAGACCCGCGGCCGTCCAATCGGGTTTATTGAGCGCATCAAATGTAAGATCGGGGGTGTACGTGCCCGCAGTAAAGTCTGCTCCGGCAGTAGCGCCGTCCGTGCCGCCGTATACCGTTACGTTTACGGTACGCTGTTCAACGGTGTAGCCCTTAACTTCGGTGGCGGCTTCGTTGAAGTTGCCCTCGCGTGAAGAGATTACCGCAACTATCCAGCGCTTGCCCGCATTGGTGGCGGCGTTGGACGCGCCCGCGGTGAGACTGCCGGTTGAAATTAAAGTCCAGCCGTTTGCTTCCGCCTCCGAAATGTTCGTCCATGTGGGAGCTTCGGCTTTTTCCTGCACGTAGTATCTGTACTGCGCCGAGAGGTCGCCGAGTTGTTTGTTGAGCGACGCCTTAAACAAATCCATATGAACGGTGCCGTCGTAATTCCACTTTGCCTTGCCCTCGTCGTATGCCGTAAATTCGAGGGTCAAATCGGTTATCGCCTCTATTGTGAAGGACAGGGTTACTGTGTCGTTGGCTGTATCCGACCAGACGTAGTTGTTTGCGTTGGTCAACTGCACGGTTATGTTTTGATATACGCCCTTATTTACCTCACCGGTGCATGTCAACACTCTGTAAAGGTTTCCGCGGCCGTAGGCGGCGGTGCAAAGACCTTCCACGATACTCGACGTGGGACCCTGTTCGTTGCCCGTGTAGGTGTATGTCGTGGCGTCTATCTGCGCCTGCAACGCGCTTTGTGCAAGGGTGTACCTTTCTATTACAAAGTTTGTGCTTCCCGCAACGGCCTGGATACTGCTTTCGGCTATGCCGTCGCGGTTAAGCTCTATCGAAACTCTGTAAGTGCCCGCGTCCGTGGGCTCAACGTCGTTGGTGCTATATTCCGCCGAAGCGTTGTTCGCTCTGCCCGTCCAGCTTACTTTAAAGAAATGTACGAATTTGAACAGCTCCGACGAAGTGCCCGCAACTATATTGTCTACGGTTGTGGAGCGCCCCTGCTCGTCATAGAAGGTTGCCGAGTACGTTACGGTGAGGCCTATCTTTTCGCCGTGGTTGTAAACTATATTCCCGCCTTCCGTCTTTTTGACGGAAACGTTGGAAATGGTTACCTCGTTGGGAGAGATGAGCAACCTGCCGTTTGCAAACTCTACCTCGTAATTGTTGAGGGCGTCCGTTTGTACCGTACTGCCCGTTATGGTGTATGCGCCCGCCTGTTTTGCGTTTTCGGGAATACCGAACCTGACTGTTATGACGTCATTTCCGTAAACGGTGTAATAGCCGAGTCCGGGGTTTGATTCGGCCTTCCAGAAGCCCTCGTTTTCGGGCGAGGACTTATCTTCCAGCGTGTATACATTGCCCGAATAGTAATAGTTGAGTTCGTCGCTTATGTCAATTAAGATTTTACGCTTTTCAACGGTGAGCGTGCCTTTTTCCACGCTCTCACCTACGGTGTAGTTTTTAAGGTCGCCCTCCAAAACAACCGGCGTAAGCGTGGCCGTTATATCACAGCTTGCGCCATAGGCCGACGTGCCCTTTTCATAGCCGTCTGCGGAATAGCTTAACTTGCCTTCGAGTACGGAGCGGAGAGTTTCGAGCAGGCTCTCGTCATCACCGTTCTTCCAGCCGGACACTTCGTAGTCGAATTGTGCGGGCAGATCCTCGCCGTACACAACCCCGGCGTCCTTCACCGAAAGGGTAAGTTCCGCCCTGTCTATGGTCAGCTTGACGTGAGCTTCCGCGCCCGTCCAATTGGAATATTCCGAACCGTCGGCGGCGGAGAAGGCAAACACGGTGTAAGTGCCCGCGTCCGTGGGCAGACCCTCTTTCTTTTCGGCTTCCGCCGAGTAGTCGCCCACAGCGTACTTGTAGGTTATTGCCGCTTCGAACTTCGATTTTGCCGCAAAGGCTATTTCTTCGCCGTAGGTTACGGTAAGTTCGCTGAATCCGGAAATTTCGTCCTGCGCCTGCTTGATTTCAAAGGTTATTTCAACCTTGCCTTCAATTGCGCCCGCGTCTTCCTTCCACTCGTAGTTGTTTGAATCCACAAGGGTTACCGTTACCGTGTAGGTGTTGTGGTTGATGGCATATATATTCACATTTTCGGTTTCAATGCGGATGGTTGCGCCGTTATCCACGGTTGCGTTCATGGTTGCGTTGTCGTAGTCCTTCAACGTGAGGTAGTGTTCCTCTTTGTTGTAGGTACACTCGCCCTCGTGAATTTCGGGATTTTCCAACGTGGGCTTTGCAAGCTGTTTTTTGGATATGATGAACACAGCGCCCGCAAATGAGCCGGTTATGCCCTGTTCCTGCATCTCCGAAAGTCTTGCGCGGACCATGTACCAGCCTGCGTTGGTGGGAGGTACAAGACTGCACTGCAACGCTTCCAGCCTGCTCCTCAAATCCTGGTGGGCGGCGTTATCCATTTGGCCGTCCTCGTACCTTTTGAGGAGAGTCTGCCACTCAGTGTATGTATCCTCGTCCTCAAACGTGTAGTAGGTGTACGCTATTACCGCCGATTGGAGTTTGTCTTCGGGAATCTCACTGCTTCTGGGTTTGGGCAGGTTGGTCAGCTCATTGTATTCGCCGTACGTCCAGCCCGTAATATCCACGTGGAAGTCTATTGCGCTGGAACTTACGCTGAACGTGAGGGTTATGGAAGTTACGCCTTCCTCATTGCCCGCCGCCACAAAACGGTAGTCGTATTTGTGGTCGCCCGTGAGAGTTATGGTTGCCGAACCCGTGCCGACCGAGGTAAACTTCATTACCATGTGGCCGTCTTCGAACACGGCCTTTTCATGCGCGTCCACTTCCGCAAACGTATAGGCGCTTACTTCCATTATCTCGTTTTTGTAGCCTATGAGTTCGTTCTCGCCTTCGCCGCTGTCAAATGCCGACAAATCAAGGCTGGTGGAGCTGAACTTCACCTCTATTTTTTGCGGTGTGATTTTGTAGGAAAGCGCTCTGGAAGTTTCAGCGGAGCCGAACTTGTAGTCGTAATCGCTGTTTGAGTTCTGTTGAAGTGCAACGGTTACCTGATAATCGCCCACGCGCTTGGGCACGCTGTCGCTGAGAGGCGTTTCGTCGGCAAGAGTGCCCGTGTAGGTCAATTTTGCCTGGGGTTTATATAACTCGTTGCCTATTATGGGGCTGTGGCCGCCCTCCGCGTCGGCGTAAACGGGAACGGCGGGTATTTCCTTGTAACTGTTGTAATCGCCTTCGACATGGTCGAATACGTTGTCCTCAACGGATACGGTTATATAGCGGGAAACTACCTTTATGGTGCCCGTAACAACGCTTATCTTATAGTCGCGGAAGAATTCCGCATCCTTGTTGGAGATATCCAAAGTATAGGTATCGCCCGCGTGAGAAGCGCCCGCGGAGTACGCCACATCGCCCTTTAACGCCGTAAAGACGTACTCTGCATTCGGCCTTATGCCCGACGCGTCGTTTTTAACCCAGCCGCTGTAATTTACGGCTATGTAGTCTTTTACTTCGTCGCCGTAGGTGATTGTGCCGTCCTTTGTCCATGCGCCCGCGCCCTTATAATTAACGCCGACGGTTACCGTCAAGGTCTTTTGGTTTATGGTGTAGACGCCCGCCTTGCCGTTGTAAGAATCGCTCTCTTCGCCATGCCAATTGCCCTCAAACGTAATATTGTAGTTAGTGTTGCTGTACGAAGGAGTGAGGCGGTGAGCGCCCGCGCCGACAAGGTTGCTACCGTCGTAAACACCGTCTTTTATAACGCCTTCTACTTTAAAGCTCACGTTAAGGCTGCCCATGCTGTCGCCCGCCGCCGTAGCAATGGAACTGCCCGCCTTCACTTCTACCATTGACGTGGGGGTGATTTCGGGCGCGTTGCCCGTATATTCCATAGAGCCGTCCTTTATGGTGAGGGTCAGGTCGCGCTGTTCAACGGACAACTTGCCGAGCTTTGTGGCGGCCTTGATTTCGTAATTGTCCGCCGAGAGCTGTGCAATAAGCACGGTTATATCGTAAGTTAGACCCGCGTTGGAGCTAACGGCATAACCCGAAGCCGAGAACAGGCTTGCCGCCGTGGTGTAGCCGTGTATTTCTTCCGCCGCCTTCTCTTCCTTGACAAGTCCGCCGTCCGCAGAATATGTGCCGCCGTCGCTGTCGCTGAACAAGAGGTTGATGGAAAGGGTATTGAACGCCTCGCCGTAGGTTATGGTTGTATCTGCCGCCTTTACGTACAGCGTCTTTTTATTTATTGTGTACGTGAAGGTAACTTCCGTCCTGTTTTTGGAATCGCTCCAAATGTAGTTGGCGGAATCGAAGGATACTACAACCGTGTACGTCTTTGCGCCCGTAACGTTCCAGGTGTACTTGCTTTCTTCAAGGGTTGCCCCCGCGGTTGCGGCGTCTTCGCCGTTGAAGGTGATTTTGAGCGCGGGGCTTTCCTCGTGGTCGGTTTCGGTGTTGAAGCCGTTTACGATGAACGCATACGCTTCGCCGTCGTAAGTTTTACTATTGCTGCCAACCCTGGGCCCGGTGGGCTTTGCAATCGGCTTGCGGTCTACGGTGAACTCTGTCTCCGCTATGCTTGTGCCGAGCGTAAACCCTGCGCCGTTTTCTTTGGGAAGAGTTACTTTAAGCGTATAGTTGGTGTTTGTTGTGGCGAAAGTTACGTCGTATACGCCCGCGGCTATAACCTTTTCAACGCTGTCCGAGTTGTTGAACTTGTAAGTTACCGTTACGCTGAATTTGGATACGTCCTTTGCGATTATCTGCCCGTCGTTGTCGGTTTTTCCTTCTTTGCCGTAAACGGGCACAACTTTAAACTCGTCCTTATAATATACCGCGCTTTGGTTAAACTCGGCAAAATCCCCGCCCGCCTTGCTCTGCAATTGAGGGGTTATATTTATCTCTTTGGGCTTGATTATCATTTGCAACGAGGACGTAGTTGCTATGTAGTTCTCGCTGGAAGCGTCCAGAGATACGCGGTAGGTGCCCGCGTCCGTGGGGTCAACGGTGGTGCGCGCTTCAAACTTGCCCGTGTTATAATCGCCGCTTAAAAGTTTTTCGTAGTACAGCGTAAATGTTACGCCCTCTGCGCCCGCAACATGCTCCACACCCTTTGCAACTTTGGGGTCACCGTTATATACAAGGTTGTCGGGCAGGGTAGGCGCAGCGTTGAGGCGCGCCTTGGTAATGCGGTAGGTGCCGTTGTTGAATGTAACCTTATAGTTTTTGGAGTGAGTATAATTGGAGTTCTCTTCCGCAAACTGTGCGCCCGTTATATCGTAAGGAGCGGCCTGATAACCGTAGGTGCCGAGTTCTTTGGAACCGCGGTTGTTTTCGTCCCACTTTATGGCCCCTGTGGTGTATGAGAACACGTAGTTTGTATACCAACTGCCGTCCTTCATATCGCCGGCGAGGATAGGTGCGCCCGTCGCCCCGCTGCTTTTAAGCTCTATGCTCTTTATAAGGCTTTCGGTTTTACCCGTGTCGTTGTTGTCAATGGCCTCGTTCCAGGCTATTTCTTCCTCTATTTCGCTTATGTTGTAGTAATAGCTGTTTACAAGTGCGCCGAATGTTACCGTTATTTCACGCCGGGTAACTTCCATTGTGCCCGTCTTGTAGCCGCCGTTTGCCTCGGAATACGTTGCCGCAATAGAGTAGTTTTTGGCGGCTCCGCCGTTGAGAAGAGCGTCAAAATCACTGCCCGAAGTGGTGAGCTTTATTACGTAATCACTGCCCACAGCGCCATATAAATAGCCGGGCGCGTAAGGCACATTGTCCTTGGTTACTTCAAACGCGGGCAACGCATTGCCGAATATGGATTGCTGGGTTTGGCCGTTTACAAAGCCTTCGATGGTTACCGATTTTTTGCTTTCGTAATTTTCGCCGTAGACTATGGAGATGTTTTGGGGAGTAACGGTGAGCTGTTTTTTGAGTACATTGAAGGTGAACGTGCCCTTTGCGGGAGCGTCGTAGTTTGAAGTGCCTTCCAGAGTGTACTCCACGGTGTATGTGCCCGCGTCCAGCAACGCGCCGTTTTTATAACCTTCTCCCTCCTGCGCAAGCCAGCTTAAAACGGTTTTGCCCGAAGGGTCGTTTGAATAGATTGCTACAATTGTTCCGTCCTTATTAAGCGTTACCTTGGGGTAATTCACCGAGCCGTCGTCCTTACGCCAAAACTGTGCCAGGGGCAAAGTTTCCTTATAAGTGGTTTCGTAATAGCCCTTGGCGTGTTGGGGACCGCCTTCGCCGTACGTCCACGCGTTTTTTTCGCTTGCAACCGAGCCCAATTGATAGGGCGTAGACCATGTGGTTGAGGTTACTTTGTTTACCTTTGCCTTTTTAAAGCCATATGCCGTTGTATGGTTTGCAAGTTTAAGGCGATAGTAAATTATATACTCGCCCACGTCTATAATTTGGGGGATTGTGGTTGTGGTGTCTTTACCCTGCCAGAACTCCTCGGTGTTGTAATTCCCCTCCTCGGAGCTTGCCTTTGCGAGGTAGAAAGTCCACTCTATTTCCTGTCCGTCGGCGGAGGTTGCAAAATTTGCAGGGCTGTCGGTTTCTGCCCCTGCACCCTCGTCGCCGTGGAACTGCCCCTTGTGCAGGGCGTAGTGCGTGCTTGATTCGTCGTAATCGCGCCCGGCAACCGTTCCGTCTGCCTTTGTTGTGCCGTAGCCGTGCAGATAGCCTATATTGAATTCGGCGGGGGTTATTTTGTAGTATTGGTGAGTGTTATACTCAATCTCGTACTTGTTTTCATAGCCCTCGTTATAGCTGAACGTTACCTCGTAGCCGTCCTCGTTTACGGCCGCGGTCTTTACGTCCCCATAGCTTTCATACGCGCCCGATTTAAGGGTGAATATCTTTTGGCCGATTCTCGCGCTTCTCTCGCCGAGGTTGTAGTCGTCCAACCAGATATCGCTAATAGATTCGCCCTTGTAATTTAAAGTGCCCTCCTTGACCTTTATTGTATAGGTGTGCGAAGAGGTGTCTTTTGTAAAGGCGACCTCGCCTAAAAGAGTCAAGTCAAACTTTTTCTCTTGGGACTTGGCGGCATTCAAATAATATGTGTTGGTGAGGTTGGGGTTTACTTCCAGCACAATGGGCAATTGTTTAACCGTGAGCTTGTTTTCGCCGCCGATAAATTCATAGTCGGTTACTTGGAACCCGCTGAAATCAAGGGTTATGTCCAGCCCCGATTCCCCGGCGGTAGTTGTGCCCGCAGTGTAGTCGGGAACGCTTACCTTGATTTTATCCGTCCCCTCTTCGTAGCCGTGTACGCCGCTTTGGAGAGTTTCGGCCCCGATAAAGCTATCAAATTTAAACTTGCTTATTTCGGGAGTGTAGTCCGCGTCTATGCTTTCGCCGTAGTATACGGAGAAGCCGAACGAAACGGTTACTTTCTTTTGGTTGATTACAACTTTAAGCACCCTGTTTTGACCGTATACGGGCTCGTGGTTCTTTGCCAAAACGGCATAGTACACATAATACGTTCCCGCATGGGTGAACGAGGGCATTTCCGCCGACCACGTGTAGCCCGAAGTTGTCAAAGTGAGCGCTTCTTCGTCCACTGTGGGGTCGAGCCACTCTTCGGGATATTCCTCGCCACCGTCCGCGCCGTCCTTGGAGCGGAACAGCACAGTCAATTGGTTGGGTTCGTCGCCGCTGAGCTTGGTCTTGTCGCCGCCGAGAGCCAAATCGGCCTTGACCGCGCCGAGACTGCCCGTGCGCGTTTCGCCGAAATACTCCGCCTTGAATTTTTCTTTGTCGGCCGCGGAGTGGGAAGCGCCGTCGTAATCACCCGTGTAAGCCGTGGACTCCGTAACATTTATTTGTGCCTTGTTTATTTTATACAGACCCGCGGCGGTTGTGTATTCGTTTTCCGTCATCGTATACTCTGTGGGCGATTCGCCTATGGTATACTTGACGGTGATTTCGTAATTTTCGCTGTTGCGGGTAACTTTAACCGCGTAGTCGCCGGCGTTGGGATATTTATCGTCTGCTTTGAGAATATCGTTTGCGCCGTTTAAGGTAACTACCGAGTATACGGTATCATCAGTATCGGAATTTGCAAGCGGTTTGCCGCCTTCGCGGGAAAGGGTAGCCTTGCTTGCAATATCAACGAGGTCGTCGCCGTAGGTGAGCGTTACCTGCTGTATTGTGAGTACTACCTTTCTGGGAACTACCTGTATTTCCTCACTGCCGTCAAACATAACCTGATAGTTGTAGTTGTCGGCGTATACATAGTCCCCCGGCGTTCCGTCGGTTGTAAATTCTACGTCTTTATAACCTGTGCCGTCTTTTACTTGCAGTTTAAAGCAGCTATTATGGTTGCCCACTTCCGTTTGCGACGTGAGCGTTGTTACAACGCGGAAGGGCACTTCGAAATCTTCGACAAACGCAAGTTCGTCGGCAACAAGGTTCCATGCATCGCCCTCATAGGTGTATTTTTGACCCGCTGTTGTGTAGTTTAAAGCATCGTCAAAGTTTTCGCCGTACTCGTGCCCCGAAATTCTTGTGGCCTTTATGGTTACCACGCGGGGCCGCATTTCAACTTCGTTGTAGCGCGTGCTGTCGCGGGGAAGCGCCAATTCATAGTTTTCGGAATACGCGCCCGACATTGTGCTGCCGTCGGGTATGCCGTCTATGTATACCCAATACTTTGCGCCGCCGGCTTTAACGTTTTTAAATTCAATGGCGGCGATCGCCTGATCGCTTTCAACCGCCTTTACGGGGAAGTAAACTTTATCCCCCGTCTGGGAATCGATAAAGTAAGCTATCTGCTTCTTGGGATTGTTGCCTTCGTAAGACTGGTCGGTGCCGTCGTAGGTGAATACCATCTGCGACTCATCCCACTTTATTTCGATTTTTTGCTTATTAAGCGTGTGAACGGCGGTGCCTGAGATGGTTACCTCGTAGTTGTTATACGCCTGGGTGTTTGTAAGCTCCCGGCCGCCGAGATCGGCAATATATGTTTTATAACTGCCTGCTTTGCTGAGCGGTACGGTGTTTCTATTGCTGTCCAAAACGGCTTCCGTGGCTGTTTTAAAGCCTATCGTCTTATCTTGGCCGTCGTAAATTTTGGTGCCGTACTTCGTCCACGCCGCTATAACCTCGCCGCCGTCCGTTACAAACTTATTCAAGTCGTCGGCCGAACCTTCCGCATAGAGCCACTTGAATAACGCGTCTCTTTGGTCTATGGGCTTGCCGTATTCGGAAGTTATGGCGTTGGGTTGCAGATATACATGCCGCTTTGCAATTGTATATGTGTGGGTGAGTTCGGTTTTTGAGGCCGTTACAAAGTTGAACTCGTAGTTTTGGTTGTCTTGCAAAGGTTGCGGTTTTTCGTCCAGCGTAAAGGTATATGTGCCCGCGTCCTTAAATGTCGTGCCTGCACCCGAAATTTTGGGAGTAAGACATACGTAGCCGCGGCTGTCGCCGTCCAGCCCCTGTACGCCCTGGAAGTACACCATGTACTTGTTTGCACCCACGTTATTGTACTCGGCATATTGGTCCTTGCCGTTGTACACAAAGTTTGTATGCGCGGGATCAGCCCAAACAATATTGACTTTGAGCTTGTTTACGGTGTACGTGCCGTTTGTGAGGGTTATGTTGTAGTTTTTGTATCTTTCCGTGTTTTTGGCAAGGAAGAGTACGGCATGGTACTCGCCTGCCGCCGTGCCCTTTACTACTGCTTCGCCGTCCTTATCTGCCGTTTCGCGGGCGTAGATAGAGAAATCGTCAAAGCTCGTATTGTCCCTTTCTATAAAGTTTTTGCTGCCTGCGTCGTAGCCGAAGTTATACACGGAGCCCGCGCCCGCTTTGGCAAGGTCTGCGCTTGCGTCGAGGTCGTCGCCGTATGTCTTTTGGAGGTTATTTGCTTTCAGCGAAATAGGCAACGGCTGTATGGTATACGTAGAAGTGCTATTCGTTGCCCCGTCGATTGTGTAGTTGGCGCTGTCATCGCCCGTTACTTCTTTGAGGGCAAGATTGTATGCCTCAACCGCATTTTTATTGCCGCGCTTGACGTCTATGGGGTAGCCGCTGGCGCCCGTGGTATAGCCCTCATCGGTAATCTTTACCGCAACGCCCACCGTGTCGGTGTCTTGGTGCGTATCTCCACTCTGCATATCGGTACAGATGTCCTTTGTTGTTACAATATTTGTAACTTCTGCCGTTCTGCACTGCTCTAATCCGCTGTAAACGCCCTCGGTTTTATTTTCTTCCCATTTAGCGGTTACAGCAAGCTGTTCTATTGTGAATTCGGCGATAAACGTCAACTCTTCAAGCGTGTGCTGACCGCCTATTTTTGTGCCGTTTTCCTTATAGGTGATACGCGCCTCGTATGTGCCCGCCTTGTAGGGAGCCCAATCGGGATAATATTCAGGATCATTGCCTTCTTTGTCATTCGGCTTGTCGGTTTTGCCGTTTTTTACAAGGTCTGTATCCTCCACCTTGGTTTTTTCCAATCCTTGGACAAGGTAGTATTCAACCGAACGGTTTAAAATTTCGTTTTCAAAGCCGACGCCTGTGGGAAGGTTGTTTGTACGTGTGAGTTTAAGCTCTTGTGTGCCCTGTATGCCTTCGCCCTGTATGTCTTTTACCGTCTGGGATTTGTGTTCACCGTAAGTCCAGCCTGTTGCCGTAAAGGTAAGGGTGTAGATACCGCGGCTTATGCGGTATTGCAGGGTTATGGTGTGTTTGCTTTCGTCTACTGTATCCACAAGGTTGCCGAACTGCGTTTTTTGGGCGTCGTCGTCGGGGTTTTCCACCCAGATATAGTCGGTAAGTTCGCCGTTGTCGTTATCCATAACCATAGTAAGCACAACGGTGTAATTGCCCGCATTTTTGCTGTTTGTCTGTAAACTTTCGGTTATGTCGCTGTCACCTTTATAATATTTGAAAGTGAACTTAACGTACCAATCGCCATCTACCAGAGCATAGTAATCATCGCCCGTTTTCTTTACCTTGGTAACTTCCTGCACATCCTTGCCGGAAAGCGGCGTAGTTTCGCCCGTAGTGGGGTCTTGTGTGGCCAGCGAGTCGTTAACGCCGTAGAATACGGGGTGGAAATAGTTTTCGGAATTGTATGCCTGGTTGCGCTGGTTTAAAAGCGAGGGCGCTTTTACCTGCTTCTGCGCTATCGTCCAGGCCGTGTCGCCCGAATATTCCTGATATGCGTCCGCAGTTTGGTCATCGGGCAGTTTATGGGTTTCGTCTACCGTCCTGCCCCAATAGTAGTTGCCTGTATCGGTGAGCTTGATTTTAAAGGTGTACGTGCCCGCGCGGGTTGCCGAAAGGGTGAGCATGCCGTCGGCGGTGCCCGTTGTGATTGAGCCGCCGTCTATTTCTTCTTTCGTTACGGCCTTTTCGCCCTTTGCGTCGGTGATTTCCATTATCGTGCTGTCGGAGTTGTCAAAGGTTATAGTCTGCGCCGATTTGTTGTATACGTAGCCGTCCCTTGTCTGGGGTTCGGGGCGAACCTTATTTTGCTTGTAAATTACAAACGGGTTGCTTGGCGCGGTTGCGTTTATTGTGTAGTTGCCCGCGTCATCGCCCGTAAGATTTTTTACGGTTGTGGTGTAGTTACCCGCATTTTTCGCCGAGCCATTATCGCCGGATATTGTTGCGCGATCGGTTGCGTCGTTAGTGGTAAGCTCGAATACGATGGTAACGTCGTCTTCCGTCTTTTTACCGCCAAACGTGTTGGCTATTACGGCGGTGGGTTTAAGCTCACTTCCCGTGAAGGTCTGCTCGGTTGCGCCCCAGGTAACTTCTATATCCACGGGCGTGATTTTATATTTGAATGTGCGCGCGGCATGGTCAAAGCCGCCGTCGCTGTCTCCCCAAACGGTGTTGTTCCGGTCGGTAAGCTCAATGTAAACGGTGTAATAGCTTACGGCGTTGTCTCTGTCGCGCACGACGTTTTCGGCGCCGTAAATTTTGCCGCTGTTATCTGCGTATACGTTTATTGGATTGGCGGTAACGCCGCTGAAATCGCTGTAATTTTCGCTGAATGTTGTGTAGTTGGAAATACCGCCCGTAAACTGCTGTTCGGCGTCGGTGTAGGCCTTTGAATAAGTGAGGTCGGCCGCCTTGGTAAGCTCATTGCCGTCTATTTGGGGCAGAGTTATTCTGGTGGGCGTTATTTGCAGATAGAACACAAACTCATATGTGTTATCTATGCTTTCGCTCCCTGCCGCCCAAGAGTAATCGTTGGGGTTTGTGAGCTTTATTGTGAATTTATAGTAGTCAAGGGCGGTTTTATCCCCGTTCCACTTGACTTCCGCACGCTCGGTGCCCTCGCCGTCTGCGGGGGTTATTGTGAGAAGTTCGGCAATGTCGTCGCTCCAAACGTACTCGCCCGTTGAGCCGAGTGAGTCGTTGAAGTATACGAACGCGAGGAAGTCATACTTGCTGTCCTTGCCTTTGAAGGGCACAATTACGGCGTCGTTTTCCTTTTCATTTTTGCTCAATGCGCCGCCCAAAACGGCTTTGAGGTAGGGGCGGTCAACCGCAGAGGTGTTGATTGTAAGAAGGCAGGTTATGCCCTCTACATTGCCGCCGTCTGCGCCCTTAACGTCGGTATACGTCTTTATATCGCCGGCTTTAAAGTCAAAGTTGTCGAAAACGGTCATCTTTGCCGAGTCTGCGGCGTATTCAACCAAATAATTATAGTTTGAATTGGTGTTCGAGCGCTTTGAAATGTCGTTGCTTGTTACGTCCGGATAGTAGACCACGGCTATATACTTGCCGGCCGTTTTGGGATTGCCGTCAAGTTTTTCGGTGGGTTTTTCGCCCTCGGCGTCATACTTGTAATATACGGGCTTTATGGTTATTTTGTCGGTCGAGGTGGCGCCGGTGTTGCCCAGCTTGGGGTCATAGACCTTTTCCGCGCCGTCGTAGGTAAACGTCGTGGTTCCGTCGGGGTGCCACACTACATCCGCCGTTGTCTTTGTGATTTTAAATTCGGTGGAATAGGTAGTTTGAGGATCTTCTTTATTTCCCCAATAGCAGTTGTCCTGATAGCCCGCCCTTAAAGTGAGCGTAACGGTGTAAGTGCCCGCATACGTTGCGTTTAACAGTACTTCGCTGTCTTTTTGCTGGGTTGCGTAGTGGGCGGTGGACGACTGGTCCAGCTCCGGCGCCTGTTTGAAAGTAACGGTATTGCCATCCCTGTTCAGGGCTGTGCCGTTGAGTGCGTATTGGATATACTTTACGTACGATGTTGAAAAACCATTCAGCACAAAGCTCTGGCGCGCGCCGTTGTATTCCAACTCCGAAGTAGTGCGCCCGCTATAATCAACAACCTTGTATTCGGTGAGGTTAAGTTTTTTGATTTCCCACTCTATTGTAAGCAGGGGCTGTTCGGTCTTGGGATTTTCTATGTTATCCTTACTGCCCGCAACATAGTGGTTGTTGTCGGCTTTGATATACAGCTTATACTTGCCCGCATTGGTTGCAGAATACTGCGAAACGTTGTCGCCGTCGCTGTCCACTTTAATAAATCCGTAGGGAGCGTTATTTTTAAAATAATAATAGCCATCGCCGCCGTCCGCGGTAAGTTTGCCATTAAATTGAACCTCTTGCGCCGTATCGAATTTATACGTAAGTTCGGTGGCCTGGGGGAGATCTATGGCCGCACGGTTCAGCGTCCATACGAGGAACAGATAGTCTTTACCGCCATGCTCTTCAAAGAATACCTTGTCTTTGTTCTCCTCATAACCAGATTTATCCCACTCGTTGTTGGCGGGATCGAGCAAACTGAAAGCAACATAATATACGCCCGCGTTGGTCTGGGAAATATAGTTACCGCTGAGAGTTGCGCGGGGATATTTACTTGTTTCATAAGCAGGTTCTTCCTGTATTGCGTTGACGCCGCTGTCGAGAGTTGTTTGATAATTGTCAAGCTCCGCGTGCACAACGTTGCCGGTATACGTGTAGTCGCCGTCCTCTTTGCTTTTTACGCTCGGTATGGTTATGGGGCGCTTTTCTATTTCAAATTCCTTTACGTCCTCGTAGAAAGCGTAGTTCTTATATCCGGGGTTGCCTGTTGAATTGGCGGCAAGATATACTATTATGTAATATGTGCCTACATCTTTGTTTTTCAGGTCGCCAGCAGAAAACGGATTGATATGCACTAATGTTGTAAGATATGAATGGAAGCCCAGCGAGTACTGCGTGGCCGCGTCATCGTGGGAGGTTTTGTACTGTTGCCAATTCTCCCAATTCGCGTCGTACTCCTCCTTGGTTATGTACCCCGTCAAAATATCGTTGTCAGTGCCGTAAAACTCGTGTCCTTCTACCTTTTTATAGCTTTCAGGTGCGGTAGGAACGTCCTGGTCCCTGTACTTGCGGTTCTTTGCAACCGCTTCGAATTGGGTGTCTTCGTACTTTTTGATTACAAAACTTATGTTGAGGCTGCTACCGTCGTTTACGGTTATGCCCGTGGGCATTGTGTAGGCCTCGCTCGTCGTTTCCCAGGTGTAGTACTTTGCCATTCCGCCTTCGCCCAGGTTTTGGGGATAGCCGCCACCCGATACGGATTCGCTGTCAAGCACAAGTTTTAAAATATATGTGTCCGCGTCTTTCTTTACGGTGTCTGTATCAAGTTTCTCGTTCGACTCCTCCAAATACCAGCGTTTTTCTTGCGTTACTTCATTTTCGATAACGATATCTTTTGGCAACTTATCCTTTTCGCTGGCGGTGCTTTCATACACGGTAAAATACTCGTACGGATTATGACCGGCGAGGTTGTATACTATGTCGGCGTTTTTGGGGTTGTCGCCCTTTGCCCACGCTATGCGCAGACTGCGCTTGTTTATTTTAAAACTGAAAGGCCCAGCGGATTGGGTAGAGTAGTTGCCGTTTTGCCAAACGGTTACCGTTACCTGGTAATCGCCCGGTTCGGTGGGTATTTCAGTGGTGAGACCGCCCGCGCCCACGTTGAAGGACAGCTGATATTCGGCAAGCACACCCTCTTTATATGTTCCCTGGTCGCCGCGCTTGTTTTCATCCGCCTGGGTGTATGTAACAACTTGCGCACCCTTTGTGTAGGTTATTTTTACTTGCAAACTGTCGTAGTCGATCGTGTCGCCGACCTTGCAGTTTTTGACGGG
>CANREJ010000026.1 GCA_947629665.1 uncultured Clostridia bacterium
GAAAAGTTAATTTTGTAGAAATATATTCTTCGTAATCAGCAGGTCGCCGGTTCGAATCCGGCCAGTAGCTCCAAAAACAGGCAACACCCTAAAAGGCGTTGCCTGTTTTTGGCTACTACGAAGGTTCAAACCGTGTTCGTGCGAGGCGCAAAGCGCCGATGCTTTGCCGAGGCTCCGCTTGCGGAAACGGCAAAATCCGGCCGAATTTAAGGCGTTGCCTGTTTTTGGCTGCTTCGACGGTTCAAACCGTGTTCGTGCGAGGCGCAAAGCGCCGATGCTTTGCCGAGGCTCCGCTTGCGGAAACAGCAAAATCCGGCCGAATATATTTAGTGCGGTGCCTCTTTTGGAGCTACTACGAAGGTTTAAACCGTGTTCGTGCGAGGGCTTTGCCCGATGCTTTGCCGAGGCTCCGCTTGCGGAAACAGCAAAATCCGGCCGAATTTAAGGCGTTGCCTGTTTTTGGCTACTACGAAGGTTCAAACCGTGTTCGTGCGAAGGCTTTGCCCGTCGTACCGAACGCGTAACCAAAGTAGATGATAGTAAAATGTAAATATATCTTTCATACGGTTGCAATATTTGTCGATTTATGCTATAATCAATATGATTTATGTATGTTAATTGAAATGCTCTATATTTATAATAATGATTTGTGAAGTTACAGATATTTTTATTGGGTCAAAAAATGATATATTATTTTACACTATAAGATGTTAAACAACTTTTATTATGACAACTTAAATAGTCAAGAACAATACGCTTATAATATTATTCGTTCATCGTTATTGGGTTCTGCACCCGAATGTGTCATAAGGGATATAGAGCCCAATTCGGTAAATAAAGCGTGGAAAGCCGTTGTGTTGGAAAATCCCGAAATAATATATTATCCGGGTTTATTTTGTGTACCCTATCAGCGCGGCAACGCCATTACAATTCGGTTAGAATATTATCCTGTGGATCAAGATAAATTCAATCGCCTTTTGGACTCCTTGCTTGAAAAAATAAATAGAACTCTTTCAAATTCGGCGTCGGATTATGCCGTGTGTAAAACAATTTATGATATTCTTGCCACAACAATAACTTACAAATACAATGTGTTGAATGAATATTTTAAATTAAGCAGGGAAAACAGCTCCCAAATGATATCTTTTATGGAGAAGAACAGTAGCGCTTTTACTCCGTACGGTGCTGTTGTTGAAGCCAAGGGTGTTTGTCAAGGGATTTCCAAACTGTATAAAATTCTTTGTAACAGGTTTGGCGTTGAGTGCGCCTGTGTTGAGGCTAAATCCAAGAATTCGGATAACAATGATGGCGTAAATCACATGCTGAACGCTGTTGAGATAAACGGAGCAAAGGTATTTGTAGATGTGTCCGGCGGATTGGTAAAAAAAGATATTCCCGTTGTCAATTATGATTTTTTCTTATGCCCGGCAAGGATAATAAAAAAAGAATATAGCATACCGGAAGAATTTGAAGAGTGTCGGGATGAAAGCGTAAATTATTATGTGAGAAACGGACTGCGATTCACAAGGGTAGAGGATTTGAGGAGATATTTATCGGCGTATACGATTTCGTCCGGCAATGGGGAAATTAGAATTCATTATGACGGTAAATTATTGACAGATAACGAGTTACAAGATTTATTTCTATATATTACAAATTCACATTGCGAAGAGGGAAAGTATGTGCGGGTGATAGCCAGAAATGGATTTTGTACAGGTAAAATTTTTGATGATCCGGAGGATTAGAAATGGAAGAAAATAAAAAAATGAAATGGCAAAAAGATTTGGATACTTTTTTCCCGATTTATAATTCCTTTATTTTCGAGGGTTATATTGACGACGACCAGCCGTATGAAAGTGAAAATAAGGAAATAAAGTATTGCCGTCTTTACGACTATTTTGATAAAGTTTATAGCAACAATCCCGATCCAGATAAGCGGATGAGGGTGATTATTTATGATCCTACCGAATCCGAAGAAAAGCGATTTAAGATTTGTGATGATAATTGCATGGTCTCCGAAGAGGTTGACCCCGACGCGGAAGAGGGCGCAGAGCCTAAAAAGCGTATGGTTTATCCCGATTCCGAACTCTCGCAACACTTCTGGGATGTTATACACGATGACGATGTAAACAAACTGCTTATCGACCATAAATCATCGGGGCCGTCCCTCGACTTTTCAAGAATCCACTATGTGCTTACAGAAGGGAGCGGCAGAATCGCGCCATATGAAGTACTTGAAAAGTTTTTATCCATATATCAATCCCTGTTTGGCGGTTCGAGAAAAGAGAACGAACCGGCGGGGTACTTGTTTGTAATTAAAATGACTTCAAGGCTTCTGTCGCGCGACGGTCAGTCCAACGGTTTAAGCGGTGAGGAGTTAATGATTTTCAGGCAGTTATTGAATATAGCCCAAAGCCTTGATGCGGAAGCCGAAGAAAAAAAGCAAACCAACAAATTGGTAATTCTTGCTAACCAAATCAGGGATTTACCCACATGGTTTACGGATGAAATTGCCAATCCGTTTATTAAGATAATCAATGTCGCCCGCCCCTCCGAGGAAAACAAACTGCAATTCTTCCATGAAATGCTTGATGACCCCGCTTGTTTCGGTGAGGCTTTTTTAAGCAGATACAGGGAAATAGATTCTTCAACAAAGGAAAGAGATCCCCAATCAAAAAGAAATCCGGTAGAAAAGAAATTTCTCGCTTATACTAATGATTTCAGTATGAACATGTTGCGCCGTTATAGGGCATATCTTGCGGATAATCCTGTTGAAGATCCCGCCAAGTTAGGCTTTTCAATATCATCTTTCCGCGTAGGCGATATGACGAATCCATGGGACGATGAAGACCGTATCAAGGAAATGCTCAATATCAAAGCAACCGTCAGCAGGAAGATACAAGGTCAGGATTATGCCCTGGAAATGGCGCAGGATATTCTTACGCGCGCGGCAATAGGATTAGACCGCGCAAAGAATCCAAACGCACCCCGCGTAGTACTGTTCCTGGCGGGGCCTACCGGTACAGGTAAAACCGAGTTATGCAAGCAAATAGCCGAAAGCATATTCGGCAGTGAGGAAAGAATTGTTAGATTTGATATGTCGGAGTATGGACAGGAAGAATCCGACCAAAAGCTCTTTGGCGCGCCTCCCGGATACGTGGGCTATGAAGAAGGCGGCAAACTTACAAACGCAGTAAAAAAAGAGCCGTTTTCTTTAATTCTTTTCGATGAAATAGAAAAAGCGCACAATTCTATCCTTGATAAATTTTTGCAGATTCTCGGCGACGGACGACTGACAGACGGCAAAGGCGAAACCGTTCGCTTTACGGACTGCATAATCGTTATTACATCCAACGCCGGTGTATTTTCTTTTGACGGCATGTTACAGGAAGATATTGATAAACTTATGAACGGCGATGTAAAACCCGAAGGCGAAATGAATATGGAGCGGGTTGTGCAATTGGAGCAGGAAGGGCTGTCCCCCGAAGAAATTTATAATCATGTAAGAGAGCATTTAAGATACAATGTAAAATCTTATTTCCATTGCAAATTAAGACGTCCCGAACTTTACGGCAGAATTGAAGACTCGATTGTTTATTATAACTACATAGGCAAAGAATCGGTTGAAAAAATAGTCGGTTCTACTGTGGATGAAGCAATTAAATCGACAAAAGAGGCGATAGGAATAAAAGATTTTAATGTTGAGTCTGTTTCAAACGTTAAAGCAAAAATAGCTGAATATTGCCAGGATTGCAAAGTCAGGGCATTGGGCGCCCGTGGAATTATTAAAAGTACCGAAAAATTGTTTACGGGCAGTTTATCTAATTTCTTATCTTCCTATATTCGTAACCGGGACGGCAAAAGCAGGGCCGATCTCGTAGATAAAATGTTAAAGTGCGAATGTGCGGAAGAGGTCAAATCGGGTACGGATATAATTTGGAGCGTAAGTTGCTGACGTGGCATTGCCGTTTGCATAGAGATATTACTTAAAGAGCGGAGATTTAAATGGCAGAAGTCTTTACGGAAGAATACAAAACCATTTTTGAATTGGCAAAAAAATTGGAACTGGTAGGCGAGGCGGAATCGGCTAAAAAACTTTGCCGTAAATGTGTCGAAACCGTTTCATTTTATAACGGCGAAGATGTGCTTGTTCTTTTTTATGGCGATACGGTTTATGATAAAATGCACAATATGGAAGATGCAATGAACTATGTATTTATTGCCCAATGTGCAAGGAACGCTTATGACGTTATTTATTCTAAAAACCCTATAAGTTATGGGGCAGGCTCATGGGCAAAAAAAGATAAAACTGCCTGCAATAAATTGTTGAGGGATTTTTTCGACTGGCTCAAAAAGCCCAACCGCTCCGTTTTAAGTTCCGACTGTAAATATTTGAGGAAACTGTTAGACGCAATGGCCGATTCGGATAATGTTTATTTTAAAGTTGCCGATCATCTTTTGTCATATACATTGATCGATATTATAAAAATGTTGGTTAACGGCTCAGTAACGGTGTCAGCCGAAGGAGAACTGAAATGATTTGTTTTGCTCGTTGTCAACAAAAGGCATGTATTCGTATTCCCGACGGGGCAACATGCAAAACGGGCGATGAATTTATTTGTCCGCAAAGTTGCGTATATAAAAATTCCATTTGCGCCAAAAGAACTACATTTTCCGTTATTTCGGTTATGAATATGGAAGAGAGCAGTGCAAGCAAAATCCGTTATTTGACTTATAGTAACGAAGAAGCAGCATCTGTATTCGGTGGAAGTGTACCGGCTGTACAGACAAGCGCGGACAAGCCTTCAACGGCAACTTTAAACGCAAGTCCACGGACTGACAATGAAAAAACTTTGGATTCAAACGGAACGGCCGGAAGCACATTGAGCAAATATCAAACGATGTTTGGTAATTTTAACAGTCCAAAGCGTCAACCGGAAAATTCCGCCCAAAATAACGGTTTGTCCAATAATAACCTCAAACCGCTTAAAGAATACGATAGGTATATTGTCGGCGGGAAAGTTTTTAGCGATGCGGCGGAAGTTAAAGCCGTCCAATTTGCGTTACCGCTAAAAAATGCTTTAAGGGAAATTTTCAGCTATTGGGTTACAACTGCTGTTTTTGCATCCGAAAAAGAACTGAAAGATGAATTTATATGGCTTATATGCACAACAAGCAGGCGGGACATATCTGTCAGTGAAATAAATCATATTTTAACTAATGGCGAATATACGATCTCTCAAAAGTTTTTTTACTTGTTCTACGATATTTTATTCCGTTATGAACAGCCAAGGGGATTTTATTGGTGCGACCAACGGGTCTCGCTCAATCCTTTAACGGCCATTTTTAAAGACAAACAAGACTTTATCAAACGTTATTGCGACGTTAAACAGCGTGGAGAACAATTCAGGAGTTTTTTTTGGCAACACGAAAAAGAAATTTTGCACTTTTTAGGTTGCGAAAGCGAGGAAAAACTCTTTGAAGATATGACGCTGATATTGTCCAAAGAGGAAAAGCAACTGGTCCTCATAGATAAATATAACCGATATTTGCCTGTCAATTTGGGCTCATTATCGGAGTTCATTCAAAACATGCGTACCCCGACCCACTTGGCGCAGATGCAAAACATGGTTTGTTTTTTGGAAAAATATTACGTATCCAAGTTGGGCGTGTCCCGCCGCGGTCTTGCAACTCCTTTTGAAAAGTCAACGTCTGTAAAAAACGATAACGGGGATAGGTACGAGGAAGACGTTACAATGTATCAGGCCGCAAAATTATTATCCTCGGCAAGCTATGCAACGGAATACGATTGCTACATGACGTTATTGAAGGAATACGTAAAAGTATTCTCGCCCAACGAAGTAACCATCGGGGAATTGCATTTTACCAAAAACAATTTTTCTGTTGAGATAAGAAATATAATTTTCGATTTTTGCAAAGCTCATTTTGGGGAAGCAGACGAAAACGTTGCAAGCAAATTACAGGGTAAAGCCTGGCTGGCAAAAAGTATATACGAAAGAGGAATATTGTCTAATTTTATATGTGAAAACAATTCACAAATAGAGGAGTATTTCTCTTTGATTCTGCCGTCTGCTTTTAATTTGGAAAATTACTATAAGGTATTTCCGAATCCTCTATTCACATTTGGCAGAACCGATTTAACAATTCACGATTACATAAGCCAAATAATAGATACGGAGGATGTCTATACGGCTTTCGGCGAATTAAATAACGACGAGAGAATCCAAAAGTACTTTGCAGTCAAAATAAAAACCGATTTTAAAATGAATTTAGAGCAAGGCTTCCGTGCTTATCAGGAGCAATATGACGGGTTTATTTCCAAATGAAGGGGTGATTTTATATGAGTTCCATTGATAAATACGTTGAAGGCGAAGCCAGAAGCTGCAATCCCAAAGTACACGTCTATAAAAGGTCGGGGCAAATAATCGGCGAAATCGACGGGCATACCGTTTTTTCCATAGCCGATAGATATGGCTATTTAAACGAGAGTGAATGTAATACGATTCACAGTTCCATAAAGGCATACGAAGAGGAGGAAAGAGAGCGCCTGCGCAGAGAACAAGAGCGTTTGGAAAATGAACGTAAGGCGGCAAGAAATAAATTAAAAGCGGATATTGTATCTGCAAAAAACAATCTAACCCGTTCATTGACTGACGCGAAGAGAGTAATAGACGGAACGAGGGCTTCTTTGGGGTTTTCGTCTACGATGAATGAACTGAAAGAATTTAATATTTCCGCCTTTGCAAATAAAGTGAAGGATATAGACAGTAAATTGTCGGCTTGTGAGTCCCAGGTTGAAAAAGAATATGATGCGAGATTGAGATCAATAGAATCAATCCGCGTTAATGACAATGATTCAACCCAAAAATATATTTCCCAATCACGTGAGTTAAACAGCATAAGCACCAATCTTACAAACAGAAATCTACCTATTGCCGATATAGAAAAACTCAAATTGGAATTCCAACAACTTAAACAGTCGCTATCGGAAATAAATAAAGTTGTCAAACAGTTGGAATCTCTTAAATCGGATGGCCTTATCGGGAGTATTGTCGCCGACACCGAACGCGAAATACATCAATTCAATATTACTTCCATTGAAGATGTAGAGAAGCTTCTAATCAAAATCCAGGGCAGGTTGACCGAGGTGCGCAATATCGAGTACGACCGCCGTGCGGATGAACGCCATGCGCAAATAGCAACATTGAACGGCGCCCTGAAAGCATGCTTACAGATAAGGGAATATGTTGTTCGGCAACCGTATGAAGCGGCCTCGCACCGGGGCGCGGTGGTTGAATTGGCAAACAAGGTATTGGGAGCATACTCCGAGTTGGAAACGGCGGCATATACCACTTGCAGTCGGGAAAAATTTAAGCAGGTATATTCGTTGACGCAAGAAATAATTATGGGCTCCGCATCTGATGAGAAAACCGTGGAGCTATTAAAAAAATTATTGGACGAGTATTTGATTTATAAAAGAGATGACGAAATACAGGCGGATAATTATAAGGATTATCTATCAAAGATACAAGAATTTCTCGAACACGGGGTTGCAGTGAGCGAAATAGAGGCTTTTGACCCGCATAACTACGAGGAACAAAAGAGGAACCTCAATAAGAGACTTTTAAACATAGATATAGAGGAAGCGATATCCAGATCAAGGACCTCGCTCATGATTGCCTGCAAAGTGATGGAAGAAATGGGATATAAATTATTACATCACGACTTCGGCAGTCTCGATGAATCAAATAGCACATTGACGCACAGTGAAGAAGGTTTGGCGTGCGAAGCTGTATTCGTAAGGCCGGGGTGTGAAGGCGTTGTATGGCAAATCGTCGCCTCCGGTTGCGGAATTACGCGAAAAATAATAGGCGTAAAAAGAACCAACGGCATGTCAACTTCTGTCGCAAGAGTACAAGAGGTGGCAAAAAGAGTAGAGAGTAGCGGGGAAATAGGAGAGTTTTTTAACAGGTATGCGGAAGAGGGCGGCGGCGCGCTTTCCGTCCGGCAAGCCGTTGACACGGATACGGAGGGAAACGAAGAAGTTATTAGGCAGAACGGAACCTTTAATTTGGATGAGAACAAAGAAAAGGAATTCGATACTTTGGTAGCTTTGGGAAGCGCACAGGACAAGGCACAATGGGCGTCCAGGATAAGTCTCAATGAGCAAACAACGAGCGCTAAAACAATGGACAGTTCCATATCCAGGTCGCGGGAAGCAAGCAGAACCGCCACAAACTTAAAAGAAGCAAGACACAAGAAAAATTAAAGTGAAATATGCAAATAGAAAGAGCGATAAGCGGAGTAACAACATTGGGGCCGGGCAATCGGCTCGCCATATGGGTAAACGGCTGTTACCGTCATTGTAAGGGATGCGTTTCAAAAAGGTTACAGCGGTTTGAGCCGCGCAACGAGCAAAATGTTTTAACGTATTTTGATAATTTTGATTTGAGTACGGTAGACGGAATTACAATTTCCGGCGGAGAGCCTTTTGAGCAAGCCGGGGATTTGTTGTTTTTAGTTAAATACTTTAAAGAGCGCGGCATAGATGATATTTTAATTTATTCGGGATATACGATCGAAGAGTTGTACAAAAAAAACGATGAGAATATTAGGCAAATATTAACGGAAATAGCCGTTTTAATAGATGGCCCATACATCGAAGAGCAAAACAACGATATGGGAAACTTGAAGGGTAGCGGCAATCAACGGATTATATTCATCAATCCCGCTTTTAAAAATTTATATGATGAATATTATAGCGACGCGCGTAAAATGCAAGAATTTCAATTCGGCAACTATATCGTTGCGGTAGGTATTCCCACAAAAAAATATATAGCCGAATTTATTACTGATTGAACGGAGGTTGGATTATGGCTACGACAAATAGAGTGGCAACCGCTGAGTATTATTGCGAATATAAAATCGAAAGGGTATTCGGGGATAAAAATCTTGTAAAAACGCCCAAAATTTTTTTTGAAAGAGATTACAGGACGCCGGATTTACCTTATTCCATGTTTGCTGTTCCGGAAGAATGGTTGAATAAGCAGGAGAGCGTACTTTCGGCTACGCGGGGTAAATCAGACGCGGAATCGATCAAAAGAGCGCTTGACACTTTGGCATACGACAAAATGAATATTGTGTATGACATAAAAGGTATATCCTGCGCTCCTTTGGCCGATCCCGAAAGCGACGAATATAAGAATGCCGAAATAAAAAATACCGTAACGTTCGATAATTTTTATCAGGCGGGTTGCCGAATTGTAATCGAAAACAATCATTCGCAGGATCACTCCGGTATTGGCGTGCTGGAAATGATGAAAGGTAACGAATTGGTTGCGAGATTCTATTTTGCCATTAATTTTACTTTTCGTAAAAAAATCGCTTACAGGTTATCGTTTGCAGGCGAAAAAGTCAGTTTGGAATTTCAATGCAAAGATTGTCCCGTGGGTGTTCCCGTAACATTGGTGTACTGCAAGGACAGGCTTCCCTGTTTACATAATGATATGAGAATCAATAAAGTTGCCGAAATCACTCTGGATTTTTCCCATGGTTCAACATATAAAGTTCCGCCTATAAAGTTAAACGGTTTGGCGGCGGAAAAAAACAACGTGTTTTCCGTAACCATAAACAATGAAAAGTTTTCCAAATTTTATATTCTCGATTGTCTGGAAAACACTTCGTTACCCGTTCACAAGCAAAAAGAATTTATTCCCAAAGTAAGTTATACTTGTCCGTTTTGTCATACGCCTATCGATTACAGTATTCTTAAAGACAAACGATATAAAAAAGGCGGTATATCATGCCATCCAACGGCCGCAAAAGAATCCACTCCCGTAATATTCACAAAGCATAAATCGAAGATTAAAAATTGTATTTATTGTGCGGAAGATTTAAGGACGGACAATGCTTCAACGTTTAAAAATAGCCGTAATAGACTTTTGCCTCCTTATTTTATGGAACACAATAACTTTAAAATTGCTTTTGCCGGTTCAACAAGAGCGGGAAAAACCACTTATATATCCCGTTTCTTCGGTATAACGGGCGGCACAACGATCAGCATGCCGATGACTATGACCGTTAATAGCATGAAAGAGTTCGGCGTAAATATCAAAGCCGCTCCAATAACCCAGGTTGACATAATATCGGGAGGCGGCTATCTGGTAACAGATACAAACTGGACGGACACCCAGGAACAGTACACAGACCGTTCTATTTGTTTGGATCCGCCAAATTATCCGAAGCGCACAGAAAGCGAAGATCTCACATCTTATCCATTCATTGCGGAAGTAAATAACCGCGCTTATATTTCCTTTTATGATATTGCGGGTGAAGATGCCCAGCACTCTATGCAAGTCCAGAATGTTGCAAACGGAGAATTAATAGGAGTATTTTGCATAATCAACGGAAAGACAGACGTGGCCGGGAATAACGATGTTTTCCGTATGCTTAAAGACGCACGGTTAGATAAAAAATGTCCCATAGCGGTTATAGTTGCCAAGTTTGACGTTTTAGAAAGCGAATTTGATTCTAACTGTTTCTGTTTGAGAAGCGACTATTTTGATGAGGCGGGCAATAGATATTCGGGAACACCTATCGAATGGAAAATAGATTATGCAAGCGAGGAAATAAAATCCTATCTGAAACAAAAGGCGCTCATGCCCGACTTTGACGGAGCCTTTGAAAACGTAAAGTACTTTGGCGTTTCTTCATTTAATTTTATAGACAGCATCCATAATGAATTGGAGGACATCAATACCCCAGGCCGTGTAAAATTCGAATGTTCGTCCAAGCGAATGGAACTCCCGTTTCTTTGGATGCTTAAACAATTCGGTCTTGTAAAGTAACGGAGGTTGCAAATGATACAGTATCAATATTTTCATACCGGAAAGGAATACGTATATAAACTCAGTTTGCAGCGTAGTGAAGAGAGGTATAGAGATAACGAAAAGTTATTTGAAACCGTAAGGAAGGGTATTCGCGGCGAAGCCTTTACTTATGCTATTTTAGGCAATGAATTTATAATGCTTCAAGCAACTTCAAAACGGGAAAGCGGCTTGTTCGTAAAAGGCATAAGGGGAGATTTATCCTTAATTTCAACCATACCCGTTAAATATGTCGACCAGTTTGAAAGGTCCGTATCCGATAGCGATAAAACGGCGGATATTTTGCCCGACGGTAAACTTCCGTTTTTAAGCAGGTTGTTGGATAGTTTTAATATAGCGGAGCATTTACACCATATATTTGCAAAACTCTTCGACGCATTGGTATACGATAATACGGGTCGGCAAATCATTGTTAATGCCGACTCTCACGAAACGGCTTTAAAGTATCTTAAAGTTATAAGTATGCTGTTGCCCGTTTCTTTCATAAAAAAGATCGGTTTTTGCGTCGGCAGTACAAATATACCCGATGATCCGATGTCTGTAATAACAAGCAGCGGGGAAACAGAGGAACCTGTAATTCGTCTATGGTTCCCCGAATTTAACAATTTCAATTTCGACGCTTATGACGGCAGGTATTATATATTTGACACGGTAGCAAACAGGGATAACTACAACAAAGAATTAAGTATCGCGGCTAAAACAATCGCAGAAATTAATTTAAGTAATGATTCTCAAAGCAGAAATTTCGCCAATTGTATTTCCAAGGCTTTTAATTCAAACGGCGGAGTTTCATATGAGGATTTAGATAGATTATCGGCAATTTATCTGTTCAATATCAAGCGGGACAGCGATTCTGCGAGGAGTGTGTTGTCGTTAGGTTCAAAAGGCTCCATAGAGCAAGAACAAGCCGTCATCAATGCAATACAGTATCTTTTAAACCAATCCCGATCGGGCGCCGGGCTCTCCGGTCAGGATATGGAAAATATTGAAGGCGAATATAAAAGCAACACCCGTGTGGCTCATGCAATAAGCGATTCCTTATATGAGTACTACGTAGCTTTCTATAAAAATTTGAATGAAAACGAAAAACAGATTTTTTTGCAGCTGATTTGCGATGACGATACGGGCGGCAGGCTAAATTCTTTCCTGCAATCATCTTTGCGCGGCGACTTTACTGCCATGGTGGGAGCGTTTTCCGTAACGAGAGAAGTACTGCAAGCGCAAATGGGTACTCGCGGGGGAACGGTTGCCGCAAACCGTGAAACCATTAATACTGCGGTCAGGTTTTTTGACATCGGTAACTGCCATCAAAGAATACCTATGGCGCAACGTTTTAACGGGGAAGATTTTTTCTCAAACGCTTCGCTCGGCGACAAATTTGATATGCAGGTACTCATGTGCGCCGTTCTGATGGCGTCGGCGTATTTTTCGGGGATCCCCGTTGAGTGTTGCGAAATAAGAGTAAGAGGCCTTAAAAACTTTTTACAAGAATCGCATATGCCTCCCCTTAAACAACTTGAACTTATTTTAGGCGTCAGGGGCAGGATATTAGAGATTTGCGATGAAATACCCGAATTGAATATAGACGAAGATTTTGACTTTTTGTTTAACTGCGAGACGGGTAAACTTTGGATGAAGGAACTGATAGACGCCTTACCTGTCAAGGAAACCCTGGAAGCGGACTCTTATGTGCGTAGCCATTCTGCCGAGCGGCGTTTTTATGAAAGCATGGAAGCGTTCATCGCGGAGCGGCTTCTCAATTTGGATTTTGTAAAAAAATATATAAGAAGCGGAACGGCCGAACGCGATAATTACATGATGTTTTTCAACTCTCTGTCCAGGGAGCAAAGAGATGAAAACAGCGAAATTAATGACTTTTTAAACGAACTTGGCCATGAAATAGGTATAAATGAGGAGTTCGCCAAGTATCGCTTTGATTTTGCACTTGAATGTTACTCAACCCTTCAAGAGTCGGATAAGAAAAAGGTAAAACCGGATTTGGAGGTTCGTTCTTATAAAGAAACCGCCGCAAATGAAAGACTTGGCATAGTAGAAAAGACTATTAACACCTTTGGAACCGTGGCAAAAACAAAAAGGAAGCAAAAGCGGTTTTTCAGTTCAATAGGTATATGGGCTTTTTTTCTGGGGATACTATCTTTCATTTTTTTAAGCGTTCCGGCGATAGTAATTCCCGCAAGTTTGGGAACGTTTGGCATTCAAACCATATTAGATAAATTTCTGTTCTATTTCAAGCCCGAATTTATCGCCATACCGCTTGTTATTTACTTTTTCGATTACATAGTTTACCTATGTTTAAAAGAAGGCAACAGGATTAAACGTGCCAACATCATAACGCTATTTTGCGGCATATTGCCCGTAATATTGTTTGTAGTAGCATACGTAACATTTTATTTTGTTAGGCTTCCATTACCTTTCATTAAATAGTATAGGAGAATAATATGGCTAAAAATAAAAAGAAAGATACATCGTTACGTGTGTTTTTAATAATATCCATATTTTTATGTCTGGGCGCTGTTTTTGCTGGATATTGGTTAAGTACGTCGTCCAAATCATATTTTGGCTTGGAAAAAGTTGAACGGGTAGAGGTTTATAAAGAAGAAGATATTACTTCTTTGGGCGAAACCATATATAACAATGAAATTGTTTTAAAGGCAGATATCCATATTACGCAAAATTCTTTCTGCTTCGGCAACAGTGAAAGGCCTTTCAATGGGACTTTCAACGGCAACGGCCATACCGTGTATTGTGATTTCTCCAACGTAGAGGAAGGAATGTCGTTGTTTGGCAATATAGACAGCGACGCTGTAATAAACAATACAAACTTCGTTTTCGGCAATATGGCTGTTAACGGAAGCGCTTATGCGGGGATTGCCAAAGTAAACTACGGAACGATTAAGGATTGTGCCGTTTCTTTCGGCAGTTATCAAATATCAAATAAAGGCATATATTCTGCCGTAGTTGAAATCAACCATGGAAGCGTTATAAATTTAACGGTGGGCTGTACGTTTAAGGCTATGGAACCGTTAAACGAAGAGCAAACTATTATCGGTCCTGTCTGTGCCTACAATTACGGAACAGTAAAAAACATCATATCCGTCCCTAAATATGAGGGTTTTAAATGTACAGATGAGTTTTTAAATCTCACAGGCAATACCGTTAATATGGGAATCGGCGCGGTTTGTCCGGTAACTATGAGCCAAGGGAATACCGAAAATACTGTTTCGTTAATCGAAGACGGTGTATACATTATGGATAAAAACTCAATATCGGTTGTTGCTTCCCACAGTTCGGATATTTTTAACGAACAGGTAGTTTTTGATGTTTTGGACTTTGACAATCGCTTATGGCAACTTTCCGGTGCGGACAATACTTTAAAATTAGTAGTTTTGGAGTGATTTATGAAAAGCAAGTTAAAAATCATATTTTCAGCTGTTTTGTTTGTCATACTGTTAGCTTTAACTGCAGCAGGTTATTTGTTAATGACCAAACACAGGGCGAATGCCAATTCAAATGATCAATACAGTATCGTTGTTGAGGACGAAATTACAGTGCATGTAAATAATACATACACGCTTGTTCCTTATTTGGTTCGCAATGACGGAACAATACAGGAGTCAAGATTTGCGTATTCGTCTTCTACCGACAATGTTTCCGTTTCGGATGACGGCGTTGTTTCGGTAAAGAACGCACTGGCGGAAAATGAAAAAGCCGAAATAACCATATACGAAAAAAACACTTCCACAACCGCTACGGTAAACGTAAATGTTATCGATAAGCTCGCGGGTGTACAGGGAATTGTTTTCAGTGAAGAGGGCGGCGAAAAGCAATTATTGGCCGAAGAACATAGCTTAAATCTCAATGGCCGCTATGTTCTGGAATTTAAAACCGAGCCGAGAAATGTTGACATAAATAAATATAGTCAAATCACTCTCGCCGATGCGAACGGCGCCCAAAAGAATTTGGCGGATATCTTTAATGTGAAAGTGGAAAACGCGCAGGCGATTTTAGAACCCATCGGCTTGGGGGATGGAACTTTAAATATTAGCGTTAAAAACGACGACGGGCAAAATATTTATTCCAAATCTTTTGATTTTTCAATTGAAATGGCAAACAGTGCGCTCGGCAAGGCTATTTTAAAGTCCGCCAACAGCGTATTGCTTTCAAAAGAAGAATTAAAAAATATTTCCGTTTTGTCTCTTGACGATAATGTCAGCGGAGATATTTCGGAACTTCAAAAATTAGAAAAATTACAAACGGTAACGCTTGTTTCGGATGCCGTAATGAATTTACAAGGTATATCCGATAAATATTGTTACAGGGTAAAAGACGTTGTTTTTGACAGCTATCTGGAAGCGCCGGAATGGGAAAATTATTTAAACCACGTCATACCGTATAAAGATACGATAGAAGAAATGTACGTTGTGTATCATAGCGACAAGGTAAACGACGGCGAAAAGGCGGTTACTTTTGAAGCCATAACGGATAGCTATGAATTGCCTACATTCTTGTTCAAAGGCTATATGAATACGGGTTGGGTGAACGATGCCGACCAAGCCGTAACAGCGGAAGATATAAAGGGGGTGGATTTGAACGGCGTCCATATTTTTGCAAAATGGAACCCGATAGAATTCAGTGTAAATTACCATGTCCGCGGACAAGAAGAGCAAGCGGTGAGCGAGTCTTGGAACTATGAAACAAACAGCCAATTAAAAGATATTACGGAGCTTTGCGATAAGTCAATAAAGGGTTATAAATTTATAGGTTGGACAACGGATCCATCTGTTGAATACGATACGGTTCGATATGAAAAAGGCAAATCATACGGTCAGGACGAAATGACAATTAATAACGGCGATGTGATTAATCTGTACGACGTATGGACGCTCATCGAGTACACTATTCGTTTTGAATATGATTCCAAATACGAAGCTACGCAAATAGCGGACCGGAAATTAAAATATACCAGCGAATGGACTTTGCCGTCTGGCGAAGCAAAAGGATACACGTTTATAAATTGGCTTGACGAAAACGGCACACCATATGAGGCGGGGCAATCGGTTAAAGAATTGTGCGAAACCGATGGCGGAATAGTGCTGTTAAGCGCGCAGTTGGAAGCACATAATTATGTGATAGAATTTAATAAAAATACTCCTCTGCATGGCACGGCTCCGTCAACAACCATTTCAAATGTGCCGTGTACATACGATGTGGTTCAAAAACTCCCCACAAACACATATGCCGTAGAGGGGTGGACTTTTAAAGGTTGGGCTACAACAAATGCGGGACAAGTAGCTTATAAAGATAGCGACAATGTAAAAAATTTAACCGCAAGCGATGATGCAACTGTAACATTGTATGCGGTTTGGGAAGTTGACCCTTATAAAGTTATTAATACGAATATTGCGACAAATACAATAGTTTCGGATACGTCAAGCCAAGGTGTTTCTTACATAATTTACAGAAATATTGACAACACTCCCTGGAATCCGTATAGGGATGTAAATGAGCCCAATTGGGATTCTCAAAAACACGGAGCCATATTGGATTGGAGCAGGGAAACTGTATTTGACGTGAGTCGGCACACAAACCGTGTGGTTTTAAGCGGCAGATATAATAATGTGGATATTTTAAACAACGTTTTCGATGTTTATTTTATTGGTTCCTCAGGTAATACCTTCACAAATCTTCATCTCAGTTTGTGTAAATTTAAAAGCGGGCAAAAATTAAAAATTAATTTCGTCAACTTCAATTTCACAACAAACGAGCAGGATGCAATTGCGTTGTCCGACGATGGCGGAATGGATTTAACAGTTAATGTCGTAGGCGATTGCACGGTTGATTCAACTTACGGCGGCGGAAAAATATTTAATCTTCCCGGTGCGTCGTTAACAATCACAGGTGCGGGTAATTTAACCGTAAAAGGCGGAAACGGAAAAAGCGATGGCCAAAACGGCGGCGCAGGTATTATAGCCCAAAATTTAACCATAACGGGAAGCGGCAAAATAGCCGTTACCGGCGGAAACGGACAATTTGGTAATACGCCTTCGCCCGCAGGTACGGGTAATCCGGGTATCATCGGTGGTAAAGGCGGCAACGGCGGAGCGGCGGTTTCCGTTGCCAATATCGTTGTGGACGCGCCTTCTGCGGATATAGTATTTAGCGGCGGAATAGGGGGAACAGGCGGAACAGGCGGAGCCGGAGGTACAGGTAAGAAAGGTAGTGATGGTAGCCTGTTTGGAAGTGGTCATGATGGTGGCGATGGCGGCGCGGGCGGTAAAGGCGGAACCGGCGGAACAGGCGGAACTGCCGCCGAGGTATCCGGTTCGGTTACCTTCATAAGCGGCAAATTTACCCTGAAAGGCGGCAACGGTGGCAACGGCGGCAACGGTGGCAACGGCGGCAAAGGCGGCCCCGGCGGCTCAAAAGGGGCTATGGCTTTGGGTGGTAGTAATGGTAAACAAGGATATGGTGGAGCCGGCGGAACCGGCGGAACCGGCGGAACTGCCGGCAAATGTTGTTCTGTCAGCGTTCCGTCAAACGTAAATCAAACAAGAGGCAATGACGGCGCTACCGGTCAAAATGGCGCTACCGGTCAAGGCCGATAATTAATATAAGTGGTTTATGCGTAATAATAAAAACCCCGGTGTTGCCTTTTTCGGCAACGCCGGGGTTTAATATCCCTCACAAAAATTTTCTTATTTCTTTAAGCTGTCTGTCCTGCAACTCTATAAGCCGCTTTGTAAAATCTTTTGCCCGTCCGTCCGCTCCGCCGTATTGGTTGAGGTATTTATTCAAGGATTTGATTCCCATATTGCAGCCGTCGGTAATAAGGTCGGCAATTGTTTGGTCGGAGCCGTTCATGGCCATCGTAAAGTCCGTTTTCAGCTTGGCCATGCCCTTTGCAACGGGGTTCGGGTCCTTGCCCTCGTCGTGATAGGAGTGCAAAACCCCCTGTATTTCGTTCTGCAACTGCGCATATTCCCTCTGGTAGTTGTCCAGCATACTGCCGAACTCCGCGCTTTGCACATGGTCTTTAACTTCGTCAATCGCGGTAATTCCCATCTGTATGCCCGCGTCGCATTCGCGTAAAAGTTCTATCGTATCGTGTTCAATCATAATTTCCTCCGTATAAAGAGTATGCGGAGTTGTTTATTTTTTATCAAAGCTCCCGGCGGCGGTAATAATAAACTGCTCCAAAGCCTTGCTTGCATACTTGTTTTTCTTTTTGGCGATAGCCAGCGTCCGCTTTGCATGCGCGGAGGCAATACGGAAATACACCGCGTTTTTAAGGGGCGCCTCGCCTATCAAAGTGTCGGGCACAAACGCCATTCCCAGCCCCTTGCATGAGAGCGTATAGGAGGTCATAAGCTGGTCTAACATAAGCGCCACATTGGGGCGGATTGCGCCCTCGCCGAAAATTTTTGCGGCCCTGCCATACATATCGTTCCCCTTTTTCAGCAATATAAAAGTTTCGTCCCCAAGTTTGGAAATGTCTATTGCGGGCGCTTTGTTTTCCTTGCCGCGCCTTATTTCCCCGTCCGTAAGCGCAAACCTTGCAAATTTTTGTACCTGCGGCGATTCTTTTGCCGCCGAAAGATAAATTTTCTCCTCCCTCAAAGGCGTAACGTCAAACAATTCCCCGTCAAAATCATAGTCAATAACGGCGTCTATCGCCCCCGCCAGCGCCAGCCTTTTCAGCTCCTCGGAGTTGGATTCAACAAGGTTGAGCGCAATTCCGGGGAATTTAGCCGAATAATTTTTTACTATCTCAGGTATCACGCAGGAGGAGGCGAAATTGGTTCCCCCAACCGTAACCTCGCCCGTTTTAAGGCCGTTGATATCGTCTATGCGCTCCTTTAAACTTGTCATAACGGCATAAATCTGTTCTGCCGCCTCAATATAAATCCGTCCCGCTTCCGTAAGCGTTATGGGCGAAGTGTGCCTGTCAAACAGTTCCGCGCCCAGTCCGTCCTCAACTTTTTTAACCGAAGCCGAAAGCGCAGGTTGCGACACAAACAACTTTTGCGCCGCCTTCGTAAAACTTTTTTCCCTGTAAATCTCGTAAATGTAGTCCATTGCCGAATACATAGCCCACCTCATAAATAAAATTTATAACATTTATCTTATAATATATATTTGATTATAACACGCCGCGGGTATATAATCAAGACGGTAGGGGGAAGAAATATGAAAAAAGAATTTCGGTGTGAAAGCGACTCCGTCGGCCAGATGTTTGTCGACGACGAAGCGTACTACGGCATACAGACGTTGCGCGCCAAAGAAAATTTCGGCATAACGGGCACAAGGCACAGTTTTGCGTTTGTAAAAAACATAGCCCAAATAAAAAAAGCGGCGGCAAAAGTCAACCTTGAATACGGCCTTCTCGACAGGGAAAAGGCGGAGGCGATAATTTTTGCCTGCGACGAAATTTTGCACGGCAGGCACAAAAAAGATTTTATAGTTGACGCCGTCCAGGGCGGCGCGGGCACTTCCGCAAACATGAACGTAAACGAGGTAATCGCCAACATTGCAATAGAGCGCCTCGGCGGCAAGCGCGGCGACTACTCCAAAATCAGCCCCAACGACCACGTAAACATGGAGCAGTCCACCAACGACGTAATCCCCACGGCGGGCAAGCTCACCGTTTTAACCCTTGCGGCGGAGCTATTGCCGGAGTTGCGGCGGCTGGAAAGTGCGCTAAAACAAAAGTCCCGCGAGTTTGACGGCATACTCAAAATGGGCAGAACGCAGTTGCAGGACGCGGTGCCCATGCGCTTGGGGCAGGCTTTCCGCGCGTTTGCCACGGCGATAGGCAGGTCTGCGGCGAGGATAGAAAAATCGCTTGAAGAAATGCGCGTAATCAACCTCGGCGCCACGGCGATAGGCACGGCGATAAACGCCAAGGAGGCGTATTTCAGCCACATTACCGAACAGCTTTCCCTTCTCACGGGCGAAAAATTGAGCCGCGCGGAAGACCTTTTCGACGGCACGCAAAACGTGGACGGCTTTGTCGCCGTTTCGGGCGCGTTAAAGGCGCTGGCGGTCAATCTTTCCAAAATGTGCAACGATTTAAGGTTAATGTCCAGCGGTCCACGCACTGGTTTGGGCGAAATAATTTTGCCCGCCCGCCAGAACGGCTCCTCCATAATGCCCGGCAAAATCAACCCCGTAATTCCGGAGGTTGTAAACCAGGTGGCCTTTCTCGTAATCGGGCACGACGTAACCATAACAATGGCGGCGGAGGGGGGACAGCTTGAACTCAACGCCTTCGAGCCGGTAATTTTTTACCAGCTGTTCGAATCAATCTCCACATTGACGGGCGCGGTAAAGACCCTCACCGATAACTGCGTCGTCGGCATAGAGGCAAACGAGGAGAGGTGCGCCGAATGGGTGAACAGGAGTGTGGGAATAGTAACGGCTCTCAATCCCTACATAGGCTATTTAAAGGCGGCGGAAATCGCAAAGGAATCGCTCAAAACGGGCGAACCGATAAAATCAATAGTCCTGCGCGAAGGGCTTATGGACGAGCAAAAGCTCAACGAAGTATTAGACCCTCTTGTACTTACGGAGCCCTGCGGCGGAAGCAAAAAGTAAAAAATGCAAAAAATATTGCGGGTGTGAGTGTTGAGCCCGCAATATTTTTTTACTCCCGTTGCGGCGTGTATAAGGCGTCGTTCTGCTGTGTTGCGCTGCGGCAACTTTCAGTAAGGCTTACGCCTTCGGTACGACATTTACGTTTTAGTAAACTCCTTCAAGTTATCCTCGCGCGCCTTGCATAACTCGCTTCTACCCACCGCAAGCTACCGCCAAGCGCGGATATACGTCGCATAACATTGTTGCCTTTGCGTTTTTGCTCAGTAATGTACTTCTGTGTACACTCCTGTCGCAAAATCCGCAGGCGCCTCGTTCTGCTCGTATCTGCGCACTTGCAGACTTCGTAATTACAGAAAACTTCGTAATTACAGCCTTTTCTTGGCGCCCTTCGCTTGCGAGGGGAGCTGTCGAGCGAAGCGAGACTGAGGGGAGTGTAATTACAGCTCCAGCAATTTTTAAAATAATCGCAACCACAACTTTGCCCTCTTCCGTGGTAACGGGGGAGGGTGCCCTGTAAGGGCAGGTGGGAGCAACGCATGTGTAAAATTATCGTCTTTTGTTAAAAAACAATAAATATCGCGGGTTTTTTATTTACAAGTGCAATAATTTAATATATAATTTATAATGTATAATTATAATTTAATATAGTTTGTTCAAACGGGCATGAAGCATAAACAAAGGATGTACAAGAGAAAACTTAAAATTATAATTATTCTCTCGTCGGTTGCGGCGTGCATGATTGCGCTTATCATAACAAATATTTTCGTTCCAGTTATTTATCTCACCGCGTACTTTCATTTTACAAAGGACGCCAACCCAAGCGGCCAACTGCGCGTCCGCTATCTGGACGCCGGCTTCGGCGACTGCGTTCTGGTTGAACTGCCCGACGGCAAAACCATGCTTATAGACGGCGGAACGGGCACATACAACAACGTCTACAATCTTTTAAACGTTCTCAACAAAAGCGGCATAAATCAAATAGATTATCTTTTTTGCACCTCGGTAAAAAGCGAGCATTGCGGCGCGCTTGCGGAGATAGTAAAATACAAAAAAATATCCAGGGCGTATATTCCGTTCGTTACCAATTTAAATTTGACGGACGAATACGCCGCCTTTTATTCGGGGCTTACCCAAAGCGGTGCGGAAGTAAAAACCGCACAGTTCGGCGAGGGTGAATACAGCCCGGACAGCGATTATTTTTTTATGATTCTTTCGCCCTCGGCGAAAGGTTCTCCGCAGTGCGAATATGACGCCATGAACAGTCTGCCCAACGAGCGCAACATAAACAACGCTTCGGTTGTGCTGTGGTTGCAATACGGCGGCCGTGCGTTTATGTTTTTAAGCGACGCCACGGCGGAGGCGCAGGCACGGGCGGCGGATCTAATCCGCCTTCAAGACGGCAAATTTACATTGGGCGGTACGGAAGTAACCTTTGCGCGCTGTACGGTAATAAAGGTTGCCAACCACTGCGCAGAGGGCTATGCGGAGCCAAAGCTCTTTGACGTTGTACAGCCCGAAGCGGCAATAATAACCGTGGGCGAAAACGCAAAAGACTGTCCTTCCAACACCGAAATTGCCAACATTCAACTATATGTAGGCAAAAATTTATTCCGCACGGACGTCCACGGCGCAATAACCGTTACGGTCAGGGACGGGGAATATCAAATCTCAAAGGAGAAACAGCGATGAAACTCGTTACGGCAGGCGAGTCCCACGGCAAAACGCTTACGGGAATAATAGAGGGCTTACCGTCCAACTTAAAAATAGATATAGACGCAGTGAACAGATACCTTGCCCTGCGCCAGAGCGGCTACGGCAGGGGCGCGCGCCAAAAGATAGAGAGCGATAAAATAGAAATTTTGAGCGGCGTTAGAAATCTTTTGACTCTCGGCAGTCCGCTCGCGTTCGAGGTGCGCAACAGGGACTATCAAAATTGGAGCGGCGCAATGGCGCCCGAAGGTTGCGACACGTCCTTAAAAACGCTAACAAAAGTGCGCCCCGGACACGCCGATTTGACGGGAATGATAAAGTACGGGCAAACGGACGCCCGCAACGTTTTGGAGAGGGCAAGCGCGCGCGAAACGGCAATACGCGTTGCCGCAGGCAGCATAATGCGGCAGTATCTCTCTGCGCTCGGCGTGCAGATTTCGGGCTACGCAAAGAGCGTGTGCGGCATATGCGACGACAGCCTTTACGCGTTTGAGCAACTCGAAGCCGCAAAATCACAGCCGCTTTTTATGCTCGACTGCAAAAAGCAGGAGGCGGCAATGGCGTTGATAGACAAGCTCAAAGCCGAAGGCGATACCGCAGGCGGCGTAATAGAGATACGCGTAAAGGGCTTAAAGAGCGGTTTTGGCAGCTGTATGCAATACACAACCAAGCTGGACGCCATACTCTGCGGCGCAATGATGAGCGTGCAGGCAATAAAGGGCGTAGAGGTAGGGCTGGGCTTTAAGGCGGCAGACCTCCGCGGAAGCGCCGTTCACGACGAAATTTATTACGATAACAAATTTTACCGCAAAACCAACAATGCGGGCGGCATAGAGGGCGGAATGTCCAACGGCGAGGAGATTGTCCTGCGGGCGGCAATGAAGCCCATTCCCACGCTCATGCGCGGGTTGCAAACGGTGGACTACCTCACAAAGGAGCCGCAGACGGCGGCAAGCGAAAGGAGCGACGTTGCGGCAATCTGCGCGGCGGAAATCGTACTCGAAAGCGTAGTTGCAACCGCGTTGGCGCAAACCGTGGCGGAGCGCCTTGGTGGCGACACCATGCAGGAGGTAAAGGAACGCTATCAAAAGCTGAAATGATTATGAGAGATATACAGTTAAACGCGCCCTCCCAAAAGAGCGTAATCCATTGCGGCGAGGGCGTTTTTGAAAAATATGCGGCCGAACTGCCCAAAAAGCAGTTGTTTATAGTAACCGACTCCAACGTATTCGCCTGGTACCGCTACGAAATGTGGCGGGTTATGGGTGAAATGACTCCCGCCTATATAATTCCCGCGGGCGAATCAAGCAAATCGTTCCGCTATCTCATGGCAATTTTAAGGGAAATGCTCTCAAAGGGCATGAAGCGCAACTGCATAGTGGTTGCCTTCGGCGGCGGGGTAGTCGGCGATTTGGCGGGGCTTGCCGCCTCGCTATATATGCGCGGTGTGCGCTTTGTGCAAATTCCCACAACGTTGCTTGCGCAGGTGGACAGCTCCGTGGGCGGCAAAACGGCAATAGACTTCGACGGCGTAAAAAACATTGTGGGCAGTTTTTACCAGCCCGAAAGCGTAATAGTCGACCCGCGGTTTTTAAGCACCCTTCCCCCAAGGGAAATCCGTTGCGGGCTGGGCGAAATTATAAAGTACGGCGCGCTCAACAGCCAAATTTACGCGCGGCTTTTAAATAACGCGTCAAACTTATTCTCAACCGAATTTCTGGAAGAAATCACATATATGTGCATAAAGCACAAGGCGGAGGTGGTAGAGGCGGACGAACACGACTTAACGGGTATCCGCCAAAC
>CANREJ010000027.1 GCA_947629665.1 uncultured Clostridia bacterium
TTTTATCTTACAAAAAACCTGTTGATTTATTTAACTTTTTTATCTCTTACTGTTGCACTTAGTTTGACAATTCAATGCGCGCATATCCGCATATGACCAACCGTGCGCGCGTCCGCGGGCAGTAATTTCAAAAAAACCTTACAATTCAATTGATTTTTAAATTTCGATATTGTATAATGGCGTTTGTAAAAGTCTGCCAATACGTATAGGAGTTTTGGTTTGTTCCGTGAAGGCAGAGAGTGAGAGGTCTTTAATGAGTGGGCTGATTATTTTAGGGGCAGGGCAATACGGACAAGTAGCAAAGGAAGTTGCCCAAAGTATCGGCTTTGAGAAGATTGCTTTTTTAGACGATAACAACGTCCTCGCAATAGGAAAACTCAAAGACTATAAAAGATACATAACCGAATATAAAAGCGCGTTTGTGGCAATCGGCGACGCGGAGTTAAGGCTTGCTTATATTATGGGGCTTGAAGAAGCAGGGTATGAAATCGCAACTTTAATAAGTCCAAAAGCGTATGTAAGTCCATCGGCAAAGGTTATGAAAGGCTCAATTGTCGAGCCGCTGGCCGCAATAAACGCAAACAGCACGGTAGGTGTGGGTGTTTTGGTCTGTGCGGGAGCGATAGTCAACCATAATTCTGCGGTGGGCGAAGGCTGCAAACTGGACTGCGGCAGTGTTGTGGGCTCAAACGTAAAATTGCCTGCAAAAACCGTGCTTAAATATAACGAAATATTTGATAAAAATCGGGCGGAGATAGCCGCACTCAGACCTCCCGAAGGCTAAAAATTTTAGGACGGCGTGTAATGTACAAGCATTTTTTCAAAAGATTAATAGACTTGTTTTTATCATTTTTGGGGATCATTTTTCTTGCCCTTCCAATGCTGATAATTGCAATAGCTATAAAGTGCGACAGCAAAGGGCCTGTATTTTTCAAGCAGGACAGGGTCGGTAAAAACAAAAAGATTTTTAAGATTTTAAAGTTCAGAACAATGCGCACGGACACCCCGCACGACGCTCCTACTCACGAGCTTTCCGATCCCGCAAAATGGATAACGAAAGTCGGCGGATTTTTGCGCAAAACCTCTCTTGATGAGTTGCCGCAGATATTTAATATTTTTATAGGCCAAATGGCAATCATAGGGCCCCGTCCCGCACTTTGGAACCAGGACGACCTCATAGCCGAAAGGGACAAGTACGGGGCTAACGATATTAAACCCGGGCTCACCGGTTGGGCGCAGATAAACGGCAGGGACGAGCTGGAAATACCCGTTAAGGCGGCGTTGGACGGCGAGTATGTCAAGCGGATGGGCTTTTTATTCGACTGTAAGTGCTTTTTCGGCACAATAGCCGCCGTATTTAAGCACGAGGGCGTAGTGGAAGGCGGCACCGGCGAAATGCACAGGGCGGAAAGCGTGAAATACAGAGAAGAGTATGAGAGGTGGTGCTCTGATACTTGTTTCGATAAAAAAACGAGGGATGAGCTGCTCGCGCTTTCGGACGAAAAGGAAATAGAGGACAGGTTTTATAAACAGCTTTCATTCGGTACGGGCGGTTTGCGCGGCATTATAGGCGCCGGCACAAACAGAATGAACGTGTATACCGTAGGCAAAGCATCGCAGGGACTTGCAAATTTTATAAACAGCCAAACAAAGAGCGGCAGTGTTGTAATTGCGTATGACAGCAGGATTATGTCAAAGGAATTTGCCCTCGATTCCGCTTTGATATTCTGCGCAAACGGCATAAAGACTTATCTTTTTGAAACTTTACACGCAACGCCCCAGTTATCGTTTGCCGTACGCTATTTAAAAGCGACCGCGGGCGTTGTAATTACCGCAAGCCACAATCCTCCGCAATATAACGGATATAAGGTGTATTGGTCTGATGGCGGGCAGATAGTTCCCCCCTACGATAAACTCATAATCGGCGAGGTCAATAAGGTAACCGACTATAAGCTGATAAAACGCATAACGGAAGCCGAGGCAATAAAAAACGGCGCCTTGCAATATATAGGCAAGGAGCTTGACGACGCTTATATAGCCGAACTTAAAAAACTTGTTTTAAACGCCGGGGCGATAAGCTCTGTGGCAAAGGAAATAAAAATAGTTTACACCCCGTTGAACGGCACGGGGTATGTGCCCGTTACACGGATTTTAAAGGAACTCGGATTTGAAAATGTATGGGTCGTTCCGGAACAGGCGGAACCCGACGGAAATTTCCCTACTCTCGAATACCCCAATCCCGAAGACAAAAAAGCGTTTACTTACGCGCTCAATCTTGCAAAACGGGTAAACGCCGATATAGTGCTTGCCACCGACCCGGATGCAGACAGGTTGGGCGTATATGCGTTGGATAAAAAGTCCGGCGAATATAAGTCTTTTACGGGCAATATGAGCGGGCTTTTAATTGCCGAATACGAGCTTTCACAAAAGCGTGAAAAAGGCTTATTACCCCAAAATACCAAAAACGCCGCTCTTGTAACTACGATAGTTTCATCGAAAATGGCTTATGCAATTGCAGAAGAGTACGGCTTGACCGTAAAGGAAGTATTGACCGGATTTAAATATATCGGCGAGCAAATAAAACTGTTTGAAGAGGCAAAAGCGCGTAACGGCGGAAATCCCGACTTTGATAAAAACGCCCTTGAATACGAGTTTGGCTATGAAGAGAGTTACGGTTGCCTTGTGGGTACCCATGCGCGTGATAAGGATGCGGTGGTTGCCGTTACGGCTCTGTGCGAAGCTGCCGCATATTACAGAACAAAGGGGCTTACCCTTTGGGACCAGATGCTCAACATTTATGAAAAGTACGGATATTATGCCGAAGATTTGAAGAGTTTGACCTTAACCGGTGCGGACGGCACAACAAAAATTAACGGGATTATGGCAAAAATGCGTACAGTTTTCCCCGAACAAATCGGCGGGTTTAAGGTAACGGCTGTAAGAGATTACCTGCACGGTGAGCGCAGGGATTTGGAAACGGGCAAAGTTACTCCAACGGGGTTGCCTGAAAGCAATGTGCTGTATTTTGAACTTGAAAACAGCGCGTGGTGCTGCGTAAGGCCATCGGGGACCGAACCCAAAATCAAGTTTTATTTCGGCGTGAAAGGCAAGTCGTTTGCGGAAGCGGAAGAACTGTTGCAAAATCTCAAAAACGGCATGACGGCTTTGGCGGAGTGATATGAAAAAAGTATTGATAACGGGCGCGGACAGCTACATCGGCACGTCGTTTGAAAATTATATAAAATCCAACTACCCCGGAGATTTTGAAATCGATACGGTTGATATGCGCGGCGACGGCTGGCGCGAAAAGAGTTTTTCCGGTTATGACGCGGTATTTCATGTGGCGGGCATCGCACATTCCGATAGCGGGAAAATCAGTCCGGAAAAGGAAAAGCTGTACAGAAGCGTAAATACCGGTTTGACGGTGGAAACGGCCAAAAAGGCGAAGGCGGACGGGGCCAAACAGTTTATTTTTATGAGCTCTGCCATAATTTACGGCAAGAGCGCGAAGATAGGCAAAAGTAAAGTCATTACAAAGGATACAATTCCAACGCCCGAAAATGCCTACGGCGACAGCAAATTACAGGCAGAAAACGGTATAAAACCGCTTGCGGACGAAAACTTTAAAGTGTGCGTCCTCCGCCCGCCGATGATTTACGGGAAGAACTGTAAAGGAAATTATCAAACTTTGAGAAAGCTGGCGTTAAAGCTCAAATTTTTTCCTTACGTTAAGAACGAGAGATCCATGCTGTATATTGAAAATCTTTGCGAGTTTGTGCGGCTTATGATTGAAAACGTGGAGAGCGGAACGTTCTTCCCGCAGAACGGCGAATACAGCAGCACACCGGAAATGGTAAAACTCATTGCGGCGGCGAACGGAAAAAAGGTGCGCCTTGTTAAAGGTTTCGGGTGGGCTTTGAAATTTTTGGGCCTGTTTACCGGGCTTGTCCAAAAAGCCTTCGGCAGTTTGACATATGATAAAGAGCTGAGTGTATATAAGCAGACGTATATAATTACCGATTTTGCCGGAAGCATTGGGAGAACGGAAAGTGATTAAGCCAAAGATTTCGATAATTACGGTTAGCTTTAACAGCGCCGCCACAATAAAAGAAACTATCGAACATGTATTAAATCAAACATATGATAATTACGAGTACTTAATAGTTGACGGGCAATCTTCCGACGATACGGTAAACATAGCAAAAAGTTATGCGGGAGAGTTTGCAAAAAAGGGAATAGAGTACAGGATAATTTCCGAAAAAGACAATGGCATATACGACGCCATGAATAAGGGCATATCATTGACGGACGGCGACATAGTCGGCATCATCAACAGCGACGATTATTATAACGACGACGCGCTCCAAAAGGTAGCCGTATTTTATGGGGAAACAAATTTCGACGTAATGTACGCCGACTTGCGTGTGTTCGGCGGGAATAAAGAGTTTATTAAAAAATCCGCGCTGAAAAAGAAGTTTTCCACAAGGCGTTGGAACCACCCGACGACATTTGTTACAAGAAAGGTTTATAACGACGTGCGCTATGCCGGCGAAAGTATATACGACGATTTGAATTTTATGCTGACCGTCCGCAGGAAGGGTTATAAGATATGCGTTTTAAACGAAGTGCTTGCCAATTTTCGCCTCGGCGGGGTAAGCAACAAAAAAGAGTGGAAAAAGTGTAAGGAACGCATAAAACTACGGAACAGAATCTACAAAGCCAATGGCTGCAAAGGATACAGATTAGAGAATTTTATTATAGAATTCGGGAAATTTATTTTGTCGTGAGGGAACGTATGAAAAAGGCTTTAATTACGGGAATTACAGGTCAGGACGGCTCGTACCTTGCCGAATTTCTTTTGGAAAAGGGATATGAAGTACACGGGGTGATACGCCGCTCATCAATATCCAACACAGGCAGGATAGACCATTTGATTGCAAAAAAAGCAATAACTTTACACGACGGCGATTTGTCCGATTCGTCGGGTTTAATCAACCTTATAGGCAAAATACGGCCCGATGAAATTTATAATCTTGCCGCCCAGTCCCACGTGGGAACGTCGTTTGACGCTCCCGAATATACGGGTGATGTCGACGCAATCGGCGTTTTGAGAATTTTGGAAGCCATTCATATTTTACATTTGGAAAAAAAGACTAAATTTTATCAGGCGTCCACTTCGGAATTGTACGGGAAAGTTGAGGAGGTGCCGCAAAACGAAAAAACGCCTTTCCACCCGTTTTCCCCCTATGCCGTCGCCAAGCAATATGGGTTTTGGATGTGCAGGGAATATCGCGACGCATATGGCATATTTGCCGCAAACGGCATCTTATTCAATCACGAGTCGCCCCGTCGCGGGGAAAATTTTGTAACCCGCAAAATAACGATTGCGGCAGGCCGCATAAAAATGGGCCTGCAAGACCACCTTGAACTCGGCAACCTTGATTCTTTAAGGGATTGGGGCTATGCAAAGGACTATGTAGAGTGCATGTGGCTGATACTCCAACAGGACGAGCCGGACGATTTTGTTATTGCCACGGGTGTGCAACACACGGTAAGGGAATTTTGCACGCTTGCTTTCCACTATGCCGGCATAGAGCTTGAATGGAGAGGGCGCGGTATAGACGAAAAGGGTTATGATAAAGCCACCGGCAAAATGTTGGTGTGTGTTTCCCCCGAATTCTACCGTCCTACCGATGTTGTTAATCTTTGGGGCGACCCCTCAAAGGCCAAAAAAGTGCTCAAATGGAATCCTCAGGCTACAACATACGAAGAACTGTGCAGGATGATGGTGGAAGCCGATTTGATGCGGGCAAAGATAGAAAAATTGCATATGGATGCCGAAAGAGTAAATAGGGCGTTAGAGGATTGATTATGGAATTAAATTCTAAAATATACGTTGCCGGGCACAGGGGAATGGTTGGTTCGGCAATAGTGAGGGAGCTTGAAAAGCAGGGCTATAAAAATATTATAACCCGCACGCACCGGGAGTTGGATTTAACAAACCAATCTGCCGTTGAGGAGTTTTTCAAATCCGAAAAACCCGAATACGTTTTCCTTGCGGCGGCAAAAGTAGGCGGTATAGAAGCCAACAAAAACGCTCTTGCCGATTTCATGTACGAGAATATGATTCTTGAAATGAACGTTATTCACTCGGCTTGGAAAAACGGCTGTAAAAAACTTGAATTTTTGGGGTCTTCCTGCATATATCCCCGCATGGCTCCACAGCCGATGAAGGAAAGTTGCCTGCTCACAAGCGAGCTTGAAAAAACAAACGAGGCATATGCCCTTGCAAAAATTTCGGGGTTAAAGTATTGTGAATTTTTAAACAGACAATACGGCACGGATTATATCTCGGTTATGCCCACAAACCTGTACGGACCGAACGATAATTATCATCCTACCCACTCCCATGTGCTTCCCGCCCTTATCAGGCGTTTTCACGAGGCGAAGATTTCAAACGCACCGTTCGTTACATGCTGGGGGGACGGCAGCCCGCTTCGGGAATTTTTGTATGTGGACGATCTTGCTGAGTTGTGTGTGTTTTTAATGAATAACTACTCCGGTAACGAAACGGTCAATGCGGGTACGGGCAAGGAAATTACTATAAAAGAACTCACTGGTCTTGTGGCGGAAGTAATAGGCTATAATGGCGAAATAAGGTGGGATACAACCAAACCCAACGGAACGCCGAGGAAACTGCTCGACGTATCAAAGGCAAAGGCTCTCGGCTGGACTTATAAAACAGAGCTTAAAGAGGGAATAGCATTGGCTTATAAAGATTACCTCAATAATCCCGTGAGGGCGGAGAGATAGTTTATGAATATAGTTCTTTTGTCGGGCGGATCGGGAAAGAGATTATGGCCGCTGTCAAACGATATAAGGTCAAAACAATTTATAAAGATTTTCAAAACGCCGGACGGCGGATATGAGTCGATGGTTCAGCGTGTATACAGACAGATAAAAAAGGTGGACAGCGAAGCAACGGTAACCATAGCCACATCCAGGACGCAGGTCTCGGCTATCCATAACCAACTTGGCGAAAAAGTTGGAATTTCCGTTGAACCCTGCCGCCGCGATACTTTCCCCGCAATAGCGCTTGCAACCGCATATCTTCACGACGTTCAAGGTATATCCGGGGAGGAATCGGTGGTCGTTTGCCCCGTCGATCCATATGTTGAAGAAGATTATTTCCAATGCTTGAAAGAGCTGGGCGAACAGGCCGATAAAGGTGAGGCAAATCTTGTTTTAATGGGAATCACCCCCACATATCCCAGCGAGAAGTACGGGTATATCATTCCAAAAAACGGCGACAGGGTAAGCTACGTTTCGGAATTTAAAGAAAAACCCGATATAGAAACGGCAAAAAAGTATATAAGCAGAAACGCCCTTTGGAACGGCGGCGTATTTGCGTATAAAATAAAATATCTGCTTAAAAAGGCACACGAACTTATCGATTTTATCGACTATGACGACTTGTTCGCAAAGTACGGCACTTTAAATAAAATCAGCTTTGATTATGCCGTTGCCGAAAAGGAAAAGAGTATCCAGGTACTCCGCTTCAACGGACAATGGAAGGATATCGGCACATGGAACACGCTTACCGAAACTATGCAGGAATCCATAATCGGCAACGGTGTTATGAACGAAAACTGTTCCAACGTGCACATTTTGAACGAGTTAGACAGACCAATTCTTGCAATGGGCTTGCACGACGTGGTGATTTCAGCCAGTCCCGAGGGGATCTTGGTTGCGGATAAAGAGCAGTCCAGTTATATAAAACCCTTTGTGGACAAGTTCGAGCAGCAGGTAATGTTTGCCGAAAAGTCCTGGGGCAGCTACCAAGTGCTTGACGTCGAAAAAGAGAGCTTGACAATAAAAGTTACTTTAAACAGCGGGCACAGCATGAATTATCATAGCCATCTGCACCGCAACGAGGTGTGGGTAGTTATTGAAGGCAAGGGCAAAACGGTTGTGGACGGAATGGAGCAAAGCGTTTCCGCAGGGGACGTGATTGCAATAAACGCAGGCTGCCGCCATACTGTGTTTGCCGATACTGTGTTGAAATTAGTTGAAGTTCAATTGGGAAAAGATATAAGCGCAAATGACAAGCAAAAATTCACGCTTGAATAAAAACTACAAAGTTCCGTTTCTGCTCAAACCGGTAGGTAAAGATTACTTATGGGGAGGAGACCGGCTTAATACGGAGTTTGGCAAGGGCATAAATCTGCATCCTTTGGCAGAAACGTGGGAGTGCTCCACACACCCCGACGGAATTTCTCTGGTTGCAAGCGGTGAATTCAAAGGTTTGACCCTATTGGATTTAATCGGGCTTCACCCTGAAATTCTTGGGGAAAGGCATAAAGGCAAAGGGCAGCTGCCCGTGCTTGTAAAATTCATCGATGCCAAACAAAACTTGTCCGTACAGGTCCACCCTTCCGACGAATATGCAAAATCGCACGAGGGCGGGCAGCTCGGCAAAAGCGAGATGTGGTATATAGTCGATGCCGCTCCCGGCGCGCAGATAGTGTACGGCTTTAACAGAAAAGTAAACAAAAAAATAATTTTAGATAGTATTGACAGCGGCTTGATAGAAAAGTATCTGCACTATGTGTCGATAGAAAAAAATCAAATTTATTTCATACCGTCCGGCACCGTTCACGCCATAGGCGCAGGCGCACTGATAGCCGAAATTCAGGAAAATTCCAACTTAACGTATAGATTATACGATTATAACAGGGTGGATAAATACGGAAAAAAGCGTCCGTTGCATAAAGAAAAGGCGCTCGACGTATTGAATTATGAGTGTAGCAAAGGCGCAGACCAGCCCATGCGCGTTTTGAGGTATGAAAGAGGCTGTGCAACGGAAGTGCTATGCCGTTGCGCGTACTTCGAAGTGAGGCGGATGCTCGTCAATACGGAAGTATTGAGAACCCCGCTCGCCTACCAAACCGACGGGCTGTCATTCAGAATTTTAATGTGTATAGACGGCTGCGGCTCCATTCGGTGCGAAAACAATAATAAAACAGAAATTATAGATTTTTATAAAGGTGATACGCTATTCATTCCCGCAGCTTCGGCAGGGTGCGGAATCCACGGCAAAGCCCGTTTTTTGGAGATAAGGTGTTAGATGAAAATAATTTATATTGATACGATAATATTTGATTTGCAGCATGCCGGCGGCATATCCGTCTATTTCTACGAGATTATAAAGCGTTTGCTCGCCGATAAGGAAGTTGAAAGTCATTTTATTGTTTCCGACGGCAAAAAAGATAATATTTATTGGGACAGGCTCAATTTACCCGAAGATAAAATTATCAAATACAATAAATTTTTAAACAGATACAGAGGCGTCAATTATAAGGAAACGCGCAAGCATACCTTTATTTCAAGCTATTATAGGTATTCAAAAAATAAAAACGCCGCCAATATTACAATAGTTCACGATTTTACTTACGAATATTTTTCGTCTGGTTTAAGAAAAATCGTACATCATTGGCAAAAAATGAAGGCGATTTATAAATCGGATACCGCCATATGTATTTCAAAAAATACCCAAAATGATTTAAACAAATTCAGTAAGCGCAAAGTTGATTCGGTTGTTGTATATAACGGCGTAAGCGACGCTTACCACGCTATGACCGGCGTAGAAGTTGCCGATGCCCTTAAATCTTTAACGGTTGAAACCGCAACGGTGATAGAAAGCGGCAATTACGTGTTGTTTGTCGGCCAAAGGGGCGGCTATAAAAATTGGAAAAGTGCGGTCGATCTTTTCAAACAGCTGCCCGAAAATTATTATATGATTTCCGTAGGCGGCGGGGAGCTTACCGGTGAGGAAATAAAGCTGCTCGCAAATGACTGTAAACGGCACTTTAAACTGGGCGCATTGACCGAAGAACAGCTATGCCTTTTGTATAATAAGGCGTATTGCCTGTTGTATCTTTCGGAGTATGAGGGGTTCGGGTTACCCGTTGCCGAAGCGGAGCAGTGCGGCTGTCCCGTGATTGCAATGAACAAATCGTCAATTCCCGAAATTGCCGAGGGCAGCAAATTGGTTCGGCTTGTAGATGGGCCCGGCCTTTTGCCGCCCGGCTTAACGCACGGCGAAGCCGTTAAAAGATTCAGTTGGGACGAGACGTATTTTAATATAAAAAGACTTATTTAAACAGCATTACAAGCTACGTTTTGTTTGAAGGAAATAAGGTTCTGTTGCCATGAAAGCAATTTCAAAACAAAGTACACATATAAGCGTTACATTTACCGGGGCGATACTTTTTTGCATGTCGCTCTTTTCAACGGCGCCTATCCTGTGTTTGCACGTGGGTGGCAGCTATCTTTCGCTGTTTTCTGTTTTCTTTGTTTTTGCGCTGGTTATACTCGCCTTTAATGTTGTTTTTAAAAACGTTATAATTAAACTTCAACGAAATACAATCCTGTTGCTGGTATGGCTGACCGGTTCGATTGTTTCGGCGCTTTTTGGTTGCATGTATTTTACGGAGCAACTTGCATGGCGGGACACTGCACTTTTAACTATTCCCAAGGTAATCGGCTTTATAATGTTTGTGCTGCTTTTTGCACTTCAACCGAACAAACGTGAATTGGTTTCCATACTTGTAAAAGGTCTTATTTTTGGTTGCTTCTGCAATATAGTGTGGACCATTATAGACGGGAGTTGCTACTATTTATTTGGATTTTCTTTAACGAATGAGCTGTTCCACGATTATGCTGTGGATAACAATATCCGCTATGAAACAATTTCTATCATCGTCGGTGGTTTGATACGTTCCGGCGGCTTTAATTTTGACCCAGCCCATATGGGGTTTATCATTCCCGCTATGGTTGCATATTCTATGAGGAAAAAGAAAATATTGCTTTTCCTCATGTCTATGCTTGCAATAGTATTCAGCGCCTCTACAACTGCGGCGGTATGTTCTGTCATAGTGATTTTAATCAACGTAAATTGGAGATTGCTTTTCAGTAAAAAGAGGAAGATAAGCGCACCCAAAGTCATTGCCGGTTTGATTTTGTTTATCACCGCCCTGGTTTTAATAATTTGGCTTTTGGCGCCTGCGCTCGAAAAATTTTATAACCGTGTTGCGGAAGTTTATTTGCATCCGAGCGATGACAATCCCCGCGTTATCTATTGGAAGTACTTTTTTCAGGCTGTGCTTAACGCCGGGCCCATGATTCTGGTCGGGACAGGTTTCAAAACCGCGTCGTACGCATATGTTTTCGATAATAACATTTTAGGGATTCTCGGCGCAAGTAATTATTTCCCGTACGATATGGAAATGAACTATATCGCCTATGTTTTTGATCTTGGAATTGCAGGATGCGCCCTATATCTATATTTCCTCTATTGCATTTTCCGCAATACGCGAAAGAACCAAACGGATACGGGAATCGGAATTTACTCATTAATCTGCGGCATGATCTTCTCTGCGCTGTTCTATCATTATACTTTGATGGCAATGCAGGTCATTATTTTAATTGTAGGCCTTGTGTTCGCGGAAGAGGGTTGCGGTTCGCGCTGTCGGTTGGGAGGTGTTAATGAAAAAATTAGCTGTAATAATTGTGGCATATAAGGGCGTGGACATATTGTCAAATTGCCTTGACTCCGTCTTTAAGTACAATGATATCGGAGCAGATCTTGAAGTGATTGTCTCTGACAACAGCCCTGATTATTCGGTGGTAAATCTACTTCGAGAAAAATATCCCGATGTTCGTATTTTGAAAAACGACAATATAGGATTTGGTGCTGGAAACAACCGTGGCGAGGCGGTCTGCGAGAGTGAGTTTTTGCTCTTTTTAAATCCGGATACCGTTTTGGTAGAACCGATTTTTGCCTTTGCTCTAAAACAATTTGAAGATAAAGATTTGGCACTGTTTGGGTTCCGCCTTATTGGGGGTAGTGGAGAACGCCGCGCCTCATTCTGTTTAATGGATAGCTATGGGATATTCTCCATTATCTGCGATAAATTTGATAGAAAGTTTGACCGTTTTCGCGATGGCAAGGCGTTTATTTGCGGTGCGGATATGTTTGTGCGCAGGCAGTCGTTTATTGAGGCAGGGAGATTTGATGAAGCAATATTCATGTATAAAGAGGAAGCGGATTTAATCAAGCGTATTAAGCTGTACTCTACGGCAAAAAAGACTGCATTTTTCAAACAAAAAAAGATTATTCATTTAGAGGGCGGCACACAGGCAGATGATGCGGATAAAGTTTTGAATGTCAGAAAGCGTTTGACGGAAAGCGATATTTATTATTGCAAAAAGTGGGGAATGGACGCAAAAAAAGTTATAAAGGCCCGTCTCCGCTATATCCGGCTGAAAAAATTATTGTATCTTTTGATGTTCCGCCGTTCACGCGCGCAGGAACAGACAGTATTATCGAAATATTATAGCGGCGTTTTAAAAACGTTGCATACGGTTGAGGCAAAATAATGCCACAGAAAATCACAGCAAAAAAATTTGCGTCGAATGTCATTATATCGATTTCCGTGCAAATAATATCCCTTCTTGTAAGTTTTGTACTCAACTTCGTGGTGCCTAAATTCATCGACGAATTCCAGTATTCTTATTGGCAGACATATGTTTTATACGTCGGCTATGTGGGCGTACTGCATTTCGGGCTTTTGGATGGGTTGGTATTGCGGTATTCGCAGTATGACTATGACGAACTGGATAAAGAGAGGCTCAGATCGCAGTTTAAATTGTTGTTGGCATTTACCGGCTTTTTAACATTATTGACTACGGTTATTTCATTGCTTGCTTGCAAAGATACAACGCAGATTATTGTAATTTTGGTTGCGTGCGGCATTGTAACCAAGAACCTTGTAACATACAGTTCATACTGTTTCCAGATAACAAACCGCATTTCACGCTATGCTATTCTTATACTTGTCCAAAGAGTATCATACGGCTTGATTGTAGGTATTTTGCTTTTATGCGGAATCAATGATTTTTATTGGTACTGTATTGCCGATTTATCGGGTGATGTGATTGGCTTTGTACTTTCTTGCGCCATGAACCGCGGTATGTATCTCGGAAGAAGTATTAAACTTAAAGATTCATTCAAAGAACTTGGCGACAACGTGGGCGCGGGCATTATTTTGATGCTTGCCAATTGGTCGTCTATGCTGATGGTAGGCGGGGCAAAAATGATTGTACAATGGAGATGGGACGAGATTGTATTCGGGCATGTGTCCTTTGCGTTCAGTGTTTCCAATGTTTTTATTACATTTATTTTGGCGGCCAGCGTTGTTCTGTTTCCTTCGCTCAAAAGGCTTGACCGGGAGAAATTGCCCGATGTCTATGTGGCAACACGGAATGTATTGTCTCCGCTCCTGTTTTTTGCAATGATTTTCTTTTTCCCGGGGTGTTGGATTCTTGAAAGGTGGCTGCCGCAATATTCCGATAGCCTTCTTTACCTCGGTATTTTATTGCCGCTCGTTATTTATTCCTCCAAGGTCAGTTTGTTGACAAATAATTATTTGAAGGCCTACCGAAAAGAAAAAATCATGTTGCTTATAAACATGGTTTCCGTTGCAATAGGGGCAATAGCGTTTTTGCTTTGCGCGTTTGTGTTCAATAATCTTACGGCATTGCTCATATCCATTGTTGCGGTAATTATGTTCAATTCCATGTTTTCAGAGATAGTAGTATTGCATATTATAAAGAAAAGAATCGTGATTCAGTTTATTTGGGAAGCGCTTATGACGGTTGGCTTTATTTTGGTTGTGGCGTTACTGTCCCGCTGGTGGGCATGTCTTGCATACGGTGTGTTGTTTTTGGCCTATGCCGCAGTCAATTATAAAACGGTTCTGGGATTTGCCAAAAAAGTATTCAGACGGAAAAGTTTAAACACTTTGCCCGAAGTGGATGGCGCGGATGAAGTGCCGGTAAAAAAAGATTCCGGGATGGGAGACAACAAATGAAAGGCATAATACTTGCAGGCGGGTCGGGAACGAGATTGTACCCGCTCACAAAGGTAACAAGCAAACAACTTTTGCCGGTTTATGATAAACCGATGATATTTTATCCTTTATCCACGCTTATGACGGCGGGGATACGGGAAATTCTCATAATATCAACGCCGCAGGATACGCCCCGTTTTAAAGAGTTGCTCGGCAACGGGGAGCAGTTCGGCGTACATTTGGAGTATGCCGTACAGCCGTCGCCGGACGGGCTTGCGCAGGCTTTTATAATCGGTGAAAAATTTATAGGCAACGACAACGTAGCAATGATTTTGGGCGACAATATTTTCTACGGCCACGGTTTTTCACGGATGCTCAAAGAGGCGTCAATAAACGCCGCCAACGGCAAGGCCACCATTTTCGGCTATGGCGTAAAGGATCCCCAACGCTTCGGCATAGTTGAGTTTGATAAAGAGGGTAAAGTACTTTCCGTAGAGGAAAAGCCGGAAACCCCCAAGTCCAATTACTGCATAACGGGTCTGTATTTCTATGATAACCGCGCAGTAAAATACGCAAAAAAAATAAAGCCCTCCAAGCGCGGGGAGCTGGAAATAACGGACCTCAACAGGATGTATTTGGAGGCAGGGGACTTAACCGTCCAGCTTTTGGACAGGGGATTTGCCTGGCTGGATACGGGTACTATGGACAGCCTCTTTGAGGCGGCGGAGTTTGTGCGCGTGCTATCGGAACGCCAGGCTGTAACCATATCCGCACCCGAAGAAATCGCATACAGAAACGGCTGGATAGACAAGGATAAACTTACAAGCATAGCCGAAAGTTACGGTAAATCGCCGTACGGCGCGCACTTAAAGAATGTTGCCGGAATAAAGGAGTGAGTTGACAGTATGACAATTATAGTAACGGGCGGAGCCGGATTTATAGGCAGTAATTTCATATTTCACGTGCTCAAAAAATATCCCGAATACCGCATAGTATGCTTGGATAAACTCACGTACGCGGGCAATCTTTCCACTCTCGCGCCTATAATGGAAAATCCTAACTTCCGCTTTGTCAAGGCCGACATCTGCGACAGAGGAGCGGTTTATAAACTTTTTGAAGAGGAAAAACCCGATATAGTTGTCAACTTTGCCGCCGAAAGCCATGTAGACAGAAGCATAGAGGACCCCGGAATATTCCTTCAAACCAATATAATGGGCACGGCGGTGATGATGGACGCCTGCCGCAAGTACGGTATTAAACGTTATCACCAGGTATCTACGGACGAAGTTTACGGCGACCTGCCGTTGGACAGGCCCGACCTGTTTTTCACCGAAACAACCCCGTTGCACACAAGTAGCCCGTATTCAAGCTCAAAGGCAAGCGCAGACTTGCTTGTTTTGGCATATTACAGAACATACGGCTTGCCTGTAACCATAAGCCGCTGTTCCAACAACTACGGGCCCTACCACTTTCCCGAAAAACTTATACCCCTTATGATAGCCAACGCCCTTAACAATAAACCCCTGCCCGTGTACGGCAAGGGCGAGAACGTGCGCGACTGGCTGTATGTTGAGGACCACTGCAAGGCCATAGATTTGATAATCCATAAAGGCAGAGTGGGCGAGGTATACAACGTAGGCGGGCACAACGAGATGAAAAATATAGATATTGTCAAGCTGATATGCAAGGAGCTTGGCAAGCCCGAAAGTCTTATAACATTTGTTGCGGACAGGAAGGGGCACGACATGCGGTATGCGATAGACCCGACGAAAATACACTCCGAGCTCGGCTGGTTGCCCGAAACAAAATTTGCAGACGGCATAAAGAAGACTATTAATTGGTATTTAAATAACCGCGAATGGTGGGAAACGATAATAAGCGGTGAATATCAAAACTATTACCAAAAAATGTACGGTAACAGGCAATGAAAGTACTTGTAACGGGCGTAAAGGGTCAGCTTGGCTATGACGTTGTAAAAGAGCTTGAAAAGCGTGGGCACGAAGCGGTTGGCGTCGACATAGAAGAAATGGACATAACCGACGCGGGGAGCGTAAAGCGCGTTATGGAACGTGAGCGTCCCGAAGCGGTAATACACTGTGCGGCGTGGACTGCGGTAGACGCCGCCGAAGACAACGAAGAAAAGGTACGGCTTGTCAACGCAAAGGGCACGGAATATATAGCAAGCGAGTGTAAGGCGCTCGGCTGCAAGATGATGTATATTTCGACCGACTACGTGTTTGACGGACAGGGAAGCGAGCCCTGGCAACCCGATTGCAAAAGTTATAAGCCGCTTAATATATACGGGCAAACCAAATTGGAAGGCGAGCTTGCGGTTGCGGGTGCGCTTGAAAAGTACTTTATAGTGCGCATAGCGTGGGTGTTCGGCAAAAACGGGAACAATTTTATTAAGACGATGTTAAAGCTGGGCAAAACACACGATACGTTAAGGGTAGTGAACGACCAGATAGGTACGCCCACCTACACATACGATTTGGCGAGATTGCTTGCGGACATGATAGAAACCGAAAAATACGGATATTATCATGCTACAAACAGCGGCGGATATATAAGCTGGTATGACTTTGCCGTTGAAATATTCAGGCAGGCGGGATATAAGGTGAATGTAATTCCCGTAACCACGGCGGAGTATGGGCAGTCCAAGGCAAAGCGGCCGTTTAACAGTAGGTTGGATAAGTCAAAACTAATTCAAAATGGCTTTACACCGCTTCCCGCTTGGCAGGACGCTCTGGGAAGGTATTTAAAGGAGATCTACTGATGGGACAGATAAAGGTAGAAAAGAACGTAGGCGGTATAGAGGGGCTGTATATTATAGAACCCGCCGTGCACGGGGACAGCCGCGGATATTTCATTGAAACATACAACAAGCGCGACATGGAAGAGGCGGGACTGAATATGGAGTTTGTGCAGGACAACCAGTCCATGAGCTGTAAAGGGGTTCTGCGCGGATTGCACTTCCAGATAAACTATCCGCAGGGTAAACTTGTGCGGGTAATAAAGGGCAGGGTGTTCGACGTTGCCGTGGATATGCGTAAGGATAGCAAAACCTACGGCAAGTGGTTCGGCGTGGAGCTGTCCGAGGAGAATAAAAAGCAGTTTTATATTTCCGGGGGCTTTGCGCACGGTTTTTTGGTTTTAAGCGACGTTGCGGAGTTTTGCTACAAAGTAACGGACTTTTACCATCCGAATGACGAGGGAGGCATAGCCTGGAACGACCCGAAGATAGGTATAAAGTGGCCGGAAGTCGTAGGTGAATATTGCGGCAGTGCGGATCCTTTGGGCTACACTTTACAAGACGGCTCGCCCATAATTTTAAGCGACAAAGACAAAAAGTGGGGATTACTTTAAGAATACTTAGGATTATTAGGAGAATGATATGAACGATAATGGGCAGGCTTTAATTCTATTAAATGTAGAAGAATTAAAAAATATCCAACTCGAAATACTTGACGCCGTTACCGGTTTTTGCGAAAAGCACGGTATAAACTATTGGCTTGATGGCGGAACATTAATAGGCGCGGTAAGGCACAAAGGGTATATTCCTTGGGATGACGACATTGATATAAGCATGCTGCGTGAGGACTACGATAAATTTATGCGGCTATTCAATGCCGAAAACGAGAGATATAAATGTCATAGTTATGAAAACGACAAAGATTTCTTATATCCGTTTTGTAAGGTTCTGGACACGCACACTGTCTTGTACGAGCCGGATAAAACGGGCAACAAGCTGTGCGTAAATATAGATATATTTCCCTACGACAACGTCCCCGATAGCAGGCAAGCAAAAAAAATGTACAGAAGACGAAATAAATATAATGTTTTGGTAACCGCACAAAGACACAGCGGCAGAGCGAAAGGTAGTTTTGTAAGAAGATTTGCGGCGTGGGCAATAAAGGTATACGTTAAAATTTTCCCTAAAGATAAATTTGTTAAAAAGACAGTGATTAATGCAAAAAAATTTACCGGTGTTAAAACGGAGGCTGTGGGTGATTTTATGGGTTGCGTTGCGGGTTTTATATGCAATAAAGATATTTTTAAAGAATTTATTGATAGCGAATTTGAAAATAAAATGTATAAAATTCCCAAAGAATACGATAAACTTTTAACTTTGGAGTATGGCGATTATATGACTCCTCCGCCCGAAGCGGAGCGCGTGACCCACCATAAATTTGAAGCGTATATGAAAAAAGATAATTAAGGAGTAAAACAATGGACAAGAAAAAATTTGATGAACTCATTGAAAAATATGGTAGAAATACATTGACCGTCGAAGAGAAGAAAAGTCTATATCCCTATCACGTCGATAATGCCATAATTATGGCTGCCGGATTTTCAAACAGATGCAAGCCGCTTTCAACAATATTGCCGAAAGGTTTATTTAAAGTAAACGGAGAAGTGCTTATTGAACGCGAAATAAGACAACTTAAAGAAGCCGGCGTTAATGAAATCATTGTGGTTGTTGGCTATAAAGCAGAGTTGTTTGAGTATCTCAAAGATAAATTCGGGGTTAAACTTGTTTATAATTTCGATTATAAAACCAAAAATAATATTTCTTCAATTTATGCTGCAAGGAAAATGTTAGGTAATTCTTATATTTGCTGTGCGGACAATTATTACGTTGAAAATATCTTTTCCGAATACGAATATGAATCATATTATACTTGCGTATATACTAAGGATTTTGCCGACGAATATTGCATAACGGAAAATTCAAAAGGTTACATCGAAAGTATAAAGCGTGGCGGACAAGACAAGTGGTATACGATAGGCGCAAATTTCTGGTCTCGCAATTTTTCGGCTAAACTTGTTGAACTGCTCGAAAAAGAGTATGGTAAACCTGAAATAGATTCTCTTCTTATTGACGATTATCATATTCTCCATTTCGGTGAATTGCCCATAACCGCAAAAAAATACAAGAATGAAGAGGTGCTTGAATTTGATACGCTGGAAGAATTCGACGCATTTGACCCTGAATTTAAATTGTTCAGTAAAAACGTAATTGCCGACAATCTGTACGGAAAATATAATGGCGTAACGCGATATGCCGGTGTTAAAACCAATAATAAAAACGGAAGGCTTCATTTCAATGAGAACTTGTGGGGACCGTCTCCAAATGCGCTAAAACCTTTTAAAAATGCAGTGAGGGAAGAATTGTATTTATATGATTCAAACGAGATCGATGACCTCTGCAAAGCAATATCCGAAAAATACGGGTTTGACTATGATACGATTTTTCTTCACAATAGCGGTTCGGAAATGGTAAGAAGTATAATTACCATTATGGTAGGAGAAAACGATAGCGTACTTTTGCCTATGCCTCATTGGAGTTATTATCCGGGTGTAGTAGATTATCGTTTTGGGAAGAAGTTATTTTATCGTTTTAATGAAGCAGGAGATAAATGTTATCACGACATAGACGACTTAATGGTTAAGGCGGAGCAAATCCATCCCAAAATGATAATTATAACAAGTCCTGCTATGCCTTCAGGCAACTTGATAAAACCGGAAGACCTTGAAAGAGTAGTTAAAAATAATCCTCAATCTTTGATATATGTGGATCAGGCCTATTTCGGATTTGAGGATGACCCGATAGATGTGAAGTATTTTGTGGACACATATGACAACGTAATGTTTGCAAGAACCTTCTCAAAATTCTTTGCTTTGGCAGGACTCAGGCTCGGATACGCTGTTGCAAGCAAAAGAGCGCTTCAAGCGTTATGGCTTGATCTTCCTTTGCTTCGATTGCCCATTATTGCAAGGCATGCTGTAATCGAATGTTTGAAAGATGAAGAATACTATAATAAAGTTCGTAAGGAAATTCATAATGTCCGTGAATGGTTTTATGAAGAGCTTTCAAAACTACAAAATGTGCATCCTTATAAATCAGATACGAACTTTTTATATATGAAGATAATTGGTGTAAACGCTGCTGTTGTAAGAGAGGAAATGATAAAGAAAGGTTATCTATATCGCATTTTTGAATATAACGGCGAACAGTTTTATCGGATAAACGTTGCGCCAATGGAAGTAATGAAAGATTTTATGGCAAAATTTATGCAGACCATAGAAGAGGTAAAAAAAGGAGCAGTAAAATGAACTGCTCAGAATATTTGGTAGATTTTCTCATTAAGAAGGGAGTTACCGATATCTTTGGTTATGCCGGAGGGTATATTGTCCCTTTTATGGATGCGTTATATATGCGCCATAAAGAAATAACCACGCATGTTTGTTATAATGAACAGGGCTGCGCTCTTGCAGCTAACGGCTACGCGAGGACAAGCGGCAAAATAGGCGTATATTTTACTACATCGGGACCGGGCGCAGTGAACGCACTGGGTGGACTTGCTGATGCATGGTATGACGGTTTTCCCATAATGGGAATTTGCGGTAATGTTCCAATGAACGAAATGAAGGGGTTTTCGGGAATACGTCAAAACGGATTTCAAGAAATGGATATAGTATCCATGTCAAGAAATATTACTAAGTATTCGGTAACAACAACAACTGCTAAAAGTTTTCCCGATATAATAAGCAGGGCATACAATATGGCATTATTAGGCAGAAAGGGAGGAGTTTTAATTGATTTTCCACTCGACATACAACAAGCCGATATTATTGGTAGGTAATGGTGTAAGGGTTTCTGGAGCGAGTGAAATGGTTTATGAATTTGTTCGAAAAACCAATATCCCTTTGCTTACCACAATGAATGCTGTTGATTTGGCGCAAGACGATTTACACATAGGGTTTATAGGTACTCATGGCAATCGTATTGCAAACTTAATAATAAGTGAATGTGATTTATTAATAAGTGTCGGGGCCAGGTTGGGAATAAGGCAAGTAGGGCGGGACACGAAAAATTTTGCTCCAAAGGCTAGCCTCGTGCGTTGTGATATAGATGAGTATGAACTAAGCCGCAACATAAAAGATGATGAAAAAAAATATCACACAGATGCAAGAGATTTCATGCGAATACTTTTAAATGAAGATTGCTTGTGTGATGATTATTCCGAATGGAAAAATCGTTGTTATAAAGCAAAGGAAATACTTGATAACTACGATAAGCAACCGGGCAATTTTGCTGTTGAGAAAATTTCGGCCTTGTTGCCTCCGAACCCCGTTGTGTGCGTGGATGTGGGTATGCACCAATGTTGGTGCGCTCAATCTTTAAAACTTAAGGGACATAGAGGGCGGATACTCATCGGCGGAGGATATGGAACAATGGGTTGCGCACTTCCTTATGCCATAGGTGCCTCTATATCAATGAGAAAAAATACGGTATACTGCATAACCGGTGATGGCGGATTTCAAATGAATATTCAAGAGCTTGAAACAGTAAAAAGAGAAAAACTGCCGGTTAAGATTTTTATATTGAATAACCATGTGTTGGGAAAAATAAGTGAAACTCAACATTTGGACTGTGCTAACAGATATGCAAATACTACTTCAAGTAGTGGCTATACCGTTCCTAATTTTCAAAAGATTGCAGAAGCATATGGCATAAAAGCGGCAACTCTTCAATCATACGACCAAATTGATAAATATGCAGATTGGATAAATGATGATAGCGCGTGCTTGCTTGATATTTCTTTGCCGGAAGATAGCCTTTTAACGCCTAAAATCAGTTTTGATACTGGGGAAACGAGGCCTGGTTTAAACAAAGATATTTTAAATAAGGTAATGAACCTTTTGAGGGGTTGATAAATATAAAAATTAAAACCCGGTAAAAAAAGGTGGATAAAAAATAGGGTTTGGTGTAAAATAAGGGCAAGAAAATACATTTCATATTTTAAAGCATAAGCATAAAGTGTCAATTTGGGCAACATATTCGGCACAATGAATGTATTTAGCAAATGAAAAAGGAGAAACAAAATGAAAACAGGGGAAAACCTTATTGCAATCGCTTTAAGCGCGGCGCTTACGTTCGGTTGTGCCGCAATGGCAGCGTGCCAAACGGGCGCAAACAACAATAGCGGTATTGACCCCGACATCTTTGACGTTTACACTGCGTACGCCGAGGAGGGCGGCACACTGTCATACAGTGAGTGGTATGCACAGCTTCTTGAATCGGTTAAGGGTGAAAAAGGAGACAAAGGCGACGCAGGAAACAGCTTTTTGCATGGCAGCGGTGCGCCGGCTGAGAATACGGGCAAGGCCGGCGATCTCTATCTCGATATAAAAACATGGGACATTTACGAGAGAACGGAGAGCGGTTGGAGTGAACAGCCCATCGGTAATATCAAAGGTGAACAAGGAGAAAAGGGCGAGAAAGGAGAAACAACGCCCATTGAAGTAACAAACGAAACGTACGGTTCTTTCTGGCTTCGTTGCCACGATTACAAAACAATGCCCATCGGCGCATTCAACGCCGTAACGGCAGAACTCAGCGCAACTCCGTCCCTCTATACCTCATACAAGGAGGCCGGCGTAAACATGATGATTGGATGCTGGGAGGGCATTTCGATTGATGCGCTCAATCTGTGCGCAGATAACGGGATAGGCTATCTTTTAAATCCCTGCCAAGGCGACCTCAATATCATCGACGACGCGGAAGGTTCTCCGTATATAAACAACAAAAATATCATCACCGAGCGGCTTGCTGTGGCCAAGTATCACGAAGCGTTTGCCGGGATTATGGTTACCGATGAACCCGGTCGGGTACATTTTGAACGGATAGCGGCGACCCAGGAATTCCTTGACGGCTTAATGCCCGAATCGGTCAAGGGTGCACTGTGGTGGACTAATTTATATCCCAATTACGCCACTAAAAAGCAACTGTATTTCAGGACGCCCGGCTCAGGCGATAAACTTCCAAGCGAGCTTAACAAGCAATATCCCTATGACCGTTATCTTGCAGAGTATATGGAAATTTGCAAGCCAAAGGTTTTGAGTTTCGATAACTATGGCTATCATGTAGGCGTAGCCAATCGCGGCGCGGTGAGAAGCGATTACTTCCAGAATTTATCGGTTTGCCGCAAGGCTGCGCTTGAAGCTAACATTCCATTCTGGCATTTTGTGCAGACCTGCCAATTTGGTGCGGACGTCTTTGCGCCCACTTTAAACGAACTTTTGTGGGCTGTAAACACGGGATTATCCTTCGGCGCAAAGGGCATAGAGTATTTCACGGGCGTTGCCGTTTCCAATTTTGAAAACAGCGGCTATGCTGGCGCAATGTTCAAAGGGGACGGAACCCGTACCGACGTCTACAACTATGTAAAAGAAGCCAACGCGCAGATAGGTGTAATAGATGAAGTCCTCATGTGTTCAAAGAGCAAGGGGCTTATCGCTGTGGGCGCTATGCCGGAAAGCAACAAAAAAGACGAACAGGGCGATCCAATCCCCTGCGTAATTCCCGAAGAGGATCTCATTCAAACCTACGGAGAATTAACGTCCGTCGAAGCCAAACACGCGCTCATCGGTTGCTTCGATTATAACGGCAAAACTGCGTTCTATGTTACGAACAACTCCATTGATGAAAGCGATACCGTTACGCTCAACCTCAACGGCTCAGCCGAAGGTTATACAGTGCTGAAAGCTACGAAGAAGCATTTTATGAACACATCAACAATTCAGCTTGCGCTGGCTGCGGGCGAGGGTGCGCTCATTGTCATTGAATAAAACCGGCAACCAAAATTTAATCCGCATATAGCAAACATTGAATTGTCAAACTAAGTGCAACAGCATGAGATAAAAAAGTTAAATAAATCAACAGGTTTTTTGTAAGATAAAAC
>CANREJ010000028.1 GCA_947629665.1 uncultured Clostridia bacterium
CGCCACTACTTACGGAATCGTTTTTACTTTCTTTTCCTCCGGGTACTAAGATGTTTCAGTTCCCCGGGTTCCCCTCCATATCCTATTTATTCAGCTATGGATAACGCATATCTCTATGCGCTGAGTTCCCTCATTCGGATATCTGCGGATCACCGGATATTTGCTCCTCCCCGCAGCTTTTCGCAGCTTGTCACGTCCTTCCTCGGCGGCATGTACCTAGGCATCCTCCGTGTGCTCTTTGTAGCTTGAACTTTCTTTCTTCGATCTACTCGTCTCTCTACAAAAAATTCTACACTCTTAACTCGACTAATTTTCTCAGTTCCTTGGCATTCTTTTCGAAATTGTTACCTTCCTTATGCTATTAACCTTTCAATTAATCTTATTGCCTTTTTTGTACTTACTTTTCTTCTCTTCTATGCAGTTGTCAGGCTCCGTTGCTCGCTACATCAGTAGCGGTTCGTTTTTCATAAAGAAAAACAGCGCTGTCCAAATTGACAGCTTTTATAATATATCAAACTAAAATCAATGTGTCAACTTTTTTTTGGAGTTTTTTTGACAAATTTTAAGGAATTTTTTTACTTTTTTATTGGCGCGGCAGATACCACAATATATAGTATATGCGCGGGCGCAAAATTGTGTTGTTTAATTGCCGAAACACGATTACGGGGGCGGATTTTTTCCGCCCCCGCTCTTTTACAGCTCCTCCGCCCTTATTAAAAAAGTTTGGCCGTTATAAAACTCCATTTGGATTGCCCCGCCCTTTACGGCAATTTGTTTACACTCAAAATAATCTGTCAATAACGGTTGTAATTCCAAAATTAAATCATTTGTTTTGAACTTTATTTCCGTGATTAATTCACGTACTTCATTTGTGCATCTTATTGATTTTTCCATACATACTTCCTTTTAAACGTAATCATTCCTGCGCGCCCTGAATGTATATAAATTATACACTGTCGAGTATGCAAACGTCAAGCGCAGTTTGCAAATATGACAGATAATAATTTGTTGAAAAGGGTGTTTTTTATGTTTATTTTGTCGAATTTTTATGAGACGCTGCGCGAACTTGTAATAATAAACAACAAAACGGCAAAAGAGGTTGCGGAGAGCTTGGGAGTGGAGACCTCCACCATTACAAGATATTTGAGAGGCGAACATGCACCAAGTATTGATAACCTTGTGCTGATTGCAGATTATTTTAAATGCTCTACCGACTATCTTTTGGGGCTTACCGAAAATTATAATGTAAGGGAGTATTCACCCTGTCCGCCGTTTTCGGAGCGGATTGCCAAAATTCCCGCAGAAAACGGAATGACGGCATACCGCTTTTGCCGTGAGCTGGACATTCGGGACGGGGCATATTTTGCATGGAAACGGGGTGTACGCCTGCCGAACGTGGACAGCCTTGTTAAAATTGCGGAAACGCTTAAATGTTCAACCGACTATATCCTCGGCAGAAAACCGAAGTAACATTAGCCGCGGGGCGGACGGGAAGTCCACCCCGCGGCTATTTTGTGTAATGAAGCGGCTTGCAACACAACACAGCAGTTACGGAGTAATGCGGCAGCTTTTACGAAGTCTACAAGCGGTTAGAAGCGAGCAGAACGAGGAACGTGCGGCTTTGCGACGGGGAGTGTACATTGAAGTACATGACCCTAGCAAAACGTAAGCGCGACAATGTTATGCGACGCTTATAATCCGCTTGGCGGGAGCTTGCGGCAGCTTATTTGAGTTTGTATGCTATTTCTTTAAGATATTCCAGCGACGTTTTGAGTTCGGTTAAATCGCCGTAGTCGCCGCCGTAAACTTCGATGACGGCGGGTCCGTCAAAGCCCGCCCCACGCAGGCGTTTGAATATCTCTTCAAAATCATATATCCCCCTGCCGGGAAGGCACATTTTGCCGTTTTCGTCCACGTCCGAAAGGTGTACGTGCGAAATTGACCCCCGCATATCCTCGATATACATGTTCAGCGGGTAGCCCGAACGGCGCGCCTGCTTTAAATCCAGCGCGGCGGCAAGGCGGGGACAGCGCGACTTAAACTCCGCAAACAGACCGGGGCGGTTGTAGGCGCACCAGCTGACGTTTTCAAGGCACACATCTACGCCGTAGCGGGCGCAAAATTCGCATACGCCGTCAAAATATTTTGCCGCCTCCTCCACGTTGTTGCCCGAACAACGGGATATGTAGCCGTGGAAAGTATATTTTTTTGCGCCCAAAACCTGGGCCGAACGCATTACCTGGTCCAGCCAATAGAAGCCGTCGCCGCGCACCCGCCGCGAACTTGAAAAGAGCTGCGGCTCGAAGTTCCCCGAAAGGGCGTGCACCGCAGAAATTTCAATGCCGCCGAACGCTTGTGCATGCGCCTTGGCAAATTCGGGGCGGTATTCGTAGAAAGTGCCCAAAAACACTTCGGCACAGTCCGCGCCGAATTCTTTGATTTTTTCAATCGCGTTCTCGCTCTCCGTGCGGGGGAAGAAAGACGCCGTGGAAATACCTATCTTCATACAATTATTTTAACATATACAGCCGATTTGTCAAGTGCGGAAAGTTACGGCATGACCGAGCGGGCGAGGGCGTTGTAAATTCCGTCATCGGCGATATTTGCTATCGGCCGCAAAAACAGCGGCGTCTCTCCGCTTACAGGGGCAACCTCTCCGGTTGACGGTTCCCCCGCCGTAGATTGTTCCGTTTTTGGCGGAACGTGTTGAGTTTTTGCCGTCTGCCCGCCCGCAAACGCCTGCGCAATGGGCGCTATTGCCTGCAACACGGAAGTAACCTGCTCCGCCTCCTTTATCACCTCGTCTATGCCGTCGTCGCCCGCGGCGTACTTTAAAAGTTCAACCATTTCGGGGCTTGAAATTTGTTGCGCGCCTCCCTGCCCGCCGGCAAGGAGCAACAGCGCAAGCACAATTAAAAGTTGCATAAAAAAATTCTCCCGCATATTTTATAATAATATTATATGCGAGGAATTTTATGGACGATTTTAAGAGCTACTCCCAATCAAAGACCGAGGGCGGCAAAACCGGGCAAAACGCGGCAACCCCGCAGGACGGCGCGCTAAACGGCACCCTGGACATGGCAAAAATAATTTCCAAAGCGATGAACGGCAAGAGTACGGCGCAGATTATGCAGACAATAATTGCCGAAGCGGAGCGCGGCAAGCGCGAAGGCACGCTCACGAACGCCGATTTAGACAATTTTTACAACGCGCTCTATCCCGTTCTGGACGGCTTCAAGAGGAAGAAATTGAAGGAGGTCATTGCGCGGCTTAAAACCATATAACCGCATACAGGTGCGCATTTTGGACAAAATTCAAGGGTCTGCGGCCTTGCCGCAGACCCTCAATTTGTTTACGCAAAATGTTACTTTAAAACGCCGGATAACGTCATGCAGTCCTCTTTTGCCTTTTCCGCGTCGGTGATATAACTTACCTTCGTCTTCTTTGCTTCTGCGTCATAGTAGAAGAAATCGGTGTTTATATCAAAGCAGTAGTTGCCGGTTGCCGTAGCGGGTTTGTAGTCGTTATAGTTGGTAACTTCCTGCTCTCTCGTCTCCGCTTTGGTAACGCCCGTTACGTCTACGGAATTGCACTCAACGAATACGCAGCCGAATACCTTTATAACGCCGCCCTTGCTCGTTTCAAACGTCTTTTTAACGTTTTCAAAGTAGCAGTTTTCAACAAACGCGTAGGCGCTCTGCGAGTTGTCCTTGTTGCCTCTTATAGACATATTCGTGCCCGTGGAGCCGTCGTAGTAATTGTTATACATATGCATATTGGCAAACCTGCCGAGAGGCAGACGGCTGTTGCAATCTTCGTACCAATTGTGGTGGAAGGTAATGCCGAAGTCGGTCTGCGAATCGCCGCCGCCTACAAGCCCTGTTTTATGGTTCTTTATATAGTGGTTATAGGACATGGTAACGTAGGCGTTCTTTTTGAGGTCGGTTGCGCCGTCGCCTTCGTGTTTATCCTGTTCGGGCACTACGTCCCAATAGTTTTTACCTTCGTTGAATTGGTTGTTGTGTACCCAGATGTACTTGCCGTCCATCTTGTCTACTTCCGCGCCGTTTTCGCCGTAGGTCTTGGCGTCCTTGTTGCCCTCAAACGCACATGCATCCTCGGTGTAGTCGTCAAACGTGAGGTTTCTCACCTCTATGGAGCTTGCCTGCTTCCAGGTAATGCCCCACTGGAAGAGTTCGGCGTCCGTGCCTATACCCTCCACCGTTACGTTTGCGTTGAACTTGGTGAAGCAATTGTTATAGGAAGAATCAAATTCGCCCTTGTCCCAATTGATTTTATTTTGAAGTCCATTCAACGGGGTTATGTCCTCTTGCAATTCGTTTAAGCCCCATTCAATGAGCATATTCTGGGATATTTCGATTTTTGTGTTGTCCTCTTTGCCTGCGGCCTGGTTATACTCTATGCACTTTTGTTTAAGGCTTACCGTGCCGTCCGCGCTCTTTACGTCGTCGGCGTTGATATAGTAGTAGTTGCTTGCCTTATCGTCGCCCTCGTATGTACCGGGGTCTTCTACGCCGTTTTTGTTGAGGTGTCCCTTATATTCTATGGGCTTCCAGGTAGCGGCGGAAATTTTGCCGATTACGCGCACTATAAGGGGCTGAACATTGTTGATTTCTTCAACCGAAATCGCGGCGCCCGAACGCTTGTTTGCCGCAGAGAGTATGTTTACTATGCCGGTATATTCCGCGCCGTCGATAACTGCCTTTACGGTGTTTTTGGTCTCTTCGGTAACGTATATAATCTGCGCGCCGTCCTTGGGAGTGCCGTCGTTTTTGTAGCCGCCTATTCCGTCGAGGCCTGCCTTTTCCGCACCGTAGTGGGCATAACCCGAACGGTCGTATTTGCTTACGGATACGTTGCGCACAATTTTGCTGTATGCGCCTGCCTCTATCATAATATCATATACGCCCGCTTTCATGCCGACTATATCCGCGCGAACCTTACCCGTAGCCTCGTCAACGCGGATAAGCTCCTGATCCACATAGCCGGCGGCGCTATAAGTATAATCGCCGTTAAGTTGATAGGTCATTTGGTAGACGTCCACGCCGGGAACGGCGTCAAACTCCACATACGCGCCTTCGTTATACCCGCCGTAAGCCGTAACGTTTATGCCTACGGGTTCGGGTTCGGGCTCTACAACGGGCACCGCGGAAACGGTTACCTGGCATGTAGCTGTTTTTGTGCCTGCCTTGGCGGTAACGGTTGTTGTACCCTCTTTAAGGGCAACCACCGTGCCCGCAGACGTTACCACGGCAACGTCCTCGTTGGAAGACGTCCAGGTTACATACGCTGTTTCGGGGTTAACCGTAACAACCAGGTTGGATCTATCCCCTGCCGTCAAGGACAACGATTGGTTGGAAAGGCTGATTTCCGTTACCTCAGGTTCTGTGGGCGCCGCAGTCGAGCATGCCGCAATCCCGAAAACCATTACCAACGCCAACGCCGCCGAAAGAAGCGCGGGGATTAGTTTTTTGAGTGTTTTCATATTTCTCCTCCTTATTTTTACTTGCCCTCGCTATTTTTTTGCGCAACTGTCAATGTTTTTGCGTGAGGCTTACACAGCCTCACGCTTTATTGGTAGCTTGCTACAAATAAAGCGTGAGGCTTACACAGCCTCACGCTTTATTGGTAGCTTGCTACAAATAAAATTTTCTTGGATCAAGCATATAAATTTTAGCACCGAACGGCGCTGTTGTCAACACACAAATGTAATATTTTTTAATAACTTGTAAAATAGTAACATTGGCTCGGCTAATTTTTGCGGGCGGCGAGCGCGGACACGGCGGAGGCGAGTTCAACTGCCGCCGAAGGAGACGTAAACGCCGAAAAGGACGCACGTACAAGCCCGTCGGAGCCGAGAGCGCGGTGTATGAGCGGCGAACAATGCAATCCCCCGCGCACGCATATGTCAAACTCCTCCGAAAGCGCGTAGGCGGCCATTTCCGACTGCATGTTTTCAAGGCGGAACGATACTATTCCGTAGGGGTTGGGGTTCGAAAAAACCTGCACGCCCCTGATGTTTTTTAAATTTTCTATTGTTTGGGCGGTATAATTTTGCACGGCCGCGCGGTGTTCTTCCTGCCGTTGTATGAGGTACAGCACGCCCTCGGCAAGCGAGGCTATTGCGGGGAAGTTGAGCGTGCCGCTTTCAAGTTTGTCGGGGTAAAAATCGGGCATATCCGGGTTATAGCTCTCACTGCCCGTGCCGCCGAACATTATGGGCTGTGGGTTAAAACGTTGGGAAAATAGCAGTGCGCCGCTGCCCTGTATGCCCAGCATGCCCTTGTGCCCCGCCACCGCCAGCGCGTCTATGCCGAGCGAGCCGATATCTATGGGCACGTGCCCGCACGCCTGTGCGCCGTCGCAAACCAAGAGGCAGTTTTCGGGAAGAATTTTTTTAACGCGAGCTATATCGGGGGCTGTTCCCGTTACGTTAGAGGCAAGCGTTATCACCGCGGCGCGGGGCGGCTCGGCGCCCCGCGCCGCCCTCTCCAATGCCGCCATATCAATATCTCCCGCGCTGTTTAGCGGAATGTACTCCACCACCGCGCCCTCCCTTTTAAGCCGCTCCAACGGCCGCAAAACGGAGTTGTGCTCCGCCACGGTGGTTATTATTTTTCCGCGCGGCAGTGAAAACAGCGCTATGTTTAGAGCTTCTGTGCAGTTTTTGGTGAAAATTACGCGCTCGTAGCCGTAGCCGCCGAAAAATTCGCTTAAAAGATTGCGGCAGGCAAACACGCGCTCCAAACACGCGACCGAAAGTTTATGGCCGCTCCGACCCGGATTTGCGGGTGCGGCAAGAGCCGCGGTTGCGGCGGAAATTACGGAATCGGGCTTGAATCCGCCCGTTGCGGCGTTGTCCAGATATATCATAAATTTTTCCTCTTTCATATTATAATAATATATTTTACGATGGAAGGACTATTTTATGACAGAGCTAATTGCCGTTTTCCGTTCGCGTTCGCAGGCGATGGACTGCAATTCGCGGCTACGCGCATTGGGGGTGCCCTCTAACCTTATCAACACCCCGCGCGAGGCAAACATAGGTTGCGGGCTTTCGGTACGCTTGCCCCAAAACATGCTGCCGAGGGCAAAGGCGATTATAGCAAACGGCAGATATTCGGCGTTTTACGGGTATTTCAGGGTTAAAATTTATTGATTTTGGGTGCCGGTTGTGTTAAAATTTGCCTATGGAACAGCAGACGGTAAATTTGATTTTAAGCGAGCTTGCAAAACTCTATCCCGAAGCCGCGCCCGCACTGCACTTTAAGTCGCCCTATGAATTGCTGGTTGCGGTGATTTTATCGGCGCAATGCACGGACGAGCGGGTGAACAAAGTTACGGCGGAACTCTTTAAAAAACACAATACACCCCAAACTATGCTTGAATTAACGCAGGAGGAGCTGGAAAAATATATATTTTCCTGCGGGTTTTACAGAAACAAAGCGGCGCACATTCTCTCCGCTTCGCGGGATATTTTGGAGCGTTACGGCGGTGAAGTGCCCTCCTCCCACGCCGAACTCAAAACGCTGGCGGGCGTGGGTCAAAAAACCGCCAACGTTGTGTATTCGGTGGCGTTCGGCGGCGACGCAATTGCCGTGGACACTCACGTATTCCGCGTTTCCAACAGGCTGGGAATAGCGCACGGAAACACGCCCGAAAAGGTTGAAAAGGGATTGAACGACGCCATTCCAAAGGAACTGTGGTCCAAGGCGCACCATTATTTAATTTACCACGGGCGCAGGGTCTGCCATTCCCAACGCCCCGACTGCGCAAACTGCACCCTTAAAATCTGGTGCGAATATTATAATAAGTGAAAAACTTAACACGTTTGCGGAAAATGCAGAACAGCGTTTGTTCTGCATTTATTTTTGCCGTAAACTATATTGTCAAATTATATTGATTGCACTTGACATTGTTCCCGAAATGGAATATTATATTTTCAAAAGATATAAAATCAAACGGTGAATTATGATACAGTATATGTCCGCAAAAGAAGCGGCAGAAAAATGGAATATTTCACACAGGCGGGTATCGATTTTGTGTGCGGAAAACCGTATTCCCGATGTTGCCATGCTTGGAAACATGTGGCTGATTCCCCGCGACGCGGAAAAGCCGCTTGACGCGCGCTTTAAAAATAAAACATTAAAAGCCGCCCATCCGTTTGTTAAGTGGGCAGGCGGAAAAGGCCAGCTTTTGGAAGTTTTAAAGAGCAATCTGCCAAAAAATATGGCGGCCGTTAAAAAATATGCCGAACCCATGGTTGGCGGTGGCGCGCTTCTTTTTGCGTTACTTGCGGAGTATAATTTTGACGAAGTTTACATAGGCGATAACAACAGCGAACTTATCAACGCCTATACTGCAATAAAAAATAATGTTACGGAGCTGGTTGCAGAGCTTAAAAATTTACAAAACATATTTTTATCGATGGACGGCAACGGCAAAAAAACTTATTACTACTCAATCCGCAATAAATTCAACTCCACAGAATTATCGGGCGATACGTCGGTTGAAAAGGCGGCGTACTTTATATTCCTGAATAAAACCTGTTTTAACGGTTTGTACCGCGTAAACCGCAAAGGACAATTCAATGTGCCCATGGGCGCGTATAAGAACCCTACTATTTGCGATGAGGAAAATCTGTTCAACATAAGCAATATTTTAAAAAACGTTACCGTTGTTTGCGGTGATTATTCGCTGTGCCGAGAGTTTATAGATAAAAATACTTTTGTGTATCTCGACCCGCCCTACCGTCCCATTTCGGAAACTTCCGCCTTCACTTCCTATAATGCCGATGTTTTCGATGACAGCGAACAGATAAGACTCTCCAAATTTATTGACGAAATAAATAAAAAAGGCGCAAAAATAGTGCTTAGCAACTCCGATCCAAAAAATGCAGATATCAACGACACATTTTTTGACGACCTGTATAACCACTATAATATTAAGCGCGTGTCCGCTTGCCGCATGATAAACAGCAATGCGGAAAAACGTGGGAAAATAAACGAATTGATAATTCATAATTGAGAGGTACGGACATGATTAAAAACGGAAAGGGCGGCGGAAATACACGCACCGGTCTTGTCTTTGAGGGCGAGGTGGATTTATCCACATTTTTGGGAAAACAGCCGCACTACGCCGTAGCGTGAGACAAGGTAACTTATGACGGCGAATTGATTGCAAGGGTATTTAAAAAGAGTGCGTTTTACTCTGTATTTTTAAAAGAACTCGGTATCGATTGGAAACAGTATATTTCAAAAAAGTTGTTGCCCGATGACAGTATTTACGTCCTTTCAAACAATATCTTACATATCATTGAATGTAAGCACCAGCAAGTTGCAGGCTCTGTTGATGAGAAGTTGCAAACCTGCGACTTTAAGAGAAAGGAATATAAAAAACTAATGGCGCCTGCAAATATAGACGTAAAGTACATATATCTTTTAGACGAATGGTTCCGTAGCGCAAAATACAAGGACGTTTTGGACTATATACACTCTGTTGATTGCGACTATTATTTTGAGTATATTCCGCTGACCCGTCTTGGCTTGCCTGTTCCGCCGGAGCTTATTACAGACTGACATGTCTAAACATATACCCTTACAACCCGAAAATTTCGAACTTGAAACAAACACGGTATGGGCATTCCCCGACCGCGGGAAATGGGCAACCCATGACGCAAAGTACCGCGGCAATTGGTCGCCGTATATCCCGCGCAATGTCATTCTGCGTTACTCCAAAGAGGGAGATACCCTGTTGGATCAATTTGTCGGCGGCGGAACAACTGCCGTCGAAGCCAAACTGACGCACAGAAATTTTGTGGGCATAGACATAAATCCAAGCGCAATAGAATTATCAAAAAAGAAATGCGGGTTTGATTTTGACACACAGGCGACAACAACGCTAAACGTCGGCGACGCGCGCGCCTTGCCGCTTTGCGACAAGAGCATAGACCTTATATGCACCCACCCGCCGTATGCCGATATTATCCATTACAGCGAAGATATTGACGGCGATCTGTCCCTACTGCCGATGAAAGATTTTCTTTTTGAAATGAGCAAAGTTGCCGAGGAATGTTATAGGGTATTGAAAAAGGATAAATTTTGCGCCGTTCTCATGGGCGATACACGGCAAAAGGGAATGGTAAAGCCGCTCGCCTTTGAAACTATGCGCGTGTTTGAACTTGCAGGTTTTAAATTAAAAGAAATTATAATTAAAGAACAGCATAACTGTAAGGCAACCGGCTATTGGAAAACGAACAGCATAAAGTTTAATTTCCTCCTGCTCGCACACGAATATTTATTTATATTCAAAAAATAATTTCAGCAACGCCAAAAACGGGCGGCAATCTTTTGATTGCCGCCCGCGTGTTTAAAAATAATTACATAACGCTTACAAAGCTCATTTTTTTGTATTCCGCAAATGCCGTAGGCAAAATTTTCAGTTGGCCGGGATTTGAAAATACGGTATGTTTTACCGTCCACTTTTTTGACTTTATCGCGAGCCAAAAAGAATATATACCAAGCGTTATTACGGTCAATACCGTCCATACAAAACATTTGCCGAAATATTCAAGTCCCGTGCCCGTAAATTGTTCGGAAACCGTCGACCGAGGTGTGCTTTGCATACCATCTTTCAATGTAACAGTGAGCCCAATACATTCCAAACGATAAAGTAATCGTTATTACAAGATTGTGTACTATCGTTACCCCAAGCAATTGATACCACTTGCCGCTAAAATGTGATTCCGCAAATTCGTTACTTTTTATATGTGTGTTTTTGGTTTGCCATTCAACCAAATTCAAACGCATTTTTACAATATAATATATTCCAATGGTAATTACGGATAAAAAATACCAAAGCAAATATTTCCCGTACAAGTTTGCGGCCTTGCCCGTAAATATAAGTTGTCTGCCGTTTATCCAGGTATGCCTCGTTTCCCAATCCATATATTTGCAGAGCATAAGCGGATATGTAAGCCCCAGCGTTATTAAATTGACAAAACCCGTCAACAGCTTTATAAAAAAATTCGCAAGCATGCCGCCCGTAAAAAACGAGTCATAAGTTTCACTCGTTTCGGGGCACATAGCTCTTTTTTGCATTTCTGCATTAATTTTCAATTTTTGTTCTATTGCATTATTGAGTTCGGTTTTGATTTTTCCGTTATCGGGTATGTGTGATATATCAAAAAACTTGTTGTGTTTAAAATTAGCTATTAAAGTGAGCGCAACCCCTTTTCATAAAATCCGCTATTTTTATGCCGTTATGCAGGCTGTATCCATTACGTTCATCATATTCCATATTATTTTCCCCCAACAACTTTGAAAAATTCTTACGACCATATTCTACAAGAAGATTTCTTCTTTGTCAAGCATTTCAAGAAGATTTCTTCTATAATATTTAAGTGGTTGGCGAACGGATAAAAGAATTGAGAACTGAAAAAAACCTTTCGCAGTCGAATTTGGCTAAACAAATCGGCGTAAGCCAAAAGGCGATTGATTTTTGGGAGCGCGGCGTAAATGAGCCGAAAGCAAGCTACATTATTTTCCTTTGCGACTTTTTTAACGTATCGGCAGATTACCTTTTAGGAAGAACCGACAATTTATAATTTCAACCAAAAGAGCCCCGCGGCATATTGTATGCCGCGGGGCGTTTGTTTTTTTTGTGAGTTATTCGCTCTTTTCTTCGGGCTTTATGCCGAGGATTTCGCACCTCTTCTTTTCATACTCCTCTGCGGAGATGATGCCCTCTTCCATAATCTTTTTCCATTCCCTTATGCGAACAATCCTGACGTCCTCGTTGGGGTCCTCTTCGCAGGGAAAGCTGCGCTTCATAATTTCCATTACCAAAGTGCACAGATAATAAAGCGCAAGCATTATGACCGCTATGAGCATTATCACTGCACAGGTGGAAAACTCAATGTTCAAAAGCGCTACCGTCAGGCCTACCGCATATGCCGAAACGGTTAAGCCGTGGCCTATTTTTTGCGCCGTTCCGTTTGCTGCGGAAATCAGGAATATGCCAACAAGCGCCCATGCGCATACGCCTATGATCGCCGAGATCATTGTAAAATATGCCGCTTCGGCAGGTTCCTCAGCCATTACTCCGCAAAGCACTACGCTCAACAGGAATAACCCAGCCGCGGCCGATTGGAATACCGTTTTAAGAATCTTAAAAACCTTCATTTGTACTCTCCTTAAAAATTTATTTTATTAATAACTTAATTATACATAGTTAAATTATGTATGTCAAGCCGCAAATAATCATTTTATGTAAAAATTTTTTGTACATAATATAAAATAGAGATATGGATAGAAAATTTGTTCAAATGAGGATTGCGAGGATACGGAACGCGCACAAGATTTCCGCGCGCAGGCTGAGTTTGGAACTTGGGCAAAGCACGGAATATATCAACCAGATAGAGAACGGCAACGCGTTGCCGTCGCTTGAAGGGCTGTTTAATTTTTGCGACTATTTTAACATGACTTTGGGGGAATTTTTTGAGGACAGGTTCAACTTCCCCGTGGAGTATTCGCAAATTATAGCCGAACTAAACAAGATGGACTTACAGGAAATCAACGTTGTGCATGAGATGCTTAAACTTATAAACAAGCGAAAAAACAACTGAAATATGTGCGGCGGAAGGGCTATATTATAATAATACTGATAACATAAAATAGAGGGCGGAACAGCAAAAGTTCCGCCCTACCTTTTTTAAATACGTATTTATCCTTTGTATATCGTTTTTAAAACCTACGAACAGTTGCAGTTTAATTTTAACCTGAAACAGGTTAAATGTCAAGCGGTTGGTCAATATTATGGTATGATTGCTAAAATTATTTTTCAATTTAAAAATATGAGAAATGTATATAAACGTATACGCGACCTGCGAGAGGATTCGGATTTAAAGCAAACAACCGTTGCGCAGATGCTTGGAATGTCTCAAACGGGGTATTCCAAATATGAAACGGGGGAAAACGATATACCTACGGAAGTTTTAATAAAACTTGCCGAATTTTATAACACAAGCATAGACTATTTGCTGGGAGTTACCGACAACCCAAAACGCAATCTATAAAAAACGCAAAAAAATTACGGCGCAGCCTTTTGGCTGCGCCGTCAATTGTTTTTTAATTAAAGAACCTTAACTATTGTGCCAGAACCAACCGTTCTGCCGCCTTCACGGATAGCGAAACGGAGTTTTTCTTCTACTGCAACGGGCTTGATAAGCTCAACGGTGATTTCAACGTTATCGCCGGGCATTACCATTTCTACGCCTGCGGGCAGATCGATGGAACCTGTAACGTCGGTAGTCCTGATGAAGAACTGCGGACGATAGTGGTTGAAGAAAGGAGTGTGGCGGCCGCCCTCTTCTGCTTTGAGGACGTAAACCTGGGCGGTGAACTTGGTTGCCGTTTTAACGGAACCGGGCTTTGCCAGAACCTGACCCTTTTCAATACCCTTTCTGTCGATACCGCGGAGAAGCGCGCCGATGTTGAAGCCTGCGATAGCTTCGTCAACGCTCTTGTGGAACATTTCGAGACCGGTAATAACGGTGCCTACGGGCTTGTCGATGAGGCCTACGATTTCGGCGGGATCGCCTACGTGAGCCTTACCTCTCTCTACTCTGCCCGTTGCAACGGTGCCGCGGCCGGAGATGGTGAACACGTCTTCCACGGGAAGAAGGAAGGGCTTATCCGTATCCCTTTGGGGAGTGGGGATATACTTATCGATCGTGTCCATGAGTTCAAGAATGCACTGGCATTCGGGAGCCGCAAGGATCTGGTCGTTGGACAGGTTGGGATTGGAAGCCGTTTCCAGAGCCTTCAAAGCCGAACCCTTGATGATGGGAATATCGTCGCCGGGGAAATCGTAGCTGGTAAGAGTATCTCTTATTTCCATTTCAACGAGTTCCAGAAGTTCGGGATCGTCCATTTGATCGGTCTTGTTGAGGAACACTACAATGTAGGGAACGCCAACCTGACGGGCAAGGAGGATATGCTCCTTGGTCTGGGGCATGGGACCGTCGGTAGCCGCAACTACGAGGATCGCGCCGTCCATCTGGGCTGCGCCCGTAATCATGTTTTTAACGTAGTCTGCGTGTCCCGGGCAGTCAACGTGAGCATAGTGGCGTTTATCCGTCTGATACTCAACGTGCGCTGTGTTGATTGTTATACCACGAGCCTTCTCTTCGGGAGCCTTATCGATCTCGTCGTATCTCATTTTCGCTGCCTGACCCTTGCATGCCATAACCATTGTGATAGCTGCGGTCAGAGTGGTCTTGCCGTGGTCAACGTGGCCTATTGTGCCTATGTTGACATGGGGCTTGCTGTTGTCGTACTTAGCCTTTGCCATTTTTTTGTCTCCTTAAATTATTTTATAAAAATGATAACTTACGCCTTGCGGCGTCGCAGCTATCGCGATGCCTTATTTGGCTTTTATTATTATAGCTTATATTTTTAAAAAACACAACCGATTTATCGTGGTTTTTTGTGAACTTTTTTCTTGCAGTACAACGACACGGTTTAATGGTGCAATTACGAAGTCCTGCAATTACGAAGTTAGCAATTACATATTGTAATTACGAAGTCCTGCGATTACGAAGTTAGCAAGTGCGCAGATACGAGCAGAACGAGGCGCCTGCGGATTTTGCGACAGGAGTTTACTTAATGGTAAATGACTGAGCAAAAACGCAAAGGCAACAATGTTATGCGACGTATATCCGCGCTTGCCGCGCGAGCCACGGGAGTTAGTTTTTGGATTTGGCGCGCTCTCCAATAACCTTCTCCGCAATAGACTTAGGCACTTCCGCATAGTGGTCGAACTGCATTGTGAACTGGCCTCTGCCCTGCGTCCTCGAACGCAGATCGGTGGCGTAGCCGAACATTTCCGAAAGGGGAATTTCGGCGTCCACAACCTTTGCGCCCGCCCTGTCGTCCGTGGAAACTATTGTGCCGCGGCGGGAAGTTACGTTGCCCATTATATCGCCGAAGTAATCGTCGGGCGTTACAATTTCAACCTTCATTATGGGTTCGAGCAGAACGGCCTTTGCCTTTGCCATGCCGTCCTTAAACGCCATGGAACCCGCGATCTGGAACGCCATTTCGGAGGAGTCAACCTCGTGGAAGCTGCCGTCGTAGACCTGTATTTTGAAGTCAACGACCTCGTAGCCCGCCAAAAAGCCGTTCTTTGCCGCCGCACGTATACCCTTATCGATTGCGGGGATATATTCCTTGGGAATGGAGCCGCCAACGGTCATATCCTCAAAGGAATAGCCCTCGCCGGGATTTGCGGGGATCATGTGCAGTTTGCAGTGTCCGTATTGGCCTTTACCACCCGACTGCCTCTTGTACAAGCCCTCGCAGTCAACCGCCTGGCGGATAGTTTCACGGTAGGCAACCTGGGGCGCGCCCACGTTGGCTTCAACCTTGAATTCGCGCAAAAGCCTGTCCACTATGATGTCGAGGTGGAGTTCGCCCATACCCGCGATAATTGTCTGCCCCGTCTCCTGGTCGGTGTAGGTCTTAAAGGTGGGGTCCTCCTCGGCGAGTTTTACGAGCGCCATGGTCATCTTTTCCTGGCCCGCCCTCGTCTTGGGCTCTATGGAGAGCTGGATAACGGGGTCGGAGAAGGTCATCTGCTCCAAAACGATGGGATGCTCCTCATCGCACAGCGTGTCGCCCGTGGTGGTGTCCTTTAAGCCGACAATCGCACAAATATCACCCGAATAGATTTTATCTATTTCCTTACGGGTGTTTGCGTGCATCTGCACGAGGCGGCCTACCCTCTCCTTTTTGCCCTTTGTGGAGTTATACACATAGGAGCCGGAGTTCAGCACGCCCGAATATGCTCTGAAATACGCCAGCCTGCCCACGAAGGGGTCGGTTGCGATTTTAAAAGCAAGTCCGGAGAAAGGAACGTCGTCCGAAGTTTCCCTCACTTCTTCCTTGCCCGTTTCGGGGTTTACGCCCGTTACGTGGTCAACGTCCACGGGGGAGGGAAGATAGTCTATAACCGCGTCCAAAAGCATCTGGACGCCCTTGTTTTTATAGGATGAGCCGCAGAGCACGGGGGTGCACTTCATGGCTATGGTTGCCGCCCTTAAACCCTTCCTTATTTCGGCGGGGGTGAGTTCCATTGTTTCGAGGAACTTTTCCATGAGTTCGTCGTCGCCCTCGGCGGCGGCCTCCATAATCTTCATGTGGGCTTCCTCGGCGGCCTCGCGCATATCGGCGGGGATTTCGTCCCTGTGATACTGTTTGCCGTCGTCGGAGTCGTAAATTTCCGCGTCCATTTCAATGCAGTCGACTATTCCGCTGAAAGTTGCTTCCTTGCCGATGGGGAGTTCGATGGGAACGGGATTTGCGCCCAGACGCTCCCTCATCATGTTCACGGCGCGCTCGAAGTTTGCGCCGTTTATATCCATTTTATTTACATATGCTATGCGGGGTACTTTATACTTGTCCGCCTGGCGCCACACAGTTTCGGACTGCGGTTCAACGCCGCCCTTTGCGCAGAACGTAGCTATTGCGCCGTCGAGAACACGCAACGAACGCTCCACCTCAACGGTAAAGTCAACGTGTCCCGGTGTGTCTATAATGTTTATTCTGCACTCGTCCGCCTTGGTTTGGCCGCTTCTCGTCCAGTGGCAGGTGGTTGCGGCGGAGGTTATGGTAATTCCCCTCTCCTGCTCCTGCACCATCCAGTCCATGGTCGCCTGGCCGTCGTGAACTTCGCCGATCTTGTGCGTTATGCCTGTATAGTACAATATACGCTCGGTAGTTGTTGTTTTACCAGCGTCTATGTGCGCCATTATGCCTATGTTTCTTGTATGCACTAAATCGTATTCTCTTGCCATAAATTACCTCTTGTTAAAAACGGAAATGCGCAAACGCCTTGTTTGCCTCCGCCATTCTGTGAGTATCTTCCTTCTTTTTAACTGCGCCGCCTGTGTTGTTGTAGGCGTCCATAAGCTCTGCCGCGAGCTTTTGGGAAGTTTCTCTTTCACTGCGCTTTCTCGTAGCCGTTACCAGCCAACGGATAGCAAGCGTCTGACGGCGTTCGGGCCTGATTTCCATGGGCACCTGATAGTTTGCGCCGCCTACGCGCCTTGCCTTAACTTCAAGCACGGGCATGATATTTGCCATTGCCTGCTCAAAAATTTCCATTGCGTCCTTGCCGAGCTTTTGGCTCATTATGTCAAACGCACTGTAAACGATAGTTTGTGCCGTCCCGCGTTTGCCGTCGTACATAATCTGGTTGATGAGTTTTGTTACAACCTTGGAATTATACACGGGATCGGGTAATACGTCCCTTTTGGGAACTCCGCCTCTTCTGGGCATATTTCTATCCTCCTAATATTTTTTGTTTCGTGCAAACCGTGCGGTAGCGCGGTTTGTACGAGATTGCTGCGGTCGTAAAAGGCTTAACGGGTGAAATGAATTCCCCCTTGCCTTTTTCGGCGCCAGCGTTTTAGAATTTGTTTCGTGCAAACCGTGCGGTAGCGCGGTTTGTACGAGGTTGCCGCAACAACTGCGGCATTTAAGGGCGCTAACCTTAAATAAGCTATTGCGCACCCGCGGAATAAACGCGGGGCAAACCTTCTCCACCTTGCGGTGAATACTGCCCACTTTTATCGGTTAATTAAAGGGTGTGTATTCCGAAAAGTAGGAAACAAATTGTTTTTGTGTAATTGCAAGCAATTACGAAACTCTGTAATTTTGCAGTAATTCGAAGTCAATGACCAAGCAATTATGCGGTGGGTAGAAGCGAGCAGAACGGGGAGCGCGCGGCTTTTGCGAAGGGAGTTTACTTAAACGTAAATGACCGAGCAAAAACGTAAGCGCGACAATGTTATGCGACGCTTATACACGCCGCCACGTTGAGGGTGCGAAGAAGCGAGTTATGCAAGGCGCGCGAGGAAAACCCGAAGGAGTGTACACAGAAGTACATGACTGAGGGTTGCCACAGCGCAACACAGCAGAACGACGCTTATTCACAGCCGAATTTACTTCTTGGGGCGTTTGGCGCCGTACCTTGACCTAGCCTGCATCCTCTTGGACACACCTGCCGTATCGAGAGCGCCGCGGATGATGTGATAACGTACGCCGGGTAAATCCCTAACCCTGCCGCCGCGGATAAGAACGGACGAGTGCTCTTGAAGATTGTGGCCTTCGCCGGGAATGTAAACGGTACCTTCCTGCTTGTTGGTAAGGCGAACTCTTGCAATCTTTCTTATAGCCGAGTTGGGCTTTTTGGGAGTTGTTGTGGTTACTTGGAGGCATACGCCGCGCTTTTGGGGACATCTGTCCAGAATGGGCGACTTGCTCTTATAAACCTGCTTTTCCCTGCCGTTCCTTATAAGTTGGTTGATTGTAGGCATTATGTTTCCTCCTTTAATTTACTTGGGTTTTACCCCTGTGGAATATATCACCCCTGCCGCATACCCTTAAAGCGGAGGATAAGTGAAAACTGAAATTGTTTTTGCGGAGTTGCCGCCGCAAACGCCCATTATATAAATGTAATGTGCATAAAAGCATATTGCAACATTACTCCATCATAGTGAGCAAACGATATTTTATCAAAAGCTCCGCCGATTGTCAAACGAATTTCAAAGCATTTTGCAATTACCGCCGCCCGCCGAAACAAATTTACTCTTTTTTGCGCTTATTTTACAAAAAAACCCAAAAAACTTGCCGCCGCGTTGCCGCGGCGGCAGAAAACCTACCGTTATTTTTTTATGCGAGCGAGATTTTATCGGATATGCTGCGTATAAACAGTCCGCGGCGCACGCCCTCGTCTATGCAAGACTGCACCATGTTCTGCAATTTTTCGGTTATGCGGGGCACTTTAAACTCCTTTAAAACGGCGGGCACAAGCTCGTCGGCATATACGCTCACCTTGCCCAAAAGTATGCCGCGCACCAAAGAGATAACGTCGTAGGGAGTGAAGTCGCTCTCTTGCGAGCGCACAGGCTCGCCCTCCTCCACGCGGTATCTGTCGAACGCCGAAAATTTATCGGCCTTCATATAGTACACCCCGCCCGCAACCTCGCGCGAGTCGAAGCCGCAACCGTCTATAAGGCGGCGAATCTTGCTCTCTATTTTTGCACCGTACTTGGATATGCCGAAAAAGTTAAGCGTGCGCTTTATTAAAAACTGCGTGGATATGGGTTCTTCCGCCACGACTACCGCCTTTAAAGTCTTTATTATTTCCGCGTCCCTTTCGCCGCTTAAAATTTGCGCGGAGTCGGCCTCTACGGGGGCGATTTTTGCATACCTGTATGGCTTTTTAAAGGATATTGCCGTGGGTTTGCCCTCCAAAGTGAGCTTATCCAGAAAGTCCTTTATCTTTTTGATTTCGCGCTTGGGATTGTTGAAAAAGTTTATTGCGTACAGCCTTATAACGTTCCAGTTGTTGCGCTTTAAGGTCTGCACCTGCATGACCGAGCGGTCCTTAACCGAAAATTGCGGTGAACCGTCCGTTAAAATTGCAAGTATAAAGTTATGTTTGTTCTTGGGGTCGACAACCGCCACGTCGATTTTAAAGTCGGAAACGCCCACGTCGCAACGGCAGTCGTAGCCGTATGCCGAAAGTTCCGCGGCGACAAACTTGCCTATGCTCTGGCGGTTTACAATAATATCGTCGCTCTTTACGGAGATATTCGTCCTGCCCTTTTCGGCAAACTCCAAAAACGCCTTCAAGCCCGCAACCCCGCGGGAAGTAGTGCGCGAGAGGTCTATCATGGAATAGCGCATAGAGGAGAACACAACCATCTCCTCCCTTGCGCGGGATACGGCGACGTTGAGCCTGCGCCAGCCGCCGAATTGATTTAAAGGCCCGAAGTTCAAGGAGATTTTGCCATCCCTGTCGGGGCCGTAGCACACCGAAAACAGAATGACGTCCCTCTCGTCGCCCTGCACGTTTTCGAGATTTTTAATAAACAGCGGCTCGTCCCGCTCGTATGCCGCCTCTTCGAGGTTGTTTGCGGCAATGGCCTTGCCCAAAAGTTTTTCCACCAAAATCTGCTGGGCCATGGAAAAAGTAACTATGCCCATGCTCGGTCTGCGGAGTTTTTCGTCTTTGAGCCGCGCTATAACTTCCCGCACGAGCGCCTCCGCCTCTATCCTGTTGCACTTTGTTCCGCCTCTGTCGTACTCGCCGTTCACAACGTAGTGCAGTTTTACGCGGCTGTCCAGCGCGTCGGGCGAGGGGAAAGTGCACAGCCTTGAAGAGTAGTAATTGATATTGGAAAAAGCTATCAGGCTCTCGTGCTTGGAGCGGTAGTGCCAGATAAGGTGCTTTTCGGGTATGCCGAGGGCGAGGCAGTCCTCCAAAACGCTCTCCAAATCCTCCGTTTCGGGCGTTTCGTCCTCCCCCGCCGTTGTTGAAAAGAACATAGTCGGCGGCATTTGCTTGGGGTCGCCCACTATAATTGCGCTCTTTGCCCTTGCAAGCGAGGGTACCGCCTCGCAGGTGGGTATCTGCGAAGCCTCGTCAAAGATAACTATGTCGAACAGTTCGGGGTCGGGCGGCAGGAATTGGGATACGGTTATTGGGCTCATCAGCATGCAGGGCGCAACCACCTTCATGAGTTCGGGTATCTCGCCGAACAGCGTGCGCAGGTTGACCGAGCGCAAATTGCCCTTGATTTGCCGCTGGAAGGTCATAAGCTCCAAGGCGAGGGGGCCTTCCGCGTCCCCCGACGGCAGACGGGAAATGAGGTCTGCGCGGATTTTTTCGCGCGTGAGCACGGCGAACTCTTCGAGTATCTGCGAAAACGAAGCCGCGTTTTCATCCATAACGCTTGCCGAAAACGCCGCCAGATCCTCGTCCGCGGGTATGTTGGTTTGAATGAAATTGCGGTACACGTTTTTCCTGAACGAGGAGAGCACCTGTTGCCCGCTTATCCTTCCGCTCTCCATGGCGTCCGTCATAAAGGTGAGGCCGCTCTCGTTGAGTTTCTTTGCCGTAGCCTTATATTCGCACCAGGCGGGAAGCATATCTATGTTGTCCACCAGCGCAGAACATTTTTGGGTGTATATTTCAAACACGTCGCTGTCCTCAAACGCCGAGCCGTCCCCGCCGATTGCCGAAAGATAGTTTTCCGCACTGCGGCAAAATGCGTCCGCCGCGGAAATATATCCCCGCAAAAGAGGGGCGAGCACGCCGCCCGAAGCCGAGGCGCATACGCTGTTGAACGCGTCGGCGTTGTAGTCCATAAAGGTCTCGGCGCACAGCTTGTGCAGGTTGTTGAGGGGAGATAAAAACTCCTCCCGCTTTTTGTAGTTTATGCCGCCGAAGCCCACAAACTTTTCGGAAAGTTTTGTGTTGGTAAGCATCATAACCCGCGCCTTTTCAATTTCGTTGGCGCGCTTTATCCATTCGAGTTCCTCGCTTTGGGCAAGCGTTCTTCCGCAGCGGTTTATGCGCTTTATTACCTGCAACAATATGCGGGAGGAACGGTAGTTTTCGCCCCATATGTCCAGCTCGCGCTCTATGTCGGGGGCGAGCTTTTCTATATCGGGCAACGTTTTAAAGTAGTTGAGCCAATTTTTAACTTCGCCGTCGTACCTGAGGTTGGCGTTGTAAAAGCGGTAGAACTCCCCTTCGTCGCACTCAAAGAACTCTTTTAAGGTGTCGCCGTTTAAAATTTCGGCGATACGTATTGAGTTTTTAAGTTTTTTGCGGGTGAATTTGGAGACTTTCTGGTTGTAAGTTTCAAGCAGTAAACCAAGGTAATGCTTCAAGTGTTTTAACTCGGCAAGCACAATTTCCGCCGCGCACTGCACGGCTTTTTTGACCTTTTTGTCGCAATAGGTCAGCTTTACTTCCGAAAAGGGCGAACGGTAAACGCCGCCGCACTCGCTTGCCGCCGCCTGCGCCGTTGAAAGCATCACTTCGTACTCTTCGAGCTTTTTGCGGGTAAGGCCGTCGTAGAAGGTGGTCTCTATGTTCATTAAATCGGGGGCGGTCTTGTTTTGGAGATAATAAACTATGCCCTCGTAGACGGAAACTCCCAGCCTGCGCTTTTTGTGCAGGGCGGCAAAGGGTGCGCGCAGAGCGCCGCGGACGTCCTTAATCTTTTGCGCGGCGCCCGCAAATTTTTCACCGTCGCCCGCGCCCGAAAGCGCAAGCGTATTCTCTATTTTGCGGACTATATCCGCCTTGTTATAGGGCTTGCCGGAATGCAGTTCCAGGCAGAAGTCGGCAATGCCTATCTCTTGCAGACGCTTTTCCACAACCTGCAACGCCGCCTGTTTTTCGGCGACGAACAGAACGCGCTTGCCGGCGTCCACCGCGTTGGCGATTATGTTTGTTATGGTCTGGCTCTTGCCCGTGCCGGGAGGGCCGTGCAACACAAAGGTTGTGCCCTTTGCCGACTCCGCCACGGCGGCAAACTGCGTGCTGTCGCATGCAAGGGGGGTTAAAATTTCCGCGGGGTCGCTGTCGTCCTCGTCCACGCCCGAAAGTTTGTTGGAGGGCAGGGCGTTGGAGTTTGTAAGCAGGCTGTTTATGAGCGCGTTTTTGCGGTATGTGTTTACGTTTTCCTTTACGTCCGCCCACATTGCATAGCGCGCAAACGTGAACTGCGCAAGATATATATCCTCATAGATCAGCCAATCCTTCATGTTGGCCGTTTTGGCGCGGAATACGGCGGCTATCTCCGCGGGGGAAAGCCCCTTGCCCTCCACGCCGCGCACGTCTATGCCGAACTCCTGCTTCAAAAATTTCAGAAGGGTTGTGTTTACCTCGCAACCCTC
>CANREJ010000029.1 GCA_947629665.1 uncultured Clostridia bacterium
AGCTACAGGGCTCGAACCTGTGACCCACTGCTTGTAGGGCAGTTGCTCTCCCAACTGAGCTAAGCTCCCAAACGCTTTATTAATATACCAAATATATTTTTAAAAATCAAGCGATTTTTTATTGATTTTAATAAATTGAACAAAAAATTTGCGGCATAGTTAAGCGGCGCTCCGCCCGCCACAATATATTGTATTCGCCTTGTTGCCGCCGTGTTAATTTTCCCTGCCTATCAAATAATCCACGCTCACGTCAAAGTAATCCGCCAGCGCAATCAGGTTATACATTCCCGGCTCCCGCAGGCTGTTTTCCCAAAGGCTTATTATCCCGCGGCTCACGTTTATATGTTTGGCAAGCTCTACCTGGCCGATCCCTTTTTCCTGTCTTAAAGTCTTTAAGTTTTCGGCAAACTTGTTCTCCATAAAATTATTTTCTCACAATTGTAAGAAAAATACTTGACTTCTTACTTTTGTAAGATTATAATAAGGGTACATTTACACGGGAGGAGTTGGAATGAGCATTAAATTAAGCAACAACGAGCGTCTTATAAAAAATTGGGACTACGCGCAGGGCAAGGACGCCAAGGGCAAGTACGAGGCAAGGCTTACCGTTACTTCAAAGAGGATTATTTCCCTTGTGGCGACAAAACGTTCCACCGAATATAGCGAAATACCCCTTGACTATGTTAAATCCGTTGAGTGTACCAACGGCCACAAAAGCAACATACTGCCTGTTTTGGGAATAATCGTAGGCGTACTGCTGGCCGTTGTGATAGTGGGGATATTCCTTATAGTTCACTGCGTAAAATTGTTGAACCAGGGTGATTTTTCACTTGTGATAAACACGAAGGAAGAAGAGGGCACGGCCCTGGTGCTGGGCGCGCATAAGGATAAAGGCAAGGGCTTCTTTGCACGTTTTAAGCGCAACAAAAACAAAAATAAAATCAAAATCGATTTCAACACGGTTAACGATATTTGCGAAACCATCGGCGCTATAATTCTTGACAACAAGGCAGCGTAACCGCACAACCGCAAAACCGCACGGGTAGTTCCCGTGCGGTTTTGCTTTGCGCTTTTTTTCCATTCTCAAAACCCGCAAAATCTTTTTGTTGCCGCCGCGGCTATAATCTGTTGAAGATATTTTTTATTTGTGCTATAATAAAAAAAGAGAAAACGGCAATGAAAATCAAGAGCATAACAATAAGGGATTATAAATCGGTAAAGGAAGTGTCCGTGGACGTAACGGCACGCAATTTTCCGTATACGTTTATAGGCAAAAACGGCAGCGGCAAGAGCAACGTTTTGGAAGCCATTTCCAAGATATTCCGCATGCGCCTTACGGCTTACGAAGAAACGGAGTATGTTGTCCGGGGATTGGAAAACAGCGGCTTTACCGTTCAGCTCAACCCCAACGAGCGGCAGGAGTACGCGGGAATTATAAATTTCGACCAACAGACGGGCGAAATCTTTGTGGGCGGGCGCAACACCGCGGTAGAGTACATTGGCGGCGCCGAAAAGAAATATCCGTGCCACATCTACCGGCAAGAAATTTTGCGGCGCTTCGGCGAGTACGGCTCGCTGTTAAAAAAATTCAAAGAGTCGCTCGCGGAGGCGGAAAAATACCTGCTGGGTTGCCGTTTGGACGGCCGCAATGACTTTTTTGAGATTACAAAAAATAACTCCGGGGGCAGTGCGGAGGATATTATCTGCTTTCTCGATTCCGGGTACCTGGATTGCCAAAACATCGCGGAATTTTTCGACAGATTGCCAAAGGAAGGCATAACCCCCACAGACTTTTTACGCGGCGCTTATTTTATTAAGGACGGCAACATACGGCCTTTCGGCAACTGCGAATTTAAAATAAACGACCCCGGCCTTTTACCGCCCGCCGCAGAAAAATATCTGGGCAAGTCGGCGGAGGACGTGCGGGCGTGGCACGCCGAAAAGATGCGTCAGCTGTCCGCGGAGCTTAAAGAGCTGTTCAAGGGAATAAAAAAGGAGCATTCGGCGATTTGCAAAGCGGCGGCGGACTGCAAAAAAGAGTTTGAAGCCCGCAAAAAAGAATTTTTGGATAGCCAAAAGGACGGCGTCAAAAAATACAACAAGTTCATAGGCGATTTGCAAAAATTGCAGGGGCAGGTGTATTTTTTGGACTACGAAACGGCTATAAACTTCACCGACAGGCGCTCGCAGGGCTACGAAAATGCGAGGGTACACACGAAATTCAGTTGCCCTGAGGACGTGATATACAAATTTTTGATTGAGAGAGGACTGCTTGAAAGGGGCGAGAACTTTTCCACCGTAAACAAGGGCGATGGCGGCGAAAGACTGCAAAAAATCGAGCACGAAATAAACGGCGTGCTGTTTAAAAACATTTTGCCCGATTTTGACAGGGATGAAGTCAGCGGCCTGGAATTTAAATTTATCCGTAACAAAACCGACTTAAAGTACGAGCTGTTTGTTAAAGAAAAGAGCGGCCACGAGACGCCTTTCGGCGAGACGAGCCTGGGCAGGCGGTGGTATATTTGCTATAAACTCATAAAGAGCATATTAAAGAGGGACGATATTTTGATTTTGGACGAACCCGCGTCCACCCTTCATCCCGCCGCCACGGACGAAATACGCAGGGAGCTGGACGGCCTTGCCGAAAGCGGCGTGCGCGTCTTCCTTGCCACCCACAGCCCCTATATGTTCCCCGAAAACTTCAAAAACATAATCAACGTGGAGATGACGGCGGAGGGCACGGTTGCATACGCTTTAAAGGGCGCGGAAAACTCTGCCGAGGCCATGCGCGGGCTGGGCGCGCTTGCCGCCGCCGACCTGCTTTTCAGGCTGGGCGATAAAACCATTCTTGTGGAGGGCAGGGCGGACGAAGCGTGCATAAAAAAATTCGCCGAGATCCTCGGCTACGATTTGCGCGGCGTACGCTTCCACAACTGCGACGGCGACGCCATATTGCAGATGACAAAGCTGTGCATGGAGCTGAAAGTGAATTTTGTCGCGCTCCTGGACAACGACAACAAGTTCAAGGACGGGGAGTACAGGAGGCGGCACACCGAGTACGGCGGAATTATTGACGATATAATAGGCGACAGCAAGCACTGCGTGTTTGCGGGCGAGGGTGAGAACGGGCAGATAGAGAACCTGTTTTCGGGCAAAGATTTTGATAAATACTGTCCTCCCGACATGAACGGACGGCGAAAATTAAAGACAAGTATGTTAAAAGAGATAACCTCTAAGGAAGACTGCGAAAAGAAAACCTTAAGAAATTTTGAGAATATATTAATCGGTCTCGGCTTAAAAAAACTCAACACGTAACGGCAATTTAATAAAAAAACGCAAAAAAAGGGCGCCGCGCGGATTTCCGCGCGGCGCCGGAGTTTAAATGGTAATTTCGCCGTCCCGGCAGTGTACGGTAATGGGCAGAACGGGCGTTTTATATTTTCTCCGCCCCTCGTAAACTTCCCATTTGCCGCCCGTAAATTTATACTCATAGGTGAATTTACGGAATTTGACGCCCGCGGCCAGCCGCCGCCAGGCAGCCATGATCCCGCCGTAGTAAATATCGGTGAGCGCGGGATTATCGCTGAATGCGTCTTCGTTTATATATTGCAGGCTGGCGGGCAGATACAGTCTTTTGAGGTTAGGGCAGTATCCCAATGAAAGAAAGTTTATCTCTCTTGTCTTTGGCGGAATTATAAGTTCCTTCAAGGCCTTGCAGTGCCAGAAGGAGTAACCGCCCAAGACTGTTAAACTTTCGGGAAGCTCTATGCGTTCAAGGCTTTCGCACAGGCTGAACGCGTTTTCCCCGATGAGGGTAACGGTGGAGGGAATGTTTATCTGCGTAAGTTTTTCGCAGGAGTCGAACGCCCAATTTTTGATTTCCCTGAGCCCCTCCGGCAAAACCGCGCCCACAAGTTCCTGGCAACATTCAAATGCTCCGTCAATCGTCTGCAACCTGTCGGGCAGGATTAAGTGTGTAACGCCCGCGCCGTTGAAAGAACCGCGGCACAGCATCTTTAAGTTGCTGTTTTTGCCGAAGCGTATTTCGCGTATTCCCGAACACCACCAAAAGGCGTTTAAACCTATTTTTTCAACGCTGTCCGCAAACGTAACGGAGGTTATTGCCTCGTTTTCCGCAAATGCGTCCGCGCCTATAACGGTAACGCCGTTGGGAATTATAACGTTCCCGCCTTCGCCGTTGTATTTGACGAGCGTTGAGCCGTCCATTATAAAAACATCGTCATTGTCCATAGTATTGAACGCGCGCCGGAAAAATCCCGTCAGGCGCGCTTTTATTTACTATCCGCAGGGCTTTAAAATCCCGCGGGAGAGCTCTCTCAATAGTTGTCTTTTTTAACTTCGAAGAAGCTCTGGGGGTGCTTGCAGACGGGGCAGATTTCGGGCGCTTTTGTGCCGACCACAACGTGTCCGCAGTTACGGCACTCCCAAACCATAACTCCGCTCTTTTCAAACACCTGTTTTGTCTCCACGTTTTTAAGAAGGGCGCGGTATCTCTCCTCGTGGGCTCTTTCAATTGCCGCAACCCCGCGGAACTGTGCGGCAAGCGCGGTGAAACCTTCCTCGTCTGCCTCGCGCGCCATTCTCTCATACATGTCCGTCCATTCGGCGTTTTCGCCCTCGGCGGCAGCGAGCAAATTTTCCTCCACGGAGCCGAGTTCCCCCAGCGCCTTAAACCAGAGTTTTGCGTGTTCCTTTTCGTTTTCGGCTGTCTTTAAAAACAGTTCGGCAATCTGCTCGTAGCCTGCTTTTTTTGCAACCGAAGCAAAATAAGTGTATTTGTTTCTCGCCTGCGATTCGCCTGCAAAGGCCTCCCAGAGGTTCTTTTCGGTCTTTGTGCCTGCATAGGGATTTTTGTTTGCCATAAGTATAATCTCCTTAAATTGATTTGTACGGTTTTATATTATCACCAACCCGCCCAAAAGTCAATATCGCCCCAAAAATCAATTAAAATAAAAGCCGCAAAGTATTGAAATGCACAATAAAATATGATAAACTTATAGCTGAAAAATTTTTGGCAAGGTGAAAGTATGGATTATCAAAACCCCGTGCTGTTTAGCGACTATTCCGATCCCGACGTAATACGCGTCGGCGACGATTTTTACATGGTAGCGTCCTCGTTCAACCATGTTCCCGGCGTGCCCGTTCTGCACTCCAAAAACCTGGTCGAATGGGAAATAATCAACTACGTATTGCCCAAAATCCCCTTTGAGCGGTTCAACAAGGTGTGCCACGGCCACGGCGCGTGGGCGCCCTCATTACGCTACAACAACGGCAAGTTTTACTGCCTTATTCCCTTCCCCGACGAGGGCATATTCGTATCCGAAACCGCCGACCCCTACGGCAAATGGTCGCTCATGCGGCCGCTTCTCGTGGGCAAGGGCTTCGAGGACCCCTGCCCCATATGGGCGTACGGCAAGTGTTTTGTTGTGATTGCCTTTGCAAAGAGCCGCGCGGGCTTCAACTCCAAACTCGCCGTGTTCGAAACGGACGCCGATTTGAAGACCCCCGCCGACAAATACGCCTTCATCTACGACGGCCACAACAACAATCCCAACATAGAGGGCCCCAAATTTTACAAACACGGCAAATATTTTTATATTCTGGCGCCTGCGGGCGGCGTTGGCACGGGCTGGCAGACTGCCCTGCGCTCCGAAAAGATATACGGCCCCTACGAAAGCAAGATTATAATGCGCCAGGGCGACACGGACGTAAACGGTCCCCACCAGGGCGCGCTCATAGATCTGGACGACGACGGCAAACGCTGGGCGTTCATGCACTTCCAGCAGATGGGCCCCTACGGCAGGATAGTCCACTTACAGCCCGCGGAGTGGATAAACGACTGGCCGCTTGCGGGGAGAGTGGACGACGACAGCCTTCCCGGAGTACCCGTGGAGGGCGGCGCATACCCCGTGAACATTCAAACGGGCTACTCGATAGACCCCAACGACGACTTTTCGGGCGATAAGCTCTCGCTTGTATGGCAGACGCCCGCCAACCCGCAGGAGGAGTGGTATTCCTTTAAAAAGGGACTGCGGCTAAACTGCGTATATTATTCGAAGTCGGCGCTTTCCGATCTCCCTCAGCTTATAATGCAAAAGGTGCAGTATCAAAACTTTTCCGTAAAGTGCAAGTGCAAGTTAAACCTTGTAAACGACGGCGACGAAGTTGGTTTTACCGTGTTCGGCAGGGAGTATTCATATATCTGCGTAGTCAGGATAGAGGGGCAAAACTATCTGGAAATACGCAAAGGTTCCATAGGCGGTGCGGAGGACGAAACGCTGTGCCGCAGCCAGCCGTATGCCGATAACTACGTAACGTTCCAGATAAGCGCCCGCTACGAGGAGAGGCACAAGCTCGCCGTAAAATACACCTTCGGCGGCAGTGCGTTCACCAAAAAATTCTATGCCGCGCCCGGAGTGTGGGTAGGGGCAAAGCTGGGCATATATGCCCGCGCCAACAGCATATCCAAGGGAAATGCAACCTTCAAATTTTTCAGGGTTACGCCTGCGCGCATAAAGAAGTAAGGAGGCAGATATGTTCCGCCAGATGTATGAGGAAAAATATATGCGCTTTCCGGAGGGCAGGGATAAGGCCCTCACTTTCAGTTACGACGACGGCGTCAAGGCGGACAAGCGCTTAACGGAAATTTTAAACAAGCACAAATTAAAGGGCACGTTCAACTTAAACAGCCTTCTGTTCGGTTGCGAACGCTGGCACGACAGAATGGACGAGGAGCAGACCTTTATCACCTTTTACAACGGCCCGCACGAAATTGCCCTCCACGGCGCAAGGCACATATATTTAAACAAAGTGCCCCTGCCGGAGGCGGTGAACGAAATAGTGCAAAACCGCGTGTATTTGGAGCAAAAATTCGGCAGGATAGTGCGCGGAATGGCTTACGCCTACAACGGCTATAACGGGCAAATACTCAACATACTCCCGCAATTGGGGGTTGTTTACGCACGGACTACATGCTCCACGCACAGCTTTGCCCTGCCCGAAAATTTTTTGGAATGGCACCCCACCTGCCACCACAGCGACCCCGAACTTATGCCCCTTGTCCAAAAGTTTTCCGGCGGCAGCCCGCAAAACGAATTAAAGCACCGCGAGCCGTGGCTCATGTATATATGGGGGCACAGCTACGAGTTTGACGACAACGGCAACTGGAATGTTATAGAGGACGTAGCGGAGCTACTCGGCAACAGGGAGGATATCTGGTACGCCACCAATATCGAAATTTACGAATATGTGAGCGCCTACCGTTCGCTTGTTTTCGCAATGGACGGCGAAAGGGTATTCAACCCCTCGGCAATCCCCGTCTGGCTGGAAATACGTGGCAAAGTATATAAAATAGACCCCGCGCAGACCGTCTGCTTTGAAAAAGAACTTTAATACACGGCTTGCAAAACCAAAAAAATTATTGTAAAATTAATAAAAATGATAGGGAGGAAAGTATAATGATTCTGGATTTATTTAAACTCGACGGCAAAGTCGCGCTTGTTACGGGCAGTAACACGGGGCTGGGACAGGGTATCTGCAAGGCCTACGTGGAGGCGGGCGCAAAGGTAGTGGGAGTATCCCGCCGCCCTTCAACCGAAACGGCCGAAATGCTCGGCGAAAATTTTTATAACGTCATCGCCGATTTAAGTACAACGGACGTCATACCCCGCATAATAGAGGAGGCGGTTGCCAAATTCGGCAGGATAGATATCCTCGTAAACAACGCGGGAATTATAAAAAGGCAGGACAGTATTGAGTTTTCCGAAGAAAATTGGGACTCGGTTATGAACGTGAATTTAAAGACCGTGTTCTTTTTGACGCAGGCTGTGGGCCAGCAGTTCATAAAACAGCACTCCGGCGGCAAGATAATAAATATAGCTTCGATGCTCTCATTCCAGGGCGGCATAAGGGTGCCCTCGTACGCGGCGGCAAAATCTGGCGTGCGCGCAATAACCATGTCGCTTGCCAACGAGTGGGCGAAGTACGGCGTAAACGTAAACGCAATAGCTCCCGGATATATGGCAACCAACAACACGCAGGCTTTAAGGCAGGATGAGGAGCGTTCGGCGGATATATTGGCGCGTATTCCCGCAGGGCGCTGGGGCACTCCCGCCGACTTGGAGGGCGCGGCAGTGTACCTCGCTTCGGCCGCCAGCGATTATGTTAACGGGTTTACTATTGCCGTTGACGGCGGCTGGCTGGGGAGATGAAAAGCAGGCGTTTGCGCCTGCTTTTTGCTCCCGCCAAGCGGATTATAAGCGTCGCATAGCTGTGTCAAGCTGCGCGCCGCCTCAGTAAGGCTAACGCCTTCGGTACGACATGTACTTCTGTGTACACTCCTGTCGTCGGTGCTCGCTTTCCTTGCTCTGCTCGCTTCTAACCGCTTACAGACTTCGTAAAAACAAGGTTCACAAAAATCCCAAGCACGGCTTGCTTGGGATTTTTCGTGATTTTCAGGGCTACTTGCCCTCTGCCCGCGATTTTAAGGGCGCACATATAATATAATCGCGGCAATTCCCACCGCCCAGGCGCAGGTATGCGCAAATGTGGTGCGCTGGCGCAGGCCTTCTCGCCAACGGCATGGAAAAACCGTTGGCTCGGTCATCGTGCGCGCCTTGCATTATGCGCTCACTCATCTCACTTCGGCACGCACAGCGCACTGTGCTGTGCTATGAAATGCCTCGCTCGTCCTGCTTGCGCCGTAAATTATTTAGGAATATTTGCTTCTAACCGTTTGCAGACTTTGTATTGCAGAAAACTATGTGATTATAATTTTCTTATCCGGGCGGCGTTACGCTTCCCGTTTTTTTATCCTTCTTCTACCCAAAAGTTTTACAATAAGTTTTTCGGCTTCCACAAGGGGCACTATGGCAAACGCCACGCCGAGGGAAGTGAGCCACTCCGCGGGGTTTAATGGCGCAGTGCAGAATATTCCGTTGAAAAAGGGCGTTACAACAACGGGAACGGTGAGCAAAATGCCCAGCGCAAAGGAGATATCAAGGTATTTGTTTGAAAAAATGCGCCCGTTTAAAACGCTGTTTTTTTGCGAACGCAAATTAAAGGCGTGGAAGAGCTGTATAAAGCACAAACTCACAAACGCCATTGTCATGGAGACTTCGTGATGGGAAGTGTCCAGCGCGTGTTCGCCTATGAGATATGCCGTTAAAACGAGCGCCGTCTGCAATATTCCCTGAATAAGTATATCCCTGCCCATGGCTCCCGCAAACAGCGATCTCTGCGAATTTCTCGGCGGCATGCCCATTACGTCCCTCTCGGCGGCCTCCGCGCCGAGGGCGAGCGCGGGGAGGGAGTCGGTTATAAGGTTGACCCAAAGTATCATTACGGGCGTCAAAAATCTTTCCCCCAAAATCACCGTGGCAATAAACAGGCACAGCACTTCGGCAATGTTCGCCGAAAGCAGAAACTGTATTGCCTTTGTTATGTTGGAATATATTTTCCTGCCCTCTTCAACGGCGTCCACAATTGTGGCAAAGTTGTCGTCGGCGAGCACCATGTCCGCCGCCTCTTTTGAAACCTGCGTGCCCGTTATTCCCATGCCCACGCCTATGTCGGCCTCCTTTATGGCGGGCGCGTCGTTCACTCCGTCCCCCGTCATGGCGGTAACCTTGCCGCGGCCGCGGAAAGCGCGGACTATCCTTATTTTGTTTTCGGGGCTGACGCGCGCAAACACCGAGTACTCTTCAATGTGCCCGCCGAGTTCCCCGTCGTCCATTTTGTCGAGTTCCGCGCCCGTCGCGCAGAGGTCGCCCTCCCGCAGTATGCCCAGCTCCCTTGCAATGGCGTTTGCGGTGTAGGGGTGGTCGCCCGTTATCATCAGCGGCTTGATTCCCGCGGCGCGGCACTTTTCCACTGCCGCCTTGGCTTCCGGGCGGGGCGGGTCAATCATTCCCGCAAGCCCCGCAAACGTGAGGTTTTTCTCTTCAAGGCTCTCCCCCTCGCAGTAAGCCGCCGCCAGAACGCGCAGGGCTTTTTGCGCCATTTGCGAGTTCTCACCCTCTATAATTCGCGCATATTCGGGGGTCAACGGCCTTACGCCCTCGTTTGTGAGGACTTTATCGCACCGCTTCAAAAGTTCGTCCGGCGCGCCCTTTGTGTAGGAATATATGCCGTTTTCCCGCCTGTGGACGGTTGTCATCAGCTTTCTTACGCTGTCAAAGGGCAGTTCGTTTATGCGCGGGTTATTTTTAATAAACGCGGCATATTCTCCGCCCTTTTGCCCGAAAGCGCAGGCAACGAGCGCCGTTTCGGTGGGGTCGCCCGTGAGTCCGTCGCCCGTGATTGCCGCGTCGTTGCACAGCGAAAATATATCCTTTAAAAGCCCTTCGTCGCCGGAGGGCGCATAGAGTTCCTTTACGGTCATCTTGTTGAGGGTGAGAGTGCCCGTTTTGTCCGAACAGATTATCTGGCAACAGCCGAGCGTTTCCACCGCCGTAAGGTTTTTTACTATTGCGTTTTTGCGGGACATTTTTTGCACGCCCATTGCCAGCACCACGGTAACGACGGCGGGCAGGCCTTCGGGGATTGCCGCCACTGCTATTGCCACAGAGGTCATAAACGCCTCGTTTGCGGAGGAGGGGTCGCGTATCATGCAGACGGTAAAAATCACAGCCGCCACAGCCAGAACGACTGCCGATAAAATTTTTGCCGTTTTTGCAAGCTGTCTGTTCAAGGGCGAGGGCTCGGAGGCGGCATTTTGCAACATGTATGCGATTTTACCCATTTCGGTGTCCATTCCCACGGCGCACACAACGCCCCTGCCTCTGCCGTAAGCCACGGTGCCGCCGAGGTACGCCATGTTTGTCCTGTCGCCGAGCGGCGCGTCTTTGCAAAGAATTTCTGCCGCCTGTTTTTCAACGGGCGCCGACTCTCCCGTCAGCGCGGCTTCCTCTATTTTCAAGGCCGCCGTTTCGGTAAGGCGCAAATCCGCGGGTACGGCGTCGCCCGCCTCCAAAACCACCGCGTCCCCCACGGTCAGCTCTTCGGCGGGAATATTTTTTTGTTCCCCGCCCCGTATAACTTTAACAAACGGCTTGTTTTTTGCGCGCAGGGCCTCCAAGGCGTTTTCCGCCCTGTTCTCCTGCACAAACCCTATCGCCGCGTTCAAAACCACTATTAGCAGTATTATAGCCGAATCTATAAGTTCCGCCAGATCCCCGCCGTGCGCCATTCCGTACAGGGCAAACCCCGCCGAAACCGCCGCGGCAACAATCAAAACTATTATCATGGCGTCGGCAAACTGCGCAAAAAACCGCAACACCGCGGGCTTTTTCTTTTTTGCGGCGAGCTCGTTTTTGCCGTACTTTTTCAGCCGCTCGCCCGCCTCGCTCTCCGTAATTCCCTCCGCGGAGGAGCCGAGCTCCTTCAAAACTTCCCCCGCGTCCACCGAATGATATTCCACAAAACCACCTCACAGCCCCTAATGTGCTCTATACATAGTTATTCCCAATATCCGCCCGTAAGACTCACCTTCTTTTAAAATCACGCGCCCGCTTTGCACATAAACCGTTAATTAACCAAAAAGTGTATAAACCTGTCCGTTTTGTGCATAGAAATAGATTGATTTATATTTTATAATGTATAGCGTGATAATATAGCTTTGAAATTAAGGAGGAAAGCATGACTGTTAAACAAAAAATAGACGCGCTTGTGGAAGAGCTGGGCAACGTGGGCATAGTGCCCGTCATCAAGCTGGACAAGGTTGAAAACGCCGAAGCCCTTGCAAATGCGCTGAGGGAGGGCGGAATCAACTGCGCCGAAGTAACTTTCCGTGCGGCGGGCGCTGACGAGGTTATCCGCAGGATGGTAAAGGTCTATCCCGACATGCTTGTGGGCGCGGGCACCGTTTTAACATGCGAACAGGCGGACGCGGCGTATGCGGCGGGCGCCAAATTCTGCGTGGCTCCCGGTTTAAACCCCAAGGTTGTAAAGCACTGCCTCGATAAGGGCATACCCTTTGCGCCGGGGCTCTCTTCGGCAAGCGAAATAGAGCAGGCGTTGGAACTGGGGCTTGACTTTGCAAAGTTCTTCCCCGCAGAACAGGCGGGTGGCCTGCCCTACATAAAGTCCGTTTGCGGACCCTACACCACCATGCGCTTTATGCCCACGGGCGGCGTTACGGCGGACAATTTGAATACTTATCTTGCCTACAAAAAGATAGTTTGTTGCGGCGGAAGCTGGATAGTTCCCGCAAAACTTCTGGAAGCCGAGGACTGGGCGGGCATAACAAAGCTCTGCCGCGAGGCGATTGATAAAATGCTCGGCTTCGAGATGGTTCACGTGGGAATAAACTGTGCCGACCCGCAGGAAGCGGAGGCCGTTGCCGACGAGTTTGACAGGGCGTTCGGGTTCACCAAAAAAGTGGGCAACAGCTCGGTATTTGCCGCAACGTATATGGAGATGATGAAAAAGCCCGGCAGGGGCAAGTGCGGGCATATAGCCGTTGCAACCAACTCGGTAAAGCGCGCCGTATACCAGCTTAAACTGCGCGGCTACGAAGCGGACGAAAGCTCTTTTAAATACAACGCGGAAGGAGTTATGAACGTGGCGTATTTGAAGGATGAGTTTGGCGGGTTTGCGGTGCATCTTGTGTTACGCAAATAAGCTCCCGCGGGCTCCCGCCAACGGGTTATAAACTTCGCATAGCGGTGTCAAGCTCCGCGCCGCCTAAGTCGTGTACGTCTATGTACACTCCTGGCGTCGGTGCTCGCTTTCCTTGCTCTGCTCGTTTCTAACCCGTTGCAACTTCGTAATTACAGTGTTCTGCTCGCTTCTAACCGCTTGTAGACTGCGTAAATACAATGTTTTGAAGTGCAAAACCGTAACTTTGTAATTGGAAAGGGCGAGTAGCCCTCAAACTCACGAAAAAGCGCAGGCACGGCTTGCCGAGCTTTTTGTGAACATTCCCAAACAATAAACGGCGCAAGCAAAACCACGCTTTTTGCACCTTATTATAGAAATTTTTATAATGCGGTGTGCAAAGCGTCGCTAACGCTCGCGTGCGCAGCGCAACACAATTTGCGCATACCTGCGCCTCTGCCGTTTCCCACAGGGAACCCTCGGCAGGGCGTCGCTTCGCTCGCGCAGCAAGGTGAATTTGCGCCATTATATAAAAAGTGCGCCCCTAAAAATGGCGCAAAGAGGGGCTGGCCCCTCAAACTCACGAAAAAGCGCAGGCACGGCTTGCCGAGCTTTTTGTGAAAATAAAAAAAATAAAAAAATATATTTTTCATATAAGAGGAGAAAAATTATGAAAAAAATCGTAACCATGGGCGAAATTATGCTTCGTCTTTCCACACCCAACAACGAAAAGTTTATCCAGGCCGACGAGTTTGACATCAACTACGGCGGCGGTGAAGCAAACGTTGCGGTATCCTGTGCAAACTACGGCCATAAGGCCGAGTTCGTAACGGCCGTTCCCGACAACGAGATCGGCGAGTGCGCGCTTGCCGCTCTCCGCAAGTACGGCGTAGAGGTAGACCACGTTGCAAAGTGCGGCGAAAGATTGGGTATCTACTATCTTGAAACGGGCGCGGCAATGAGACCCTCCAAGGTAGTTTACGACAGGGCCCATTCCTCCATATCCACCGCAACGGCGGCAGATTTCGACTTTGACGCCATTTTCGAGGGTGCGGACTGGTTCCACTTCACGGGCATTACTCCCGCAGTTTCCGACGCGGCCGCAGTTTTGACCGAGGAGGCCTTAAAGGCGGCCAAAAAGCACGGCGTAACTGTTTCCTGCGACCTCAACTTCCGCAAAAAGCTGTGGTCCAGCGAAAAGGCTCAGAGCGTCATGAAAAACCTCATGCAGTACGTTGACGTGTGCATAGGCAACGAAGAGGACGCGGAGCTTGTGTTGGGTTATAAGCCCGGTAAAACAAACGTAACGAGCGGCGAGTTGGAGCTGGCGGGCTACAAGTCCATATTCGAGCAGATGACCCGCGACTTCCACTTCAAATATGCAATTTCTTCCCTGCGCGTTTCGCACTCGGCTTCGGATAACGGCTGGTCGGCGTGCATTTACAACGGCGCGACGGGCGAGTTCTATCACTCCAAGACATACCGCATCAGCCCCATCGTTGACCGCGTAGGCGGCGGCGACAGCTTTGCGGGCGGCACAATCTGCGGCTTCCTTGACGGAAAGGATTGGAAGGCGGCTCTCGAATTCGGCGTTGCCGCTTCCGCATTAAAGCACACCATTCCCGGCGACTTCAACCTTGTTACGAGAAAGGAAGTTGAAGCTCTTGCCGGCGGCGACGGTTCGGGCCGCGTTCAAAGATAATGAAAATAGCGTTCAGGACTCACGACCTCGGCGTAAAAGGGTTGGACGCGGCGGTTGAAAAGCTCAAAAGTTGCAATCTCTCGGCCGTACAGCTCGTGGCGTACAAATTCATGGACGAAATAAAGTACGTTCCCGGCGGGCTCGGCGAAGAAAACGCAACACGTATAGGCAAAACGCTTGCGGAAAACGGCATAACCGTGGGGCTCATCGGCGCGTACTTCAACCCCGTCCATTCGGATAAGCAAAAGGTGGAGCGCTGCAAGGCGGTTTTTAAGGAATATTTAAAATATTCGCACCTTTTGGGTTGCCCCGTGGTCGGCTCGGAAACGGGTAGTTTCAACGACGACAAGTACAATCCTTTAAACCGCACCGAAGAGGCGTTGCAAACGGTAATTGCCACCTTCCGCGAGCTTGCGGAATACGCCAAGAGCGTAAACGCATACGTGGGAATGGAGGGCGCCGCGGGGCACGTTTGCTACGACGTCAAAACGTTAAAGCGCGCCGTGGACGCCATTGCCGCCGATAATATCAAAATAATCTTTGATATATATAACTATCTCGACGCCTCCAACTACCAAAACTATCTTGAAATTCTGGACGAGGGCCTCAAAACTTTTGCGGGCAAAATCCTCGTATTCCATATCAAGGACTGCGTTTTTGAGGACGGAAAGTTAAAGCAGGTTGCGCCCGGCAAGGGAATGTTTGATTTCGACAAAATTCTCGGCAAAATAAAGGCGTACGATAAAAACGCCGTACTCGTTTTGGAGGGCACCACGGGCGACGACATAGTACCCTGCACGGAATTCATAAAAAATAAATGGGAGCAAATATAAATGAAAGAACTTAAATTCGACGTGAGATATTCCAACCATCCCGACGACTCCAAGCACTACACCACAAAGGAACTCAGGGAAAAATATCTCATTGAAAAGCTGTTCGAGGCTGATGAAATTTTATTGACCTATTCGCACCAGGACAGAATTATAGCGGGCGGTGCGATGCCCGTAAAGGAGACCCTCTCCCTCGGCACCTGCAAGGATTTGGCAACTGCATACTTCCTTGAAAGGCGGGAGCTGGGCGTAATCAATATCGGCGGCGCGGGTGTAATTACGCTCGACGGCAAAAAGTGGGAAATAGGCCATAAAGAGGGCATATATGTCGGTTTAGGCACAAAGGAAGTTGAATTTTCCTCCGCCGACCCCAAGAATCCCGCAAAGTTTTACATAAATTCCAGCCCTGCGCACAAGGCGTATCCCACGGTTAAAATAACCAAGCCGGTGGAGGGCGTTGAACCCCCCGAAGGCACAAGATACTGCGTACAGCGGCACCTCGGCAGTGAAAGCGCCATCAACAAGCGCACCATAAACCAATTTATAATAGGCGATGTTTGCCAAAGCTGCCAGCTGGCAATGGGCATGACCGAAATTGCCGACGGTTCGGCGTGGAACACCCTGCCCAGCCACACGCACGAAAGGAGAATGGAAGTTTATATGTACTTTGAACTTCCCGAAAACGAGGCGGTTATCCATCTCATGGGCCAGCCGCAGGAAACGCGCCACATTATAATGCACAACGAACAGGCGGTAATCTCGCCCAGCTGGTCCATTCACAGCGGCGTCGGCACCCACAACTACACCTTTATATGGGGTATGTGCGGGGAGAACCAGGCTTATGATGATATGGACAATATTGCCACCGGCGATTTGAAATAGCTGCCGCCAAGCGGATTATAAGCGTCGCAATACTGTGTCGCGCTGCGGCAACCCTCAGTCATTTACGTTTTAGTAAACTCCTTCGGGTTTTCCTCGCGCTTCTTGTCTTGCTCGCTTCTAACCGCTTGTTGACTTCGTAATTGCAGACTTCGTAATTGCAAAGTTCTAAATTCGCAGGCACGGCCTGCCGAGAATTTTGTGAACCTAACTCAAAATAAAAAAATATATATAGGGGAAATAAATAAAAATGGCACAACTTTTATTTAAAGATTTAAACAAGGTATATCCTAACGGATATCACGCCGTACACGATTTCAATATGGAAATCAAAAACGGTGAATTTATCTGCCTGGTAGGCGATTCCGGTTGCGGCAAATCCACAACCCTGCGTATGATCGCCGGCCTCGAAGATATTACTGCGGGCGATTTCTTCATCGACGGCAAAAAGGCAAACCAGATGTCGTCGAGGGAGAGGGGAATAGCGATGGTATTCCAGTCCTACGCGCTCTATCCTCACCTCACCGTTGCCGAAAACCTCGGCTTCGGTCTGCAACTCGAAGGCATAGACGCCGACGTAATAGAGGAGAGAGTTTTGGCAACGGCTAAAATTCTGGGACTTACGGATTATCTCGAAAGGTTCCCCCGCAACCTCTCCGGCGGCCAGTGCCAGCGTGTTGCCGTAGGCCGCGCCATAATAAGAAAGGTTAATATCTTCCTCATGGACGAACCTCTGTCCAACCTCGACGCAAAACAGCGTGTTACCATGCGTTCGGAGATAAAGCAGATCCACCGTTCGGTAGGCGCAACCACCATTTACGTAACCCACGACCAGACCGAAGCCATGACCATGTCCGACAGAATAGTGGTTATGAAAGCGGGCGGCTGGATTCAGCAGATCGGTTCGCCCTGCGAACTTTACTTCCACCCCTGCAACCTGTTCGTTGCGGGCTTCATAGGCGATCCTCCCATGAACTTCCTCAAAGGCGAAGTCAAGGACGGAAAATTCGTATCCGAAGACGGCAGTCTCAATCTGGACGTAGCCCCGCTTGTCAACGACATTTCTTTGGCGGAGGGCAGAAAAGTATTGTTTGCATACCGTCCCGAAGCCGTTAAGCTGGCCCACGAAAAGGCGGGCAAGGACGAGTTTGAAGTCGTTACCAACGTTGAACTTACCGAATTCTTGGGCGACACGACCAACGTGTACGCAACCATCGGCGGGCACAACGTAATAATGAAGATAAATCCCCACTATGCACCCAAGGTAGGCGAGGACTTCAAAGTATACGTTCCCTATTCCGCGGCATACCTCATCGACGTTGAATCCGAGCTTTGCTTCCGCAACAGCGTAAAGAGGAACGATTTGCCCGAAGAAGAGAAAATGTTACAGGAAACAGACCACAAGTTGCAGGTACTTTGGGAAAAGTTCAACAGCGGCGTTCCCGCGGAACAGCTTTGGACGGAAGCCACAAAAATATTCCTCACCGAGGGTATCGTTTAATCCAACTTCAACTCACCGGGATTGCGGGCAAAATTTGCCCGCAGTCCGTGTTGTTTTATCGCTTTTTAAGGCCTTTTAAAGGGTCAATAATAACTGATGGGAGCATAAAATTATGGAACTTATAAGTAAAAAAATAATTAAAAACGTGCCCGAAAGAAAGATAAAGATTTTACAGTTCGGCGAGGGCAACTTCCTCCGCGCGTTCGTGGAGTGGATACTGCAAAACCTCAACGACAAGGGCGCCATACAGGCCAACGTTGCTGTGGTTCAGCCCATGCCCTTCGGCAGGGTCAAGGAACTCAAAGAGCAGGACGGCCTCTACACGTTGAGGCTGGAAGGCATCGACGGCGGCAAAAAAGTTAAAAGCAGCCAGGTTATAAACGTTATAGGCGACTGCATAAATCCCTTCACCGAGTACGATAAATATCTTGCATACGGCGAAAGCGACGACCTGCAAATAGTTATATCCAACACAACGGAGGCGGGCATTGCGGTAGACCCCACGGACACCGATTTTACCGTCTGCCCCAAGAGCTATCCCGGCAAGCTCCTCGCACTGTTAAAGAGAAGGTACGACCACTACAACGGCGCATTGGACAAGGGGCTGGCAATCGTCCCCTGCGAACTCATAGACAACAACGGCGACGAGCTTAAAAGGTGCCTTAACGAACTTGCCGTAATAAATAAGATGGACAAGAAGTTCATAGAGTGGCTCAACACCGCCAACCATTTCACGTCCACCCTCGTGGACAGAATAGTCCCCGGCTATCCCAGAAATGAGATAGAGGAAATACAAAAGGAAACGGGATATATAGACAACAACGTTGTAAAGGGCGAAATTTTCCACCTCTGGGTACTCAAAAAGGAACCCTATATCCAAAAGGTTCTTCCCGCCGACAGCACGGGCTTAAACGTCATATTTGCCGACGATATAAAGCCCTATAAGCAGAGAAAGGTCAAAATATTGAACGGCTCGCACACCGCAATGGTTCCCGTTGCGTATCTGTGCGGCATAGACACGGTCGGCGAATCGGTGAACGACCCCGTTATAGGCAAGTACGTGCGCGACTTTGTGTTCAACGAAGTCAATCCCACAATAAACCTGCCGCAGGACCAGATGGTTGCCTTTGCCAACAGCGTTATAGAGAGATACCAGAATCCCTTTATCCGCCACGAGCTCATGTCAATAGCCCTCAACTCCACCACAAAGTTCAAAACGCGCCTTCTGCCCACGCTTGAAGACTACGTTAAAATCAAGGGCGGTCTGCCCCAACACCTTCTGTTCTCCTTTGCGGCGATAGTTGTGTTCCACAAGGGCAAGAGGGGAGAGCAGGACATAGCCTTGAACGACGACCCCGCATACCTTGCAAAGTGGAAGGAACTTTGGGCAAACTTCAACGGCGACTATGAAAAGCTCGCTCACGACGCGCTCGCATGGAAAGAGGCGTGGGATATAGACATGAACACCATTCACCCTGAGATCACCGCAACGGTTGCAAAGTATTTGAAGGCAATCGAAACGAAGGGTATGAGAGCAGCGGTAGAGGAATTTGTAAATGGCTAAAAAAACAATAATAATAAACCCGCTCGACAACGTTGCCGTTGCCCTCTGCGACCTCAAAAAGGGTGAAAAGCACGAGGGCGTAACCCTCATAGAGGACATCACCAAGGGGCATAAATTTGCGTTAAAGCCCATAAAGACGGGCGAGCATATCATAAAGTACGGCAACCCCATCGCCTATGCAACGGCGGATATCGCCGCAGGCGGGCATGTGCATACCCACAACGTGCACACCAATTTAAAGGGCGAGCTGGAATACACCTATAACAAGGTGCCCACGGATTTAAAACCCGTAAAATCCCGCAAAGTAAACGTTTACGAGCGCACCAACGGCGACGTGGGCATAAGGAACGAGCTTTGGGTAATCCCCACCGTAGGCTGTGTGAACGGGCAGGCCAAGCTCATTGTGGAAACGTTTAAGGAAAAGTACGGCACGGAGGGGTACGACGGCGTGTTCACCTACACCCACCCCTACGGCTGTTCCCAGCTCGGCGACGACCACGAGCGCACCAAACTCATACTTCAAAAAATAGTTCGCCATCCCAACGCGGGCGGCGTGCTGGTTTTGGGCTTGGGCTGCGAAAACAACCAGATGTCCGCCTTTAAAGCCTCCCTCGGCCCCGTGGACGAAAACAGGATAAAGTTTTTGGTCTGCCAGGAAGTGGAGGACGAGATTGAGTCGGGCGTTGAAAAACTGCACGAGATTGCCGAAGTCATAAAGCACGACAAGCGCGTGGAAAAGGATATATCCTGCCTCAAAGTGGGCTTGAAGTGCGGCGGCTCGGACGGGCTTTCGGGCATAACCGCCAACCCCCTCGTAGGGCGTTTTTCGGACTATATCGTGGCGGCGGGCGGCACGACCGTGCTCTCCGAGGTGCCCGAAATGTTCGGCGCGGAGCAACTGCTCATGAACAGGGCAAAGGACGAGGCGACCTTCAAAAAGGTTGTAAAGCTCATCAACGAATTTAAGGAATACTTCATAAGGAACGGGCAGGAAGTATATGAAAACCCCTCGCCCGGCAACAAGGCGGGCGGCATAACCACGCTGGAAGATAAATCTCTCGGCTGTACGCAAAAATCGGGTTCGGGGCCCGTTGAGGACGTAGTCTTTGACGACGGCTATGTAACCCACAAGGGCTTAAACCTTTTGAACGGCCCCGGCAACGACATGTGCGCCGTAACCAACATTGCGGCGGCCGGCTGCCACCTCGTGCTGTTTACAACGGGACGCGGCACACCCTTCGGCGGGTTTGTTCCCACCTTAAAAATAGCCACCAACTCCGATCTCGCCAAAAACAAGGCGAATTGGATTGATTTTAACGCGGGCGCGGTGCTTGAAAGCGATTTCGACACCCAGCTCGAAAAGCTCATTGACCTTGTAGTGGAAACCGCCAACGGCAAACCTGCAAAAAACGAGCTTAATCACACCAAGGAAATAGCAATTTTCAAAACGGGGGTAACTTTATAATGAAAGAATTTATGGATAAGGACTTCCTTCTTGACACCGATACGGCAAAAATGCTCTATCACGAACACGCCGAGAAGATGCCCATAATAGACTATCACTGCCACCTTCAACCCAAGGAGATTTACGAGGACAAAAAGTTCAGGAATCTCGCCGAAGTCTGGCTGGGCGCGGGCGACAGATACGGCGACCACTACAAGTGGCGCGCCCTCCGCGCAAGGGGCTATGAGGAGGATTCCATTTCGGGGCCCGACGACGACTACAAAAAGTTCATGCAGTTTGCCGAGAGCATGCCCTATTTTGTGGGCAATCCCCTCTATCACTGGTCCCACCTCGAAATGCGCAGGTATTTCGGCATAGACGACATAATAAATAAGGAAAACGCGCCTAAAATCTGGGAGAAGGCCAACAAGGTACTCGAAACGCTGACCGCGCGCGAGATGATGTATAAGTTCAACGTAAAGACGGTTTGCACTACGGACGACCCCGTAGACAGCCTTGAATGGCACAAGAAGATGAACGCCGACAAAACGCTCAAAGTTCGCGTGCGCCCCGCGTTCCGTCCCGACAAGGCTATAAACGTGGAACTCTCGTGGTTTAAGAGCTGGGTAGACCAGCTTGCAGGCGTAGTGGGCAGACCCATTAAGAGCTTGCAGGATTTGCTTGACGCGCTCGCCGAGAGGATAAAGTTCTTCGATTCCATGGGCTCCAAACTTTCCGACCACGCTCTGGACGTCGTATGCTACGCTCCCGCCACATATAAGGAGGCGAATGAAATCTTCTTAAAGGGCATGAAGGGCGAGCATATCTCGGTGGAAGAGCAGGATAAATACAAGGGCTACGTGTTAATTGCGCTTGCAAAGGAATATGCAAAGTACGGCTGGGTACAGCAATATCATATCGGCGCGCTCCGCAATAATTCAAAGAGCATGCTCGAAAAGATAGGCCCCGACACCGGCTTTGACGCAATAGAGGACGCGGTTTACATGGAAAAGCTCTCCGCGCTCCTCGGCGAAATAGACAAGGACGGCAACTTGCCCAAGACAATACTGTACTGCCTCAACCCGCGCGACAACTACGCGCTCACGGTGCTTGCCGGTTGCTTCCAGAAGGCAGGCGTAAAGGGCAGGGTTCAGGTAGGCACGGCGTGGTGGTTCCTCGACCAGCAGGACGGCATGCGCCAGAACCTCGAAACGCTCATGCAGGTAGGGCTTGTGGCGCAGTCCGTGGGCATGCTCACCGACAGCCGTTCCTTCCTCGCATATCCCCGCCACGAGTATTACAGAAGATTGCTCTGCCAGATGCTCGGCCGCCTGGTTGAAAGCGGACAGTATCCCGCAAGCGAACTTCCCCGTCTCGGCAAGATTGTGGAGGATGTGTGCTACAACAACGCCGCCGAATACTTCGGATTCTAAAAAGTTCACAAAAAATGCGGTGCCTTTGCGGGCCCCGCATTTTTTCGTGAGTTTTGGCGGCCAGCCGCCCTTGCCGCCATATTTAAGGGCGCGCATATTATATAATGGCGGCAATTCCCACCGCTGAGGCGCAGGTATGCGCAAATGTGGTGCGCCGGCGCAAAAGCGTGGTTTTGCTTGCGCCGTAAAGTATTTTAAAATATTTACACTCCCGTCGTCGCTTACGCACGCTCCTTGTCTTGCTTGTTTCTAATCCGTTGCTAACTACGTAAATACAAAAGTTCACAAAAATCCCAAGCAAGCCGTGCTTGGGATTTTTCGTGATTTTTAGGGCTACTTTCTCACACGGTGTAAGGGCAACACCGTGTTCGGG
>CANREJ010000030.1 GCA_947629665.1 uncultured Clostridia bacterium
GGGGAGTGTACATTGAAGTACATGACCCTAGCAAAACGTAAGCGCGACAATGTTATGCGACGCTTATAATCCGCTTGACGGGAGCTCGGAGGAGATTTGCGCCGCTATTTGTTCCGTTGAAAAGCCGTGGGCGGCAAATGTTTCTTCAAGTCCGCCGTGCTTGACAAAGCCCTCCACAGCGTGCGTCTTTACTTTTTTACCCTGCGCAGAAAAATACGCAGAGAGTTTTTGCGCCATTCCGCCCTGGTATATCCCCTCTTCCAAAAGATATACAAACTCCGCCGACTCCGTGAGGGCGGCAAGTTCGCCGTAGTTATAAGGGAACGCCTTTACAAGGCGGATTACGCAGGTATTTTCACCGGCGAGCGGCAGTGCGTTTTGGGCTATTCTGCCGTAGGTGATTATGGCGGTTTTGCAATTTTTTGCGCCATGGGTGTAGGCTATTTCGCCGTCTGCGGTATATTCCCACTCTCCGCCGATTTCCCCGCCCTTGGGGTAGCGGACTATTTGCAAGCCCTCGCCGCGCACGGCGTTTGTGAGGCAGGAGCGAAGTTCCTTGAACGTTGCGGGGGAATAGACCGTTACGTTGGGAATGGACGTGAAAAGGGAATAATCGAACAGCCCCTGGTGGGTTATTCCGTCGCCTTCCACAAAACCGCACCTGTCAAGCGCAAGTACAAAGTGCAGGTTGGCAAGGGATACGTCCTGGAACAGCTGGTCGTATACCCGCTGGGCAAAGGTGGAATACATCGCGCATACGGGCAATTTGCCCGCCGCCGCCAGCCCCGCGCCGAAAGTTACGGCGTGCTCTTCGGCTATGCCCACGTCAAAAAAGCGTTCGGGATAGTTCTTTTCAAAGAGCGCAAGCCCCGTGCCCGCGCCCATTGCGGCGGTGATTGCGCACACCCTGCCGTCGCGTTCCGCAAGCGAATTTACAAACTCGCCGAACTCCGACGAAAAGGTCTTTTGCCCGCTGTCTTTGAGTCCCTCTTTAATATCGAAGGGCGGAACGGCGTGATATTTTGCGGGTTCCTCCTCCGCGGGAGTATATCCCAAGCCCTTTTTTGTGTAGATATGCACTACGCAACACTGTTGGCGCAGTTTGGCTTCGGCAAGCACCGAGCAGGTGCGCTTTATGTTGTTGCCGTCCACGGGGCCTATATATTCCAGACCGAGATTTTCAAATACGTTCTTTTTTAAAAGGACGTCCTTTATAAAATTCTTTATTTTGTTGCCCAGCCAAATTACGGCTTTGCCGAGCAGGGGGATTTTACGCAACACCTTCTGCGTGCCGTGCTTAAATCGGAAATAGCCCGCGCTCGACCGCATACGCCTCAAAGATTTGTTTAAGCCGCCTATGTTTTTTGAAATGGACATTTCGTTGTCGTTCAAAAGAATTATAAGCCGCAAATCCTTATCGGCGCAGTTGTTGAGCGCCTCGTAGATCATTCCGTTGGTAAAGGCGCCGTCCCCCACTACCGCAACAGTGTAGTTTTGGTTGCCTGCCATTTTGTTTGCCGTGGCAAAGGCGAGCGCCTGGGAAATGCTTGTGCCGCAGTGCCCCTCGTAACAGGGGTCACAGGGGCTTTCCGCGGGGTTGGAAAAGCCCGAAATTCCGCCCGCCCTGCGCAGGGTGGAAAACTCCGCATATCTGCCCGTCAAAAGTTTATGGGCATAGCTCTGGTGGCTGACGTCGAAAATAATTCTGTCGTCGGGGCAATCGAAAACCTTGTGGAGGGCAACGGTTGCCTCCACTATGCCCAAATTGGACGAGAGATGTCCGCCGTTTTGGGATACGGTTGATAGTATTGTTTGGCGTAGCTCCGCGGCAAGCTCTTCAAGTTGGTCGTTTTTGAGCGCCTTGATATCCGCAGGCGATTTTAAATTTTGCAGTATGGGCATAAGTGTAAATTATTATATCATATTAAAATTAAATGTCAATCATTATGCCGTGAAGCAAAAACGGCGGGCAAACGCCCGCCGTAAAATTATTGTTGTTACTTTTTGAGCTTTGAGTAAAGAACGTCCTCGAAGCATGCGCCGTAAAAGTGCCCGTCGGGAGTGTTTTTTATGCAGTCCGCCACAAAGTTGCCCGCGGCGGAACAGCTCTCCGCCAAAGTTGCGCCCTTTAAATATTCCGCGGCAAACACCGCCGCAAATATGTCGCCCGTGCCGTGCAAACGCTTGGGCAGCAATTCCGCAAATACGTATTCGGTTTTTCCGCCCGAACGGATTGCCTCGCCTATCTTGCCGTTAAGCTCCACACCCGTGATTATCACCGTGCCGCTTGTGTATTTTTGAAGTTCGCCGAGCGCCCTTTCTATATACTCCTCATCATACTTTTCCCTGTATTCCAGCCCCGTCAAGAAGCAAACTTCCGTTAAATTGGGAAGGATTACGTCCGCGCGCCTTATAAAATGCCTCATCGCCGCAACATATTCGCCGTCAAACCCGCCGTAGAGCTTGCCGTTGTCGCCAAAGGCGGGGTCGATTATTATCTGCGCGCCCTCTTCGGCAAAATTGTCGAAGCAGTTTTCCGCCAGCTCCATAAGCGGCTTTTTGCCCAGATAACCCAACAAAAACCCGCTGAATTTTAAGTTGTTTTTTTGCCAGAACGAATATATGTTTTGAATTTCGGGCGTCAAATCCAAATAACTCCAACCGCTGAACATTGTGTGGTTGGAAAGCACAGCCGTGGGCAGTACCGCCGCCTCCACCCCGTAAGCCGAAAGTATGGGCAACGCAACCGTGAGCGAACACTGCCCCACGCACGACAGATCCTGCATGGTTAAAATTCTCTTTGCCATAAAATATCCTCACCTTTGAAAAGTGAGGATATTATACAATACTTTTGGTATTAATATTATTACCAAAATAATTTTATTTGATATAACCAAAATTGCCTATGACTTGCTCTTGATTTTTTCCGCGGCGGCCGCCCTGCCGTCCACGCCGAGCTTTAAGTATATTGCGCTTATATAGTTGCGGGCGGTGCCGTCGGTGAGCTTTAAGGCGGAGGCGATTTGCCTGTTTGTGAAGCCGTCGGCAATCATCATGGCTATCTCCACCTCCCTGTCCGATAGCCCGAACGCCTTTTTGAGTTTTATCTGCTTGTTGTCGGCAACCATTGCGGCGGCGTCGGTTATTTTGCGGGCAATTTTCGCAGGCAGAATGGTGTCGCCCGCGTAGGCGTTGCGTATGGAGTCGGCAAGCGCGGTTGCGCCTATATCCTTTAACAGATAGCCGCTTGCGCCGTTGTTTATTGCGTTTAAAATATAGTCGCTGTCGTCAAAGGTAGTGAGTATTATTATTTTTATGCCGTCGTTTAAATCCTTGATTTTTTTGGTTGCCACAACGCCGTTCATGTTGGGCATTCTTATATCCATCAACACTACGTCGGGCGGGTCCTTTTTGCAAATTTCCAGCGCCTCCGCGCCGTCCGTGGCTATGCCCGTAACGCGGATATCTTCCGTTGTGTGCAACACCGAACGTATGCCTTCGGCTAAAATCATCTGGTCGTCAACAAGCAATACTTTAATCATTTTCCACCTCGTTTTGCGCGGATATGTTGAGTTTTTGCCCCTCCGCGGCGGGCAAATTTATTTTTACTTCAAAGCCTTCGTCCTTTACGCTGGTAAACGTGCAGTCGCCGCCGAACGACCTTGCGCCCTCCAATATGTTGGACAGCCCGAAGCCCGCGTTCACCTTGCCTTCGACGCCTGTGCCGTTATCCGAAATATAGAGTTCCATGCCGTTTTCGTCCGCTTTGAACTCCACGTAGAAGGCGGTGGCCTTGCCGTGGCGTATGCCGTTTGCAAGACATTCCTTTAAGCTGTTGCACAAAAACCGCGTCTCCCTGTCGCTGACGGCGGCGTCGGTTATATCGCACCGTGCCTTTATGCCCGTGCCGTCTATCGTCTGGGCCACTATGCCCTCCAACTCTTCGCGCAGGGTCAAAGTTTTTGTCCTGCCCGCCAAGAGATGTACGCTCTCGCGCATCTGCTCCAAGGCGTTGCGGGCCTGTATGTTTGCCGAAATTATTATATTTTTGGCTTCTTCGGGGTCCTTGTCGATGAGCAGTTTTGCCGCCTCCGTCTGCATTATAACGGTGGTCATGGAGTGCCCGGCGTTGTCGTGTATGTCCTTTGCTATGCGGTTGCGCTCCTCGAACACAGCCGTTTCGGAGAGCTGTTTGGAGGCCTCCTTTAAAGCCGCGCGCGATTCGTCCGCCTCCTTTAAAGCCGCGGAAAGTTCCCTGTTCTTTTGATAGAAGCCGATAACAAACTGCACTATTGTGAAATCGAGCACGATTGCGAGCAGGCCGTATAATAGCCCGCTGACTATTTCCACCGCCGAGTTTATTGTGCTTGCGCCGGCGTTTATGAACACCCAGCCCACTATAAAGGAGATTGTGTACAGCCCGCAACTTACCATGAACAGGATAAATTTATCGCGGAAGCGCTCTATGTTGAAATATATCTGCGTTAAAACCACGCAATACAGGGTGGAGAGCAGGGAGTTGCCCGTAAATATGCACATTACCAAAAGGAGCGCGGCGTCTATGCCGTAGAACAGCATTTTAAGGGCAAACCGCTTTATTACAAAGCTGTCGATTGTTTCCACGATAGCCAAAGACAGGCAACAAATTACGGCGATTGTGAGGTTTAATACAAGCCTGTTGCCCGGACTGCGGATTGCCGTTTGAGCGCACACTATAATTTCGGTTATAACCAGAATGGCAATAAGCAGTAATTTGATGTATTTTATAAATTTTTGGGAATAGATATTTACCGTGCTTTCCATTTTTTTGGGTTTAAATTTAAAATTTTACGGCAAGTTGAAAATTTACGTTTAATTCATTTTACCATAAAATAAAAAAAGTGTATAATGTTTTTGAATACTTTTTACGGAACAACGGCATATGACGGAAATTTTTGAAGATATTTTAAGGGATATTTCGGGGATTGTTAAAATAAACAGCGCGGAGGGCGAACCGGAAGAGGGCGCGCCCTTCGGCATTGGCGCAAAACAGGCGCTTGAATATTATTTGAACCTTGCAAAGAAATTCGGCTTTGAGACGCGCAACTTCGACGGCTATGCGGGCGAGGTTGTCTGGGGCGAGGGCGAGGAGTTTGCAATTCTTGCGCACCTTGACGTGGTGCCCGCGGGCGGCGGCTGGACGCACGCGCCGTTCGGCGGGGAAATAGACTATGAAAACAGGCGCGTCTGGGGCAGGGGTACGATGGACGACAAAGGCCCCGCCGTAATTACCCTGTACGCCCTTAAAAGTTTAAAGGACGGGGGCTTTTTGCCGGACAAAAAAATAAAACTTATTCTGGGCTGCAACGAGGAGAGCGGTTGGAAGTGCATTGACTACTACAAATCGCACGCGCATATGCCCGAAGAGGGCATTTCGCCCGACGCGGACTTCCCCGTAATTTACGCCGAAAAGGGCATACTGCAATTGAGGCTGGAATTTGAAGCCGCGGGGGATTTTGAAATTTGCGGCGGCGAACGCCCCAACATGGTTTGCGACTTGTGCCGCGTTAAAAAAGAGGGCGTTCTGCGCGAGTTCCGCGGGAAATCGGCGCACGGTTCCACTCCCGAAAAGGGCGTAAACGCCATTTTGCCCGCGCTTAAATTTTTGGGGCTGGACTTTATTGAACGCATGCTGTTCGGGGACGGGTTCGGGCTTAACGCGCTTGCCGACGAAACGGGCAGGCTCACCTTTTCGCCCAATATAATCTGCCGCGAAGGAGATAAAATTTACGTTACCGCAGACGTGCGCTACCCTGCAACCATGGACAGGGAGAGCGTGCTTTCGCGCATAGAAAAGGCGGGGATACCTTACAGCGTTCCACACGAACAGCTCCCTTTATTTAACGATAAAAACGGCAAGCTGATTACAACTTTATGCCAAGTTTACAACGAGGTTACGGGGAAAAATTGCAAACCCATAGCCATAGGCGGGGGAACCTATGCACGCGCGCTTAAAAACGGGGCGGCGTTCGGCCCCGAAGAGGCGGGCGAGGAAAACACTATACATCAGGCGAACGAATATATCACCTTCGAAAAAGTAGACAGGTGCTTTAAAATTTATAAACTTGCAATAGAGCGGCTTACCAAATAACCGCAACACAGGTGTGTATTTTGAGCGAAAAAACAAGAAAAAAATTGCCTAAACGCATAATAGCTTTGATTGTTGCGGGGGCGTTTATCGCCGTCCTCGGCTTTACGTTGCTCGGTTTTTATATCGGGTTTTGGGTGGCGGACGGCGAGGCGCACACCTGGACTCCGGCATACGAAATGCTGGACGGGGACGCGCTTAAAGCCATTTACGATAAGCCCGAACCGAGCGAGGAGGACTACGAAATACTGTTCAGGCAGACGGGGCTTACCAAGACGGGCATAGACCGCGCAAAAAAACAAAAAAACGGCTGGGCGAAAGTTTTGGCGATACAAAAATCATACTTTACCGAGCGGGGCGTCGACACCGAACTGTATGCTCCCCTCGTCTGCACCGATTATCACACGGGCGACCCCGCCGAGATGATTTATCTGGAACGCGGCGATATTTTAATAACCTCCTCCACCCACTTTTCGGGGTTCAGGATAGGGCACTCCGCAATTGCCGTGGATAACTACGGGAGAATTTTCCAGTCCAACCAGGTGGGAGTTGCCAGCGGGTATGCAAGAGCCACGGAAATGTTCGGTAACCGCACAAACTTTATGGTGGTGCGCATAAAGCCGGAGTATTTTTCGGACGCAAAAACCGACGACGAACAGTACCGCAGTAATCTCGACAGGGTAACAAGCTATATCGAAAACGACTTGAAGGACGTTAAATACAGCGTGTTTACGGGCGTATTTACCAAAAAGGACAGCCTTGCCGCCACTTCCTGCGCACACATGATATGGTACGGGTTCAAACACTTCGACGACGCAAACGGCGGCCAATTCAACCTCGATTTGGACTCCAACGGCAGGTTGCTGATAGTGCCGAAAAATATATCGGAGTCGCCCTATGTGGAGCTGGTGCAAACATTCGGCTTCGACCCCGAAAAAATGTACGAGTAAAATATTTTTTAAATGCGGCGGACGGAAAAGTCCGCCCTTTTTTATTGCCATGCGGGCAGATAATAGAACAGAACTCCGCAGACGCCGGCGATTAAAATCAACGCTATTGGCGAAAAGCTCTTTTTGCGGATGAGGCGGTACACTGCGGATATTGCCGCCAAAATAACGAAGATGATTATCCCCCGCCATTCGGGAGAAGGCGCGGAGTATGCCGTGGTTATGCCGAACAGCGAGCTTAAAAACATAATTGCCGCCGTGGAGAGGATAAGCGCCGCCACGGCGGGGCGCAAGCCGCCCAAAAAGGCCTGCACGCCCGCGTATTTTAATATATTTTTGAGCAGGGCGGCGATTATAAGTATTATCGCAAACGACGGCAATACCACCCCCACCGTTGCCGTGAGCGCGCCCAAAATTCCGCCCTGCGACGAGCCGACAAACGTTGCCATATTCACCGCAACAGGTCCCGGAGTGGACTCCGCCACGGCTATAAAATTTATAAGCTCGCCCTCCGTGAGCCAGCCGTAGGATAAAACTTCCTCGCGTATGAGCGAAATCATGCCGTAGCCGCCCCCGAACGACACCGCGCCTATTTTTAAAAACGTTAAAAACAACTCAATATATATCAACGCTTTTATTCCTCCCCGCCCTCTTTTTTATCTGTATCCTCTTTATTTTCTCCCCTCTTCTTTTTGAGCCTGTCTTTGGTAAAACAAACCAAGTAGAACACAAGACCGAGGGCGCCGCTTGCCAATATATAGAACACCGAAGAAAAGTTTACCGAAAACAGCGAAAAAAGCAACATACATGCAAAAGTCGCCCCAAAAATGACAAGGTTGAGCGGCGATTTTTTTATCCCCGAAAACATCTTTGCGCCCGCCGAAAAAATTAAAAACACAACGCAAACACGTATGCCGGAGAACGCCGCCGCAACCCAGCGGATTGTTAAAAACTCGTTGAAGAACAGCGAAATTAAAAAAATTATTGCAAAAGAGGGCAGTACTACCCCCACCGTTGCAACGAGCGCACCCAAAAACCCGCCCGTTTTGTAGCCCACGTAGGTGGCGGCATTTATGGCAACGGGTCCGGGCGTGGATTCGGCAATTGCTACCATGTCCGCAAATTCACCGTCGTTGAGCCATTTGCGCTTTGAAACAAGCTCGCTTTGGATAAGCGCAATCATGGCATATCCGCCGCCGAAAGTGAACAGCCCGATTTTTAACATGACCAAAAATAATTTTAAATATTTCATAGCATATCCATTATATTGTTTGGCTTTAAATAAGTAAAATAGTATAATATTATAAAAATAATAAGGAAATAGTTATTATGACCATACGACATCTTAAAACGTTTATTGCGGTTTGCGAGTGCGGCGGGATAACCAAGGCCGCCGAGGCGTTGCATGTGGCCCAGCCCGCCGTAAGCCAGACCGTTGCCGAGCTGGAAAAATATTACGGGATTGTTTTGTTTGACAGGTTCGGCAAAAAGCTGGTTTTGACGGACTGTGGGAAGAGACTTCTTGCAAAGGCCAAAGAAACGGCGGCGTCCTTTGACGACTTTGAAAATTTGGCGAACAGCAATTTGCAGAACAACCGCATACGGATAGGCGCTTCGCTTACGATAGGAAAACGGTTTTTACCGCAAATACTCAACACGGTCGCGCAAAAATTGCCAAAAATCAAGCCCTGTGCCGTAATTGACAACAGGGCGGAAATTGAGGAAATGTTGCTTGCGGGGGACCTTGATTTTGCCTTTTTGGAGGGTGCGGCGGAGTCGCCAAACCTATATGCGGAAGAGATTGCGGGCGACAGGCTGGTTGCGGTGTGCGGGGCGGCCTTTAACGTGCCGGGCGAATTGAAAGCCGGCGGGCTTGAAAAATATCCGTTGCTGCTGCGGGAAGTGGGAAGCGCCTCGCGCAGGGCGTTTGAGAGCGCGGCGGGAAATATCGATATTGATATTTTGGTGGAGTCGGCAAGCAACGGCGCATTGATAGCCTGCGCGGAAAACAATTTGGGGATTGCGGTGTTGCCCGAAGCGTTGGTGGACGGATACATTGCAACGGGCAGGTTAAAGGAGATTAAAATAACAAATTGCAGTTTTAAAAGAAAATACTTTGCGGCATATCACAAAAACAAGCGGTTCAGCCCGCAACAGCGGGAAGCGTTTGACGTATGCGTGAGCGTTTTCAAACAACCCGAATTTTTGCGCGGGATTTCCAACACATAAAACCCGCGGGTGGGCATACAAAAAATTTTTGCTATAAACTTGTATTTGATTGACAAAAAAAAATATATTTTATATAATATGTTCGCCGTTTGGGAATTGGCGGCAATATTATGCGCTGTTAGCTCAATTGGATAGAGCGACGAGCGCGGAGTTCTCAAAACAGCACAGTGCGCTGTTTTGCCGCGCGAGATGAGTTTGCGCATCAACGTGTCGTTGCAACCATATATCTTAATTGCGTTATCGCTTGATTGACTTTTTCGCTAATCAAACAATCGCGCAAACGGCGACCGAAAAAGGCGTTGCCCTTACGCCTTTTGAGAAGGTCTACGGAACCTAAAAAATTCAATATTTTATGCGCTGTTAGCTCAATTGGATAGAGCGTTGGTCTACGGAACCAAAGGCTGGGGATTCGAGCTCCTCACGGCGCGCCAGACAAAGCGGAGACGTTTTTACGTCTCCGCTTTGTCTGTTGTGAGGGTGCGAGAATCCCCATGATTCGCGCGAGGGCGTTTGCCCGAAGCCCTGCCGTGGGCTCCCATTTATGGGAAACGGCAGAGCTCTTGAAGCTGTATTCAGTTAGACGACGTGCTCCTCGTTCGCGCGAGGCAACGTGTCGTTGCAACCAAGTATCTTAATTGCGCTATCGCTTGACTAAAATAATCACTCATCAAGCAACCGCGCAAAGAATAATCTTTTTTGTTATTTTCTGTTTTTCTCAATCCATTTGACTGCGAAATCGACAAGTCCCCTTTGTCGCATAAACGTCACCGTCCCGTTTCCCAGAGCGGCTTTGGCGACATGGTGGCTTTCTTCAAAAGCGAGACCTATTTTGTCAAAATCTTCTCCGTCAACAAAAAGCGTCTCGTAGGACTTCCAAACGCGGACGCCGTTTTCCATAATCGCGCTACTTTCTACAATGTTGTGTTTACCAGGGAAGTTTGCCCGCGCGTCGGCGAGGTGCAGGGAGGTATTCTTGTCATATCCCACGCCGATCAACAGCACATACCCATCCAACTCGTAGAGCTTGCCAATTGGTGAGCCGTCTCCGAAAATATTGGAAAGATCGTGGTTCTCGGTTAAGTACTTTGCATATCGTCCGTAAGCCGACACGGATCTCGCCGGATGATCGCTACGGATTGTACCGGGCCACCGGCGAAACATCTCAGCCACGGCGCCCATAGTGTTGGTGGGAGTAATGTTTTTGTCATATGCCGGCCAATTATCGCGGATGAGTTGCCACCATTCTTGCGGTTCTTGCCAATGGACGCCGGAGGACGGATCGAGATTTTTCCATGACTGAGACGGCATCATAATTGTTCCGTTCTCTCCCACGCTTTCCATCAAAGCCTCGATTACCACCTGCGCTCCGCCGCAGACAAAGCCGAGAGAACTAAGGGAACAATGTACCATAACTGTCTGCCCGTCTCTCATGCCGATTGCGTTGAATGCGTCAAGAATGTCTTTTTTTAATACTATTTTTCGTTCCATTTCAGCCTCTATGTCCGAAAACCCGGTTGGTTAATAAACCGGCTTCGTCCGTTTCCACTAAGCGCAAATTAACAACGATCGCGTATGTTTCTATATCGTTATCCATATTATACACAAAAAAAAGAATTGGTGTAAATAAATTAAATAAAAAAGCAGTTTGTGTTAATTATTTGCAAATTCGGGTGCTGACATGCCGCCACGATTAAAGGAATTTTCGAATGAGGTTGCGGTTTTTTATGCAAAAAGGCAAGCCGTGTTCGGCTTGCCCCGATTAATGTGTTCCCGCCAAAAGACGGGTTGTTATTTTTTATCTTCGGATAGCGAACGCAATAGTTCAAAAACCAATTGCTTTTTACTTTCGGGAACTTTTGCAAATAACTGTAACAGATATGTCTGTTCCCCGTTGAGTTCGCCCTCATCAATCCCACTATAAAATTCCGTTAAAGAAATGTTCATGGCGGAACAAATCAATTCTATCGAATTCCTGTCGGGCGTGTAGTGTTTGTCGTTAAACCAATCGTAAACCGTGGTTTGATATAAGCCCGTTTCTTGTGCCAGCTTATATTTTGACCAGCCCTTCTTTTTCATAAGCTCCGAAATTCTTTCCTGAACAGTCATACTGCTCCCCATAGTGGTACCAACATTAAGCCCTGCCGAGGCTCCGCTTGCTGCTTTTATATTTCTCTATCGTCAGTCCTGCCAAGCAAATAATCAACAGATACTTTAAATATTTCCGTAAGTACAAACAAATTAGCAATTGACGGTATATAATTTTTATTTTTCCAATTTGTAGTGTAGCTTGTTGCAATGTGTAATTTTTGTGCGATGGCATAATCGGTTAAATTATTTTCCGCCTTTAATTTTTGATACCTACTTAAAAATGTTTCTACCTTCTCTGCTTTTACAAAATATGTGTTTTCCGTTCTGCCCAATAAGAACTCAATTGAAATACCAAAATAATCGGCAATCCTCATCAAAATTACAGGTTTTGGCACTATACCAAATTCCGTAATTTTAATAAAAACATTATAATCTATATTTAATAATCTGGGAATTTCCGATTTTTTACAGTCCAAATCTCCTATGAGTTCTAAAAATCTACGTTTAAATTCTTCCGAGTATTCCATAACGATAATGTTACATTTTATTTTTGCCATAATAACTAATTTATAATTATAAAATAGCTTGAATTTCTGCAAAAATTAGCGTTATAATAAAATAATAAACAGAGGAAGAATTTTAATGTCAAAAACCTGTTGTTGCACGGGACACCGCCCGAAAGGTTTTCCTTATATGTACGGCGTTGACGCAAAAAAGCATAACGCCTATTTACAGGCGTTATTGCAAAAAACAGAGTTTGCAATTAACGTATACGGAATAACCGCGTTTATATCGGGTATGGCCTTGGGCGTTGATTTGGATTTTGCCGAAATCGTTTTAAAACTGCGTAATAAATATCATATCACGTTAGAGTGCGCGCTACCCTGCCCCAACCAAACGGCTAAATGGTGTAAAAAAGACATCAAACGTTATAATGACATACTGAAAAACGCAGACATTATAACGCTTGTTTCAAAAAGTTATGACCGCGGCTGTATGTTAAAGCGCAACCGCTACATGGTAGATAAAAGCGGGCTTGTAATTGCCGTATTTAATGGAATCGAAAAGGGCGGAACCTGGTACACGATAAATTATGCAAAAAAAACCAATACCGCCATTGAGTTAATTGACCTATGCAGCCTGAAATGAGTAACCCCGCCGACGGAGCGTAACTCATTGAATATGCGATAAATAAAAAAAGCCGAGTTTTGCAAAGATTCTCGGCTTTTTCATATTTATTGTTTAATTTTTCGGTAAATTAAAGCAGGGTTTGGTAATTTCTCATTCCGTACAGTACACGGACAACCTGTATTTCGTTGTCTTTAATGCGGAAAAAGGCTATGTAGTTATTGACAATCAGTTTGCGCAAAGTCTTATCGTTTACATACTCATTTTCGATTATGGGGCAACTTTCCGGAAACGCGCAAATATTTTCAAACGCCTTTTCAAAATCGCCAATTTGGTTGATTGCAGCGGTTGGATTTTTCAATTCCCCGGAAATATATGCAAAAATGCCTTCCATATCCGCCTGCGCCAGGGGAAAGATTTTCAGGCGGTAATTATTTGCCATATTTGCTCCTCATCGAACCGAAAAATTCTTTTCCGTCCACAGGAACAGCGCCTTTTTCAATCTCTTCCAGCCCTTCATTAATCAAAACGGCTGCTTGCATTTTGGCAAACATCTCCTCGTATAGTTTTATACTCATCATCACCGCTTCGCCGTATCCGTTTTTTGTGATTACTATGGGAACGGAACTTTCTTGACAAGTTTTCATAATATTTGCTGTGTTTTTAAGCTCGTTTACGGGCAAAATTTTAGGTAACGGTTGCGTCATATAATGCCTCCCGATTTATTATGGTCTTGTTATGGCCTTATTATACCACGATATGTTATTAATGTCAATTATTTGTGCTGATTTGAAAGCGAGAAATAGCGGAGTGTGAAAAATACACTACTTGTCTTAAATACAAACCCCGCCGACGGAGCGAAATGCTCTGTCGGCGGGGTGTTATGTTGAAATGTGTTACGGGATAACCACACGCTTGATTTCGGCGGCGGGGTGTTGTATAATTAAACAGAAGGGAGATTTTAATATGGTACTACCGGTTCTGCTTATGAGGAAAAAGCACATTATAAACAAGTTGTTGAAATTAAACGCCGTTTCGCAAGAAAATGCCGTTACTTTTAAGGAGGCAGGCATAATAAATCCAAACGGATTTAAAAGATTTTCCTTACACTTGGTTGAACAGGGCGTTCTTTACCAATGCGGGGACAGATATTATTTAAACACCGCAAAGATATAAATCTTCAACCCGGCGGGCAATAAATTTTTGGGTAACAAGGGCGTTATTGTGCAAAAATCAAGAAATTCAAAGATACAAAAAATTAAAACTCAAAACATACTGTCGATAGTTTTTATGTCCGTTGTATGTTTGGGCGCCGCGGGAGTTGGCGCTTGCCTGGTTATGTCCGAAGTTCTCTACCCTCAAACAGACGAACTTTGGGAGTGCCCCGCTTGGTATCAGGCCGTTATATATGTTTCGCTTGCCGTTGCGGTTGGCGGCATAGTCGGGTGCGCGTTTACAAAAAACCGCCGCAACACCTCAAAAACCGAATGCAACATTGAGCTTGCGCTGTTTTGGGGCGGGTTTGTCCTTGATGCTGTCTGCGCCATTATAAGAACGGAATCCCGCGTTTTGGATATTTTTATCGGCATAGGCGGGGCAATAAGTTCGGTTGGATTTTTTTGTTGGATAGGCAGTTCTACCGGCCAAATAAAAAAGCTCCGGGACGTTTATGTGGATATTTACCGCGATCTTATAACCTACGGGCAACTTTATGATGACAAATTCCCCAAAAGCAAACCCGCCCCGCTTTTAGACGTCATTGAAGTTGAAAAATACTTTAATACTCCTCTTCCCGCGGAGCTTGTTGATTTTTTGCTTGAATTTAACGGAGACGGCGATTTGCTCTTTTCCGCAAATGAAATTATTGACACAACACAGTCGGTGCGCAAAACATTTAAGGCGTTTGGCGGCGCAGATAAGTTTTGCTGTTTCGGCGGAGACGGCGCGGGAAATTATTTTTGCTACAAAATTTTAGACGATGGACGGATAGCGGACGGCGGGATATATCTTTGGGATCACGAAACGAACGAAGCCACGCTTGTTGCCGCAACTCTGCCCGAACTGATAAAAAAATACTATAACGGGGAAACCAAGCCTTAACGGCATTGTGATTATTTGCAAGCCGGATATTCCGCTTGGAGCTTGCAGTAAAAATCTTCCAAAATAAAGCGGGAGTTTATGTTTTTATATACCCTTATTTTTCGGTTCGTCTGGTTATAAATATATTTCATATCTTCACCGAAAACAGGGGCGGCAACTTCTTCCCACTCGCCGCAGTCGGCATATAACATTAGCCCGATTGCGGGGGAATCGCCTAAAATACGCGTCCGAATCTATTATTACGCGTATTTTTTTATCGTAGGGAATATCAAATTTTTCTGCCATTTATGCACCATTGAATTTTTTAACGCGGTGAGGGCGTTTATTTATTGTTTTTAAGTTCGGCGGCCACGGTTTGCAGGGCGTTTTGTATTACAACGTGCATGTCGTAATACTTGTACTGCCCCAGCCTGCCGCCGAAAATCACGTTTTTGTCCGCCGCGGCGAGTTGGGCGTACTTTTGGTAGAGTGCGTCGTTTTTTTGGTCGTTTACGGGATAGTAGGGCTCGTCCCCCATTTTCCACTCCGCCGAATACTCCCGCGAAATTACCGTTTTGGGCTGTGTGCCGAATTCAAAGTGCTTGTGTTCGATTATGCGGGTATAGGGCACGTCCGCCGCGGTGTAGTTTACGACGGCGTTGCCCTGGTAGTTTTGCATGTCCAGCACTTCCGTTTCAAACCTCACCGAGCGGTATTGCAGGGCACCGAAGCGGTAGTTGTAATATTGGTCTATCGCGCCCGTAAAAATTATCTTTTTTGCGCAACCCGCCAGCTCCCCGCGGGCTTCCAAAAAGTCGCAGTTCAACCTGACTTCCGCACCTTCCAGCATCTTTGTTATTATCTGCGTGTAGCCGCCCACGGGTATGCCCTGGTATCTGTCGTTAAAGTAGTTGTTGTTGAATGTGAACCTTACGGGCAGGCGTTTTATTATAAAGGGCGGGAGCTCGGTGCACGGCCTGCCCCACTGCTTTTCGGTGTAGCCCTTTATCAGCTTGTTGTAGATGGTTTCACCCACTAAATTTATTGCCTGCTCTTCAAGGTTTTGTGGATTTTGGGTGTAGCGTTCCCTGCGCTCCTCCTCTATGCGCGCCTCCGCCTCCGCCGGCGTGAAAACGTCCCGCCACAACTTGGTAAAGGTGTTCATGTTAAAGGGCAGGTTGTAGCACTCGTCCTTATATCTGGCGACGGGGCTGTTTACGTAGTTGTTGAACTCCGCAAAGCCGTTTATGTATTCCCAAATATCCTTTTGGGAGGTATGAAAGATATGCGCGCCGTATTTATGCACGTTTATGCCCTCGATTTCCTCCGTGTAAATATTGCCGCCCACGTGCGGGCGTTTTTCCACCACCAGACACTTCTTGCCCGCCTTTGTAAGCTCGTGCGCGCACACCGCACCGAACAGCCCGCTGCCGACTATTAAATAATCGTACATACCAAACCCCCTGTTTGTTTTTTATTTTATTATAACTGCCGGCATCTTATAAGTCAAGAGAAACGCGCCCGAAGTCTGTCAGCTTCGGGCGCGCTATGAATCATGGATATGTATTACTTTTTACTGTCGAAATCGGTGTCCTCGTCCTGTTCCTTGCTAAATCCGCTCGCGCCGATGAACGACGTATTTGCGTCCTCTATAACGCGCTTGACAAGTCCCTTCTTGATGAGCGCCACATCGCTGTTGTAGGGCTCGTAGTAGTCTACGGGTTCACGCTCTATGGGAGTACAGCCGAGCTTTTGGCAAACTTCGGCGATAAGCTCCTCGGCGTACTTCACGCGCTTTGCGCTCTTCAATTTATAGAGCGCGGGCGTGTCGGCAAACTGCGATACTTTGGACACGTCTTCAAGGCTGTATTTGCTGTTGAGATAGTCCGCCGCGTTCAAGGGCAGATACAGATAGAGCGTTTTGCCCTTTATGAATAGTTTTGCAACGGCGTTTCTTCTGTATGAAAAGCTCTCGTATTTCCAGCTTATGCGGGAAGTAACCCTGTCGTAGGCGAGAATTGCGTTTTTAAGGGAGCCGTACCACTCCTTAACCTCGTCGTCGGACTGGATAATCCTTGCACGGAAACTGCGGTTATAACGCATTGCGTTTTCCGCTTCGCTCTCCTTGGGAGCAACGGGCACCGCGGGCGCCGCTTCCTCGGCAACGGGTTCGGCAACCTCCTCTTCGGGAGCCTCTTCCTTTTCCTTAACGTACACCAAAACGGGCTCCGCCGCCTGCCTGGGCACTGCCACGCGCTTGGTTTGGTATATGATTATGGGGTTTTGGGCGGGCGATGACTCCCGCGTGTTTTTGCGTTTTTTTGTGGCTACCAAAAGTATTATGCCTATTGCCAACAGCGCGGCGCACAGCGCCACCAGACATATGAGTATGGCAACTTCAACACCCGTAAATGCACTGAGTAAAGATTGCAACATATTTTCCTCCAAAAACGTCCGCACGCTTGATACGCGCGTTCGATATTATATTATACCCTAATTTTCGACAAGTCAAGTGTTTGGGAAAACTTAAAACAGAAAATGCAAATTTTGTGCATACGTATTGGATTATTTGAGGTTTTTTATCATGAGTTTTATAATTTCCTCATCCGTTCCGCGCATGCCTATGCGGGCTACGTCCGATACGTTGTCTATTGTGTTTTCAACACACTCGCCCATGATGCCGTCGCCGGAGGAAAATACGGAGCCGTTAAGACTCATTTCCATGCCGAGAAGCCCCGCCTCCACCGCCGAGGCGATTTTTGCCGCACAGCTGGACTTTGCGCCGTCGCAGATAAGCCCCGAATCTATGGCGAGAGCATTGTGAATGGTTGCGGAAATTTGCGCAAGCGTGCCGCCGTGGAGATAGCACACTCCCGCGCCGGCGCCGCAACCCGCGCTGACAACCCCGCAATACGCCGAAAGCCTGCCTATGCCCGTTTTGAGGTGTACGGTTATCAGGTTGGACAGAACGAGGGCGCGCAACAGCTTTTCACGCGGGGCGCCGAGGTGTTCGGCAAAAACCATTACGGGCACCGAGGCGGTTATGCCCTGGTTGCCGCTGCCCGATACTATTACCACGGGGAGGGCGCAACCGTTCATACGCGCGTCCGAACCGGCCGCCGCCCTGCCCTTTGCCAGGTTGAACACGTCGCCGCCGAAAGTTTTTAAAATTATTTTGCCTATCCGTGCGCCGTAATCGTTTTTGAGCCCTTCCTCCGAAATGGCGCCGTTATATGAAATTTGCCTGTTTAACAGCTCCTCTACGTCGGATAACTCAACACACTCTGCGAATTCGTAAATATTTTCCACCGTGAGCAGGGACCTGTCCGCGCCCTGTGGAGCCGTTTGCTCGCCCGTGAATTGCTTGTTTACAATGTCCTTGCCGTCCTTGCGGATAAGCACTACGTTGGTGTGGTGCCCGGCTATGCGCACCTGGGCCGCATGCGCGCCCGCGCTCACCGACACGGTTATATCGAATATACAGTCCGTGCGGGACTGGGACACGACAAACTCCGCCGTGAGTACGTATTCCTTTATTTTTTCGACGTCCTCCGCGGAGACGGAGGAAATTACTTGCAGTTGAAGTTTGGGATCGCCCGCAACTATGCCCGCGGCCGCGGCGGAAATTACGCCCTTTAAGCCGCCTGTGCCCGGAACGACGACTCCTTTTACGTTTTTTAAAATGTTGCCGCTTACGGAAATCTCAACACGTTCGGGCAATTCGCCCAAAGTATCGCGTGCGAGCGCGGCGGCATACGCCACGGCGATGGGCTCGGTACAGCCCATGGCGGGCAGGAGTTCCTCTTTAAGTACGGTCAAACAGCTTTCGTATATATTTTTATCCATACACAAAGAATAACCTTTTTGCGGGAATTTGTCAATACGTTTTTGAAAAGGCGGGCGTATATAATCAATAAAAATCTTTTTTGCATAAAATGAAGCATGACCGAAATTGATTATAACCGCGAAGCCGCGGTTGCGTATGCAAAAAAATGGGCCTTTAAAAGGAATCCCGCCTACTACGATTTTTCCTTTTTGGGCGGCGACTGCACAAATTTTGCCTCACAGTGCATCTTTGCGGGCGCGGGAGTTATGAATTTTACGCCCGACACGGGCTGGTACTACCGCTCGCTGAACGACAGGGCGCCCGCCTGGACGGGCGTGGAGTTTTTGTTTGAGTTTTTGGTAAACAACAGGGGCGCGGGGCCTTACGGACAAAAGACAGACCCCGGCAATTTACAGCCGGGGGATATTGTGCAACTTGCCAACGCAACGGGGGATTTTTATCACTCGCCCGTGGTCGTGGCCGTTAAAAACGGAAAAATTTTTGTTGCCGCGCACACTTTTGACGCCTTTAACAGGCCGCTTTCCTCCTACTCTTTTGCCTCGGCGCGCGGCGTCCACATTCTTGGCGTGAGGAAGGATTGAATTAATAGCTTACGGTAGTTTCTATCTGGGTATTGAAATAACTGTCCTTCCACGAGAGCTTATACTTGCCTGTGCCGGCATTGGTTATTTGGGGAGATATATAACTGTTGTGGTAACTGCCGTCGGTAAACCATACCTTTGCGGAAATATGAGAGTTGTAAAGAAAGGAACCGTCGTTGAAAACTTCAACACGCCGCACAGCGCGCTCCTTTACATCTTCCATGCCGTAAATCGCCCCCGCGTCCAGCAGTACGGAAGTCGTTTCTTTTGTTGAACGCGAAAAATCAATTCTTATAAATTTATATTTGACATTCAACTGTTTGGTTTGCAGATTTAAAATTTCTTGCCGCAGTTCTTCCTTTCTGCCTACGGAAGTGCTATCGGCGGTGTATTCGTCCCATAAATTATCGAATTCATACATATATTTCCGCATTTTCTCACAGTAATATTCGTACGACGTATCGTCGCGCTCATCTACTCCGTAACCAAGAATTCCCCAAGCCGTATATTCATCATCGCCTAAATTTATCCTTTCAACATATTTTGTTGAATTGAAGATAAAATCCCTGCCGCTTGACATATGAGCAAAAAATACGATGATAACAAGTGCCAAAAGAAGTAAAAGGTGTATAGCACGGATAAAATCAAATCCCGGCTTTGAGCATACAATTTCCCTGTGTTCTATCTTCGCCTTGGTTATGTAAAAATCTTTTATGTCGTATCTGGGAGTAAGCAGTACCGACGAAGGTTTTTTTATGCCGTAAAAAGTTACTTCGAGTTTGTTGAGGGCAGGATATGTGGCAAGGCACAGCAAAAACGATAAAATAAAAGTGAACGCAAAAGCCCAAATAAAACCGCATATCAGCCCGTAAACCCAACTGAACGTGGTAGGCAAGCCGCCTATGGCGAACAATGCAAACTCCGGGAAGAGTACCAACTCAAAGACTATTATAAACGCTGTCATTATAGCAGTAAATATGCCGTATGCAACGGTATATTTTTTTAGCGTAGACCTCTGTGCTTCAAGTTTTGCAGGCTCCCAATCGTCGTATTTTGCTCCCAGCCCCACAAACGGCGCAACAAACACAAGCAATAAAGCAGGGGGAAATACAATTCCTATAAGCACAAAAAATGCGAATTTAAGCGTTTTCAGGTGCCGCGTTAAGGTTTTAATGTTTTTAATAGCCCGCATTTGTTCCACGGGCGCTAATTCCTGCGGAGAATCTTGCGAACTTCCGGCGTTCCGGTCTGCCGTCTCTCTACTTTTGTTTGCTGCGGATTCCATCTTTTTTTGTTCTTCCGTCTTCCAATCGGGATTGCGTTTTGCAAGCAAATATCTGCCCACAACACACGCCGCAGTGGTTATTAAAAACAACAGTGAAAATATAAGAGTTAAAATTACAGCCGCCGATGCACTTGCCTCAACGCCAAACATAGCTCCCATCTCCCCCGAAGCGGCGGCCAGGTTGCCTATTTGCCCGCACGCCACACAGGATATTATAAATATAACCAAATACATTGTGCATGCGGCATAGTTAAATAAACCGCATATCCCCACGGCTTTGCCCGCTACGGAAATTTTTACGGTTCGTTTGTTTACGTTAAAATTAAAATAAAGCATCGCCACCGAAAATAAAAACGCGATAATATTTACCGTAAACATGGCAATAACCACGCCTTTGATTTCTTCGGGGCCGTCTGTTAATACTTTATATACAGACCCAATACTTTCACTTTCTCCCATTGCCGAAATTTTACCGACGTCGGCAAGGAAAAACAAAAAACTTACGGACGAAAATACCGCCAAAAGTATTGCAGGCAACACCCGCATTACGCCAAACAGCTTTTTTAAGTTTACTTTGAAATACCCCGCGGTTGAAACAGGTCCGGGTGCGGGAACAACGGACGAAGTTGCTTCTTCTTGCATTGGCACATTAACGCAGGCCTCCCCCACCTCGTCCTCGGCAGATTTTTGCGATTCAATGAAATAATGGCCGCATTCAGGACAGAATTTTGTTTGCCCCGGTAAAGTTATGCCACATTCGGGGCACACCTTGTCGTCGTTGAATTTTGCGCCGCACTCCGGACAGAATTTACCTTCAAACTCTGTACCGCAATTGCTACATTTGTGCATTGATTTTTTCCTCCAACAGTATTATTGGCAATAATTATACACATTTGTTAATCATTTGTCAATACATATGGGGAATATATATTTTACATTTGTGTAGTAATATATTGTTGAAGGGTGAATTAATTGGAACTTTATAATCTGGTTGCAAAAATAGACGATATGAGAAAGGAACGCGGGTGGACAACTTACAGGCTTGCCGAAGAAGCGGGCATTACACAGTCCACAATATTCAATATGCACGCCCGCGGAACACTGCCCTCGCTGACCACGCTGTATTCCATATGCAACGCTTTCGGTATTACGTTGGCGGAATTTTTTTCCGACAGTGATTTATTTGATTTGAACGACAGCGAGCGGGAACTTATATGTAAATTAAGAAAAATGTCCTATAAGGACAAAAAGGCCGTAATTGCGCTTGTTGACGCGCTCTTTGACACTCCCCGTTAAATCGGGTGCAAATTAATTGTTTATTAATGTCAAAAAGATTTGACGGATTAATTGCATTATAGTATAATTCAAGCGTAACGCTTGACCTTGGTTTCTTAATTTCGCTTGCGCTTGACTTACTTTTGCACAGTTCAAACTATAAGCGTAATGCTTGACCTTTGGTTTCTTAATTGCGTTTATGCTTGACTTGCTTTTGCGCAGTTCAAACTATAAGCGGGCGCGTCGCGTAAATTTAATACACGGGGATATGGCTCAGTTGGTAGAGCGATGCGTTCGCAACGCATAGGTCGCCGGTTCGAATCCGACTATCTCCACC
>CANREJ010000031.1 GCA_947629665.1 uncultured Clostridia bacterium
TTTTGTTTGACTTGAAATAAGGCAAATCAAGAGCCAACGCAATAAAGAAACCCAGGTCAAGCGTTACGCTTGCGGCGACCCGCCGCTATGTTTGACTTGCGCACAACCTCGTCCACCGTCAAAGCAATTAAGAAACCCGTCCGCAGCGACACGCTGACCGTTTGACTTGCATTTCTGCAAATCAAGCGGTAATTTTTTTGTTTGACTTGAAATAAGGCAAATCAAGAGCCAACGCAATAAAGAAACCCAGGTCAAGCGTTACGCTTGCGGCGACCCGCCGCTATGTTTGACTTGCGCACAACCTCGTCCACCGTCAAAGCAATTAAGAAACCCGTCCGCAGCGACACGCTGACCGTTTGACTTGCATTTCTGCAAATCAAGCGGTAATTTTTTTGTTTGACTTGAAATAAGGCAAATCAAGAGCCAACGCAATAAAGAAACCCAGGTCAAGCGTTACGCTTGCGGCGCGCCGCTACGTTTGAATAGTGATTTAGTAAGTCAAGCAATTAAGTTATAAAGAAACCCAGGTTAAGCGTTACGCTTACGGCGACACGCCGCTATAAATCGAAGGCAACGGCGGTAATATCGTCGTTGAGTGGAGTGGGGGAGAACTTACGCAAGTTTTCCTCCAAATTTTTAATAAAGTCGTCGGCGGTTTTGGAATAGCTCAAAGTTTTAATTGCGCCGTCCACGCCGAACATTTCCCCGCGGCTTCCGCGGCGTTCGGTAACGCCGTCCGTCAAAAGCACCAGAATATCCCCTTTTTTATAGGGTATAGTATCGTTGAAATAATTTGTGCGGTCAAACCAATCGGAAACGGGCGGCGAATTAAGCATAATCCTGGTAACGCCCCCTTCTGTCTTTAAAAGGATAGGCACGTTGTGTCCCGCCATGGAATAAGTTATGCTGTCCCCGTCTATGCGCACCGCCGCAACGGTAACATAATTTCTCTCGTCGAGGTTGAGTTCCCTGAACTTATCGCTCAAATTGGTAATTGCCTGCGCGGGCGAGGGGGTGGATTTATCGTAGGCGGCCTTGACGAACGCCGAAAGCATGCCTGCGGCAACGCCCTTGCCGGAAACGTCGGCAATCATTCCGCACGCCTTCCCGTCCACGGTATAAACGTCGGGCAGATCCCCGCCTATTTCACGGCAGGGGATATACATATAGGAATATCTCTTTCCGCCCGCCCAGGTTCCGGCGGGAAGCAGGCGCTGTTGAATGGATTTAGCCGTTTGCAGTTCCTTTTCTATTTCGATTTCCAGCGCGTCGTCAACCGTGCCCATGCACAGTCCGCCGCCTATGGGCAGAACGGTGAGGGTATAGGTAATTTCGCTTATGCCGCCGCCCCGTTTAACCCGCTGGTAGATCCTGCGGGAAATTTCCCTGTTGGATAAAAACGCGTCCTCAAAGGCCGCCGCCAGCGCACAGCCGCGGCAACCCGCCGAATCCATGCAGTATTTGCGGTATTCGGCACAGCCCGTAAGTTTGCCAAGGCACCCGCGCGCCGTTTGCGCGGGAAACAGGGTTTTGAACGCCCTGTTTGCAAAACTCACTTTTAAATTTTGGTCGGCGGCAACCACGGCAACCTTGACGCCGTCGATTATCCGCTTCAAGTATTTTTCGGTCATAATTAAAGGAATATTTTAAGTTTTTCGGTAACGATTTTTGCTTCCACGGGCATATTTTTATATAGTTCGCCCTCCGCCTGGATATAAAACTCCCCTTCGTCCACGGTAAATTTGGCCTCTTTGACTTTCAGCACCGTGGCCTCTTTAACGGAGTTCACCTTGCCGCGCATCAATTTTAAAAGCGCCGCAAACAGCTTAATGCGCGAAATATAGTCTACGATAATCAAATCGAGGTATCCGTCGTCGATTTTTGCTTCGGGGAAGAGTTCTATTCCGCCGCCTATCTGCCTGCCGTTCCCAAGTGCGGCAATAAGCCCGAACCGCTTTTCCGTTTTGCCGTCGTATTCGGCGGTGAAGTTCACGCTTTTAAACTTAAACAGCGTTGCAAGCAGCGAGCGGAAATATTTGGACTTCCCGTGGTGTTTGCCCGAATACGTGCGCCGCAAAACTTCCACGTCCAGCCCCATTCCCACGGCGTTTATGGAGCGCAGTCCCGAAGAAAGTTCAATAAAATCCACAAACGACGGCGTGCGGAAGGCGATAATTTCCGCGGCCTCCTTCACGTCAAGCGGAATCCCCGCCGCGGCGGCAAAGTCGTTGCCCGTGCCAAAGGGGATAATGCCAAGGGGGTTGTCCTCAAAATTCACATATCCGTTCAAAATTTCGTGCAGGGTGCCGTCGCCGCCCATGGAAACTATAACGTTGCCGCTGCCCTTTGTAAGTTCGGCAACGTATTCTTTTGCGTGCCCCGCGTGCGTGGTTTTAAGCACCTCGTATTCAATGCCCGCCCTTTGGAATACGGATTCCGCTTCTTGGAGTTTTTTTATTTTTTTACCCTTCAAATGGAGTTCGTTTACAATGATATACAGCATAACCGCGCTTTCGCCTTTGCAAATTTTTAGAATTTTTACTATTATATAACAATTATATATCATCTTCAAATAAATTGCAAATAAAATAAAATCTTGTTATAATAGTTTTGAAGTTCAAAGGCAGGTTGAAATTGTATAGCACGCTTACGCAAAATTTAAAGGCTCTCGCCGCCGCTTGCCCGTACCCCCTGTACGTTGTGGGCGGCAGTGTGCGCGATTTTTTGGCGGGTTTCCATTCGGGCGGGGCGGACACGGACATCTGCGCCCCCGCGCCCGCGGAGGATTTTAAGGAACGCGCCGTTTCGTGCGGCTTTACCGTAACGGCGGTATATAAGAACACGGGCGCCGTAAAAATAGAAAAGGACGGCGAAAGTTACGAGTTCACCTGTTTCCGCTCGGACGAGTACGTAAGGGGGGAGCATGTGCCGTCGGGGGTGCGCTTCACAACCGATATAACCCTCGACGCCCGCCGCAGGGATTTTAAGTGCAACGCCGTGTACTACCACATTGCCGCGCGGCGTTTTGCAGACCCGCTCGGCGGTATTGGGGATATAAAATCGCACCGCATATCCACCGTGGCGGCTCCCGCAAAGGTATTTGGGGAGGACGGCCTTCGGCTCATGCGGCTGGCGCGTATTTCGGCGCAGACGGGCTTTGAACCCACTCCCGAATGTATTTCGGCGGCAACGGAAAACAAAAAACTGATAAACGACGTGTCTGCCGAACGCGTGTGGGAGGAGTTGAAACTCATACTGCACGCCGATGAAAAGTACGGCGTCTGCGGGGCGCAGTACCGCGGCCTGAAAATTTTGCAGAATACGGGCGTACTCGCCGAAATTTTACCCGAACTCGCCCTTGGGCACAATATCGCCCAGCGCGCCGACTTCCACAAATACGACGTTCTGGAACATTCCCTGCGCTGTGTGCTCTATGCCGAAAGTTCCGTGCGCCTTGCCGCGCTGCTGCACGACGTGGGCAAACCCCGCTGTTATTTGGAAAATGGCAATTTCCACGGCCACGAAACAGTTGGGGCAGAAATCGCCGGGGAAATTTGCGCTCGGCTCCGCGTTCCCAAAAAAACCGCCGCCGAAACGGTGCGGCTGATATCTCTGCACATGTACGATTTGCGCGGCGACGCAAAAGAGAACAAGGTGCGCAAATTCATAATAGAAAACTACGATATATTCGATAAAATTCTTTTGATAAAGCAGGCCGATTATTCTGCCTGTTGCGACAGCCTTGCCGAGGCCCCGTCCGTTACAAAATTCAAATCCGTATACCAAAAAATGACGGAAGAGGGTGTTCCGTTCACCTTGGGCGGGCTGGACATAAAGGGCAACGAGCTGCTTGCGCTCGGTTTTCCGCCCGCTTCGGTGGGCGAAACTCTTACGCGGCTGTTATTGGACTGCGCCCTGGGCGCGGCAACCAACCAAAACGCCGCGTTAAAGGAGCGCGCCCTCAAAGTTTATCTGCCCCGCGGCAATTAATTTGGCTCATTTGATTGCATACGCGCGCATAATATGATATAATAACTTTTATAGAATAATATATATAAATTCGGCTCATAATTCCGGGAGGTTGAAATGAGAGGAAATCAAATACAAACAAAAAAGGGCGGCGGCTTTAAAACCGTAATCTTCTTTATTGTGGGGATAATTTTGGGTATTGCCATAACGGTGGGCGCCATTGTGGGCGGCACATATTATGTGCTTAATACCGACGTGGACAGAGTTCTCGGCATGTTCGGCGTTGACAACAGCGTGGACGAGCAAACGGGTAAAAACAAGTATGTGAACACCAACCCCGAAGCGGGCGGCGTTTCAAGTCTTCTCGACCTTGTAAGCAAGGTAACCTCGCTGGCTTCAAGCGGCGGCAATCTCACGCTCGGCCAGATAGACGACCTTGTCCCCGCAACCCGCGGGCTTGTGGATCAGGTTGCTTCGGCAGTGCAAAAATATGTGGTAGTGGACTACGAAGAACTCCGCGAAATCAAGTTTGCGGAGCTGGGCACCTACATAAAGGGCGTGGTAATGGATATCCAGCCAGCAGTATTTATGGCGGATTTAAATCTCGAAGGCTCGGTAAACACCGTGCTGGAAAAGGTTTTAATGGGCGTTGAGGCCAACGTAGTAACCTCCCCCACGGGCGAAGTATTCCCCCTGTACGTGGATAATTTCACTTTCGACGAGGAAACCCAAACCTATAAGCGCGTGGAGGACGGCGCAGCTCTTTTGACGTCGCAAAATGACTACGTAATTAAACAGTCGGCGGACAACAACCTCTACGACGTGTTCTTTTTTGAATATCAGGGCAACCGCTACATATCCCAGCGCGCCGCAACCGACGTGTTTGATTTCTCGTTCACGGCGGACGACGGCCACCTTTACACAATCTACAACGAAGAAAACTGCGAATGTACGGGCAATTACTACATTTCGGGCGGCGAAAAGCAGATAATAGAGCCCATAACGATAGGTTCGCTTGCAAGCGGCGGTCTGGGCGCGCTTGAAAAATTGCGCGTTCTCGAACTCATTGGCGGCGAGGGCGAACCCGACGAAATGCTGGTAACAATTTTGGGCGACGTGTCCATAGGCGATTTAATGAACGGAAATGTCGACTTCCAGGCAAAGGTCAACGGTCTGGAACTCGGCTCCTTCCTCACGCTCGACCCCTTCAAAGATTCAATGCTTTTATACTTCGCCTACGGCATAACCGGTCTTTCGGCCGCTCCCGACGGCGAGGGCAGATACACCGCAACCTATAAGCTGGGCGAAAGCGATATTCCCGCCTACGTAAAGATTGAGGAGGGCAAAGTTGTATCAGTAACCAACCAAACCACGGGCGAACAGCTCAAAGGCACCACCGTAGAGAGCATAAATAACACAATCGACAAAATCGAAATAAGCATATTCGTGGAAGTAACCACCGAAAACGCAATCCTGCCCTACCTTGCCTACGGCATAACGGGGCTGAAAGAGGGTGAAGACGGCAAGTGGACGGCACAGCTCGGCGAGGACCCGTGCGAAATCACCGTTGACGCGGAGACCAAAAAAATAACCGCCGTCAAGAACACCGTTACGGGCGAAAACGTGCCCGCCGCAGGCATAGACGAGTTGAGCGGCAGGGTAAACAACGTAACCAAAGACCTCACCATAGGCGACATAGTGCCCGCCAATGGCAACAAAATTCTGGAACAACTTTCGGGTTCCACCATCGACGGGTTGAGCGACACGCTCGACAAGTTGGAGTTGGGCGCAATACTCGACGTCCCCGCGGACAACGCCATTCTCACCTATCTCGCCTACGGCGTAACCGACGTGAAAAACATAAATACGGAAGCGTTGACGGCAGAGGGCACGTTCCACACCACCGGGGAAGGTGCGGAGGTTGAAAAGACGGTTTATCTCACGTTGGAGGAAGTTCCCGCCGCGGAAGAGGGCGGCGACCCCACGTATAACGTAACGGGCGTTTATTACGACAGCGACCATGAGCGACCCGTTGAAGGCACCACCATAAACGGCATAAACGGCAAGCTCGACGGGCTGACCAAAAACCTCAAAATAAAGGACGTGGTTGAAATTAAAGAGGGCGACCGCCTTATGGCAAAGCTCGGCGAATATGCCATAAACGACGTCGGCGACGCAATAAACGAGCTTACACTGCCCGACGTAATGACAATCCCCAACAGCGCAATAATGGCGTATCTCGCCTACGGCATAACGGGAGTTGAAATTACAGGGGACGGAACCACCGGCACGGCAAAGCTCGGCGAAGATACCGTATATCTCACGTTGGAAGAAGTTCCCGCCGAGGGCGACGGTGAACCCACGTATAATATCACGGGCGTTTATTACGACAGCGCCTATGAGCGACCCGTTGAAGAAACAAAAATAAACGACGTCGGCGGTAAGGTAGACGGGCTTACGGAAACCCTCAAAATAAAGGATATAATTGAAATAGGAGAGGGCGACCGCCTCATGGAAAAAATAGGCGGCTACACCATAAATGACGTAGGCAAAGTTGTGGAAGTATTGCAAATTACCGACGTAATGGAAATTCCCGCAGACAGCACAATAATGGCATATCTTGCCTACGGCATAACCGAAGTGAACGAAACCGAGGGCACGGCAAAGCTCGGCGGCGAAAGTGTTACTCTCACCATTGAGGACGGCAATATAACCGCTGTTACAAGAGCTGACGGCAGTGAAGTTGAAGGCGCCTATGTGCAACAGCAGGACGACGGCAAAGCGTGCATAACCGACAGGGTAAACTCTCTCACCAACGACCTTAAAATAAAGGACGTGGTTACAATTGGTGCTGACGCCAGCCCGCTGTTGAAAAAAATAGGCGAATATGAAATCGCCAACGTAGGAGATGCCATAGACGCTATCCTCATAACCGACGTAATGACAGTCCGGGCAGACAGCGCAATAATGGCATATCTTGCCTACGGCATAACCGAAGTGAACGAAACCGAGGGCACGGCAACTCTGCACGAAGAGGAAACCACAGTTCAGGTTACTCTCACTATTGAGGGCGGCAATATAACCTCCGTTAAAAAAGAAGGCGGCATTGAAGTGGAAGGCACCAAAGTCAATGAGTTGAACGGCAAAATCGACGGGCTCATGGAAGACCTCACCATAGGCGAACTGATAGGCGAGCAAGAGGGCGGCGGAGCCATACTCGACGCCATAAGCGGGTCAACAATCAAAGGGTTGGGCAGCGCGATAGATAATATCACCCTCAACGAACTGTACGCCGACGAAATTTACAAGCCCGTAAATCATAAGGAAGAGGGAGCATATACCGCACCGTGGTATGAGGCCGTAAGCGGCGAGCCGCAGGATGCGGGGACCAAAATAAAATTCAGCACAGCCTACATTTACTACACAAAGGACGAGAACGGCTCATACCACCTCGTGCAAATGGAAGGTAAGGATCTCGGCAAACTCGATAGTCTTCCCAGCGGCACCTACTACACCCACGGCGCGCCCACAAAAATGTGGCAGTTGATTCTGTGCGAAAATGGAAACGAACAAGTGAAGAAACTCAACGATATAGGCGGCATCATCACAAGCGTAACAGAAACGCTTACGGGGTCTACGTTGTACGCGCTTGATGCCGCGGGCATACTCAATTTTGAAGATGGAGCGCTTGATAAAAAAATTAGTTTAGATGGTAAAACACTCGGCGAATATACACTTACAGAAGCGCTTGCGTATCTTGCAAAGTTGGCAATAATATAAAATTGCCAAACAAAAACGTTTGACAATCAAAAAAAAATAATGTAGTATTTATAAAGCGCAAATATTTTGCGCATAACCTTGCATACCGCAGGTGGTATGCCGATTAAGTCCGGGAGGTGAAAAACATGAAAACTTACGAAATGCTCTACGTTTTGGATAGCGCCGTAACCGACGAGGTTAAAGAAAGTATCCAAAAGAAGTTCGAGGACGTTGTAACGTCCGCAGGCGGCAGCGTTGTGGCAGTGGATAAGGCGGGGGTCAAAAAGCTCGCATATCCCATAAACGACAAAACCGACGGCTACTACGTAGTGTTCACTTTTGAAGTTGCGGGTTCCGCGGTTAAAGAGCTTGACCGTATTGCGGGGCTGACTTTGGAAGTATTAAGAAGAATGATAACCGTAAAAGCGTAAAACACAAAGGGTAAAAAAATGAACAAAGTATTTTTAATAGGGAATTTAACCCGCGACCCCGAACTCACCGAAACTGCGGGCGGAATAAAAATTTGCCGTTTTTCCATTGCGGTAAACCGCAACTATTCGGGTTCGGACGGCGAAAGAAAAACCGACTTTTTCAACTGCGTTGCCTGGCGCGGTCTGGGCGAAACGGTTGCCCGCTTTGCAAAAAAAGGCAACAAAGTGGCGGTGTGCGGCTCAATCGAGCTTAGGAATTATGAGGACAGCCAGGGCATAAAGCGCACGGGCGTGGACATTGTAGCCACCGACGTGGAGTTTTTAACTCCCCGTTCGCAAGGCATGGACGACTCTTTCGACAGCGCGCCCTCCGTTCCGTCGGCAAATTCAAAAAAGGCGGCGTTGCAGTCCTTTGACGACGACGGCGACATTCCCTTCTAAATTTTAAGGAGTTAATTATGGAAGAAAATAAAACTGTTGTACCCGCGGAAGCGGCTAACGCAACTGCGGCGTCTGCCGCGGCGGCAGGCAAAAAGAGCTATAAAAGGATTCCCCGCAGAAAGGTCTGCGTATTTTGCCAGGAAAAGGTAGAGGTTATAGACTACAAGGACGTAAACCGTTTAAAGAAGTTTGTAACCGAAAGCGGCAAAATGTTGCCCCGCAGAATGAGCGGTACCTGCGCAAAGCACCAGCGCGAGCTTTCCAAGGCAATAAAAAGGGCGCGTATTGCCGCGCTTCTTCCCTTCAAAGCCGACTGATAAATTAAAATCAATCAAATTAAAAACAGCGGAGCTTAAAACAAGCTCCGCTGTTTTTTGCGGTTTTATAGGGCCGGAGTTGCCCGCACCGCCTTCGTGGTTTTGACGGGCATTTGCCTGAACACGGTAAAAAGCATAACCGCGGAAATAATAAAGGTCAAAACGTCGCTTATGGGGGCCGACCAGTAAAAGGCCTCTTTGGAAATCAGGGGCAGGATATATGCCAGCGGCACCACAAAAATAACGTCGCGCATAAGCGCAATCAACGTGGCTTTAACGGGCATGCCCACCGCTTGGAAGAATATGGAAACAACTTTAACTATGCAGGTTAAAAATATACTGCCTATATAAATCCTGAACGCGCTTATGCCCAGCGCAAACTCCGCCGCACTGCAACTTGCCTCTGTGTAGCCGAACACTCCCAAAAGCGCCTGCGGGAAAACTTCAAACAGCACGGTTGCAACCGCGCCCACGGCGGCTGTGGCAAGCAAAATCAATTTAAACGCGCTTTTAACCCTATCGTACTTTTTTGCACCGAAGTTATATCCCAAAATCGGTTGCCCGCCGGAGGCTATACCCACCGCAACGCTTACAACTATCCCGAAAACTTTAAACGCAACGGTAAAAATACCTATGGCGTTGGCGGCGTCATAAAAATATTTAACCAGCAGATTGTTGTTTACAACCGAAATTATAACTATTGAAAACTGCGTTAAAAAGCTGGATATCCCCAATTTAAGGCTCTCATTCAGGAGTTTGAAGTTGGGTATAAAACTTTTGGGTTGAAGTTTAAAACTGCGCGATTTAAAAAAGTAGGCCACGTGCAGAAAAAAGGTAATAACCTGCCCTATAAACGTGGCAAGGGCGGCGCCGTTCATGCCCATGTGCGCCGAATAAATGAACACGGGGTCCAGAATTATGTTTATAACCGCGCCTGTGGCCATGGCGAGCATGGCGTATTTGGGACTGCCGTCCGCGCGGATAATGGGGTTCATAACGCACGCGGAAATAAAGAAGGTGAACCCCGCAAAAATAAATACGCTGTACTCCTCGGCGTAGGGCAAAATGGCCGCGCCGCTCCCCGAAGCCCCGAAAAATTTGAGTATGGGTTCCATAAACGCAAAACTCACCGCCGTAAGCAAAACGCCCGCAAAAAGGCCGCACACAAGCCCCGTGCCCACCGATTTATGAGTGTTTTCCGCGTCGTTTTTGCCCTGGTTGATACTTATCACCGCCGCGGTGCCGTCGCCTATAAAAAGGCCCAACGCCAAGGCTATAACGGTGAGCGGATACACAACCCCCGTCGCGGTGTTGCCAAGCGGCAGATATCCGCTCTGGCCTATAAAAATTTGGTCTACAATGTTGTACAGCGCCTGGATAATCAACGAAAGCACGCAGGGTATTGCAAACTTTCCCAAAAGTTTGCCTATGCGTTCCGTTCCCAAAAATCCGTTTTCTTTTTCTCTTTCCTCTTCCATAAAAACTCCTTTTTTCAATTTTTTTACAAAATAAAAACAGCAAGCGCACGCTTGCTGTTTCCAATGTTTACGCAATTCGCCAAACACAAACTCTGTAAATTTTTACTGTTGCATTATACCACAAAAATTTTTCCCGCGCATACGTTTTTTGCCGCTTTTTAAAAAAAATTTTTCGGCATATTTGCTGTTAATTATTGTTAAACCTGCCGCTTGAACTGCGGTTTAGTATGTCAAGAACCAACGTTATTAAGAAACTTGTCCGTGGCGACCCGCCGCTTGAACTGCGGAAAAGTAGGTCAAGAACTAACGTTATTAAGAAACTTGTCCGCGGCGACCCGCCGCTTGAACTGCGGAAAAGTAGGTAAGAACTAACGTTATTAAGAAACCCGGATGCAACGTAACGTTGCTTGAACTGCGCAAAACTTCGTCAAGAACCAACGCAATAAAGAAACCCAGGTCAAGCGTTACGCTTGCCGGCTACGGCGACCCGCCGCCCGAAGATGGTGGTGCCAATGCGGATCATATTGCTGCCGCACTCCACGCACAGCTTCCAGTCCCCGCTCATGCCCATGGAAAGGTACTTAAAATTCCCGTCCGCTGCATTGAGTCTGTCGTACAGCCCGCGCATTTTGCGGGCGATACTTCGCAAAAGTTCCTCATCATCCGAAAGCGGCAACATTGCCATCAGCCCTTGGACGTTCAGCGCGCCCAATTTTTTTATGGATTGATAGGCGAGCTCGGCCTCTTCAAACAAAAACCCGCCCTTTGAAGGCTCATTGCCCGCGTTTATCTCCAATAACACGTTGGAAACAACGCCCTTTGCCTCGCTCTTACGGGCAAGCTCTTCGGCGAGCGCCAGCCTGTCCACCGATTGGTACAAATCGCACTTCCCCAGCAGATATTTGATTTTATTTGTCTGCAACCGCCCGATAAAATGTCTCTTTTGCACCCCGCAGATCCCGCTGTATTTGTCGCGGAATTCCTGCACATGGTTGTCGCCTATTTCGGTTATTCCCGCGGCAATGGCCTCGTTAATCGCCTCTATGCTCTGGGTTTTCACCGCCGCAACAACGGTAACGGGCTCGCCGAACGCATTTTTTTGCGGCACTTCGGCCAAAAGTTTTTTAACGTTTTCCGTAATCATTTCATTAACCGCCCTCCGCGTTCAAAACTTTTTTAAAACTTTTTTAAAATTGCGCCCTCGGAAGCGGAGGAAACGCTCTCCCTGTACCGCGAAAGATATCCGTCCGCGGGTTTGATTTTGGGGGAGAAATTTTTAACGCGCCTTAAAATTTCCTCTTCGGGCACCTTTAATTCCAGCTTGCAGTCGGGAATATCTATTTCGATTATATCCCCGTCGCGCACAATCCCGATGAGCCCGCCCGCCGCGGCTTCGGGGCATACGTGCCCAATCGCCGCGCCCCGCGTCGCGCCCGAAAATCTGCCGTCGGTAATAAGTGCAACGTCCGCGCCCAGCCCCGCGCCGACAATGGCGGAGGTGGGGGTGAGCATTTCGCGCATGCCGGGGCCGCCCTTGGGGCCCTCGTAGCGGATAACAACCACGTCGCCCTTTTGGATTTTGCCGGAGGAGATTGCGCTCATGGCCTCTTCCTCGCTGTCAAAGCACTTCGCGGGTCCGCTGTGGCGTAGCATTTTGGAATCCACGGCCGATTTTTTAACCACCGCCCCGTCGGGTGCGAGGTTGCCCTTTAAAATCGTAAGCCCGCCCTGCGCGGAGTAGGGGTTGGAAACAGGCCTTATTATCTCTTCGTTGTAATTTTTTGCGTTTTTGATTACCTCTTTTAAAGGCTTTCCGCTCACGGTAAGCACGTCGCCGTTTAAAAGACCTGCGTCGTACAGCTCCTTCATCACGGCGGAAATCCCGCCCGCCTCGTGCAGTTCCTCAATATAGTGTTCGCCCGCGGGCGCAAGACGGCACAGGTTGGGGGTTCTTTCGGAAATTTCGTTCATTATATCCACGCTCACGTCCCCGACGCCCGCCTCGGCGGCAACCGCCAAAAGGTGGAGCACGGTGTTGGTGGAAGCGCCTATTGCCATGTCAACCGTTTCGGCGTTTTTAAAGGCCTCTTTTGTCAGAATATTGCGGGGACGTATTGAGTTTTTCAAAAGATTCATCACCGCCGCACCCGCTTCTTTTGCAAGCGCAAGCCGCTGTGAATATACCATCGGCAGGGTGCCGTTCCCCGGCAGAGCCATGCCCAGCGCCTCACACAAACAGTTTAAGCTGTTTGCCGTAAACATTCCGGAGCAGGAGCCGCAGGTGGGGCAGGCGTTGCACTCAAAATCTTTTAGTTCGTCCGCGCTTATAATTCCCGCGTTGTATGCGCCGACTTCTTCGAACATGGTGGAAAGGGAGGTCTTTTTGCCGCGCACTTTTCCCGCAAGCATAGGCCCGCCCGAAACGAATACGGAGGGCACGTTCACCCTTGCCGCCGCCATCAACATTCCGGGAATAATTTTATCGCAGTTGCCAATAAAAACGGCGGCCTGGAAGGCGTGCGCGCGTATGAGAATCTCCGCGCTGTCGGCAATAATTTCGCGCGAGGGCAGGGAGTATTTCATGCCCGCATGCCCCATAGCTATGCCGTCGCAAACGCCTATCGAGGGCACAATAACGGGTTTACCGCCCGCGGCAATCACGCCTTCGGCGGCGGCCCGCGCAATCGCGTCAAGGTGCATATGCCCCGGTATAATTTCGCTCTGCGCGCAAATTATGCCCACAATGGGCTTTTTAATTTCGCTGTCCGTCCAGCCGAGAGCCCTCAAAAGCGAGCGCTGGGAACTCATGTCCGCGCCGTTTGTAAATTGATTTTCCATAGTCATCACCCCAAAAAACAACACCTGTATGCGGTTTTTCCAAATTCAAAGGCGGTCAGTCCGCGTTTTTGTCCAAAATTTTATATTCGCCGCCGTCCCTGTCTTTAAGGGTATGTTTACCCCGCGCAAGGGCGGTAACGCCCGTTCTCTGCATTTCGAGTATCCCGTAGGGTTCAATCACCTTTAAAAAGGCGTCCAGCTTTTCGGGATCACCCGTAATTTCAAGTATCATTGTTTCGGGCGAAAGGTCCACGGTTTTTGCCTTATATATTTCGTTTATTTGAATAATCTGGCTTCTCATTTCGGGCGCGGCGTGAACTTTCACAAGCAAAAGCTCCCTGTAAACGCAGTCGAGCTCGTTTGCGCAGCCCACTTTAATAACGTCCTCCATCTTGTCCATCTGCTTTATGAGTTGGTACAAAATATATTCGTCGCCCTTTAAAATTATGGTCATGCGCGAAACTTCGGGGTCCTCGGTCGTGCATGCGCTTATGCTCTCTATGTTATAGCCCCGCCTTGTAAACAGCCCCGTTATCCGCGTCAGGACGCCGCTCTTGTTGTAAACCAGCGCGCCTATTGTGTATTTTTTCTCTTCGCTCATTTTAGCCGTCCTCCAAAGTTTCAATTTGCATATCGTAAGTCTGCCCCGGTTTAATCATGGGCAGCACGTTTTCGTCGGCGGAAATTTCGCAGTCCACAAGCACGGGAAGGCTCTCCTTTTGCGCCCTTTCGAAGGCGTACTTCAAAGTTTCCGAAATGTCGTCCCGTTCGCCCAAACGCACTCCGCGCGCGCCGACGCTCTCCGCAAATTTTACGTAGTCGATACTGCGCTTTAAATCGGTCTGCGAAAAGCGGCGGGAGTAGAAAATTTTTTGCCACTGCCGCACCATGCCCAAAACGCCGTTGTGCATAAGCAAAATAACCATGGGCACGTTGCGGCTTACGGCGGTAATCATCTCGTTCATGTTCATTCCAAAACAGCCGTCGCCCGTAACTAAAACGGGCATTTTGCCCGTGCCGAACGCCGCGCCTATCGCCGCGCCCATGCCGTAGCCCATCGTGCCCAGCCCGCCCGAAGAACAGAACAGACGGGGACTGTTCACGGCGTAGTGTTGCGCCGCCCACATCTGGTGCTGGCCGACGTCCGTTACAAGCGGACTGCCTTCGGGGGCAAGCCGCGAAGCCTCGCTCAAAATTTTGTATGCCCTGATGGAAGTATCTTTTTTTGCGTCGTTTTCCTTTTTGAACGCCTCTATTTTAACCCGCCTGTCCTTGCGCTGTTTTTGATCCACAAGCGGCAGAAGCGACTTCAACGCCTCGCCCACGTCCGCCATAAGGTGGAGGGTGCTTTTAACGTTTTTGTCTATTTCGGCCTCGTCCACGTCAATGTGGATAACAACCTTGTTTTGGGCGAATTTATCGCGGTTCAGGGCAACCCTGTCGGAAAAGCGGGTACCCAAAGCAATCACCGTATCCGCTTCGGTGAGCGCCCTTGCCGTTGCAATTGTGCCGTGCATGCCTATCATTCCCAGGCACAGCGGGTCAGTTTCGGGTATGGCGCCCTTGCCCATCAGGGTATATGTTACGGGGCAGTCCAGCTTGGTGTAAAGTTCTTTTAAAAGCGGGGCGGCGTTGGCTGCAATAACTCCGCCGCCCGCAATAATAATGGGTTTTTTGCTTGCGTTTACAGCCTTTGCAATATCTTCGAGTTTTTCGGGCGGTACGGGCGCGGGTTTGATTTTTTGCGGCACGGCGGGGGTATATTCGCACTTTGCCACCTGCACGTCCTTTAAAATATCAACAAGCACGGGTCCCTTGCGGCCGCTGCCGGCAATTTTAAACGCCCTGCGCACGGTATCCGCCAGCTCCCGCACGTCCTTAATTATAAAGTTGTGTTTGGTTATGGGAATGGTAATGCCCGTAATGTCTATTTCCTGGAAGGAGTCCCTGCCCAAAAAGTTGATTCCCACGTTTCCCGTAATGGCAACCAGCGGTATGCTGTCCATAAAGGCGGTTGCAATGCCCGTTACAAGATTTGTCGCGCCCGGTCCTGAGGTTGCAAAACACACGCCCGTTTTGCCCGTTACCCTGGCATAGCCGTCGGCGGCGTGCGCCGCACCCTGTTCGTGCGCGGTTAAAACGTGGTCTATTTTGCCGCTCCTGTAAAGAGCGTCGTAAATATCCAGCACCGTTCCGCCGGGATACCCGAAAATCGTGTCAACGCCCTGCTCCAAAAGGCAGTTTATCAAAATATCGGCGCCCGAAAGTATCATAAAACTCCCCATAAAATTTAATATTCACTCTATTGTATAATAAAACGCCGTTCAAGTCAACTTATTTGGAGTAAAGCCCGGCTTTTATGCAAAAGGGGCAACGGCGTTGACAAACCCCGCCGCGCGTGTTACAATTACAGAAGGTGAAAAAATGAAAAACATTGATAAATACAAACTTTTTACGGCGATATTCCAGCTGATAAGCGGGCTTGTGCTTATAGGGATATCCGTATATTATTACTTCACTGCCCAGGTGCAAAATTTTTATATATTTTTGATAGTTGGCATAATTTTTGTGGTCATGCCTGTATTTACGTTTGTAAAAATGTTGCTTTCCAAAGACGATAAAGACGATAAAAACGGCGGCAACGAACCTCCCCACAAGGGCTTTTTATAAAAAAGGGCTGACCCTGTGTGTATTTTAAAACGCAGTGGACCCTGCAAATTCCGCTGTCTTTAATAATGCGGCGAAGCGCAAAAATGCGCTTCGCCGCTCTGTTTTTTTGTTTATTTTTTGTAAAAGGCGACGCCGACGGCGTTCGGCCCCACGTGCGTGCCTATTGTACTCCCGATTAAATAAGCGGGGATTTCGGCGGGGTCTGTCTTTCCCTCCCACAAAACTTTGCTGTCCTGCAAATATTTTTTCAGATATTCGTCGGATAGCCCCGAATACATCAGCCCGTACGGCATAGTAAAGTCTATTCCGCCGCACTTTTGCACAAGCTGCATCAGCAAATTGTTGCTCCGCTTACTGCCGATTGTCTTCCCCGCGAGCTTTACTTCCCCGTCGGTTACGGACACAACGGGCTTCACAGACAGCATTTCCCCGGCAAGCGCGGCCACGCCTGAGATTCTTCCGCCCTTCCTTAAATATTTCAGCGTATCCACAACGGCAATCAACTGTATCTTTGTCTTTTTTTCGTTAAGTTCGTTCGCCACGGCCGCCGCGTCCCCGCTTTGGGCAACCAAACGCAGGGCATATTCGCATAAAATCCGCTCGCCCGCGGCGGCGTTTAAACTGTCAACCACAAACACCCGCCCCGCAAAACTTTTGGCGGCTTTTTTTGCGCAGGAGTATGTTCCCGAAAGTTTGGAAGAGATTGTAATCGCAATCACTTGTGCGCCGTCCGCGGTCAAATTTTCAAACGCCTCGCCCCAACGGAATTCGTTGATTTGGCTGGTTTTGGGGAAGTCGGCGCCTTCTACCAGCTTTTCAAAGAACTGCCTGCGGGAAAGGGTTACGCCGTCTAAAAAAGTTTCCCCGCCGAACCGTACCTCCATGGGAATCATAAAAATCCCCATTTTTGCCGCTTCCGCCTGTTCTATATCGGAAGCGCTGTCTACAAGTATTTTTATCATTACTGACCTCCAAGCCGCTTAGTAAGTGGCATATGTATTGCAAATTTCGGTCAAATTATCCAAAATCACACCGAGCGAACGGTAGAGTTGCGCCCGCTGTTCTTCCGATATTCCCAAACTGCCTTTTTCAAGCATAGCCGATATCCGTTCTGCCACGACGGCGGCAACTTCCCTGCCCTTTCCGGTGAGGAGGATGGGGTTTTTGTATTTGCGCTCGCCTTTATCCACATAAACAAGCCCCTTTCCGGCAAGTTCCTTCACGGTCCGTGAGGTCATTGCCTTGTCCTCGCCGCAAATTTTGCTTAAACTCATAAGGTTCAGCCCCGACGGGGAATTGTACAGCCCCACAAGGCATTGCACCTGTGTTCCTTTTAGTCCAAGGGCCGCCATTTCCACGTTTTTTATCTTTTGGACGCACCTTGAAATATTAATAAGAAGTAAAGAAAATTTAGTGTAGCGTTGCTCCATAACAAACTCCTTGCGGTATCATAGCACAAAATTTGTTGTTTTGTCAACAATAAAGCAAATTACTCCGTAAAAAACAGCTCTGTAATTTGATGGGATGTTTGCCGCTATAAATAAGGGTATTACATTTATTACGTTTGTAATGTAAAACTATTATATTTTTGGGCCTGCTACGGATAAAGTTTTGCCCAATCACAAAAAAATTTTTAAAATATTAAACATAATTTAAAAATATGTCCATAAATTTATTAAATAGTTGTCATATTTCGGTATTACACAGTTGACAATTTGTCATAAATATATTATACTCGGTGTATATTTTAAAATATATATAATTAGGAAAAAAGAATAATCCGCTCTTCAAGCAGGAAAATAAAATTATGGGTAAGAACAAAAACGGCCTTAAAAAGGAAAAGGATTTAAAGGTAGTCCGCGGCGCGGGCTTTAAAAGGCACAAGCGCAAGCAGCTGGACGAAATTTCCGAAAATTCCCGTGCTGGTCTAAACAAAAAAAATAAAAACGACAACGGCGTGGAGTGTGTAAAATTCAAAAAACCGCTCGCACTCAAACATAAGCGCCGCATAAGAAAGGCGGCGGTTGCGCTCTCCGCCGTATTTGTTGCCGCGCTCTCGCTGTTCGGCTATGGCTTTTTTGTGGGCGGCGGTGAAGAATTTGTTGCCGACGGCATATATAAAACGTCGTACATTCCAACCGACGCGGCCATAACCCCCGATGAGTTTATAAAAACCACGTCCGGTTATAGCGGCGAAGGCGACGAGGAGAACGACGGCTGGAAGACGATAGGTTACCTCAACTACACTTTAACCAACCAGCCCTGGTACTATTCGGTAATGTCGGGCGATATAGCTATAAGCACCCCCGTGGGTGCAATGAGCCAGCATGTGGATACCGAAAAGCAGTTTTATAACAACGTACTCATCTCTTCGGAAGCGACAACCACGCCCGTATCGTTGATGGGCATAAAAATAGAAGAGGCCACCCAATTTGCGGTAATCTCCGATCCGCAGGTGGTTTTATGGCGCAACGGCGCATCTTCGGATAGCTCCACTTTCCACGGCAAGGATACGCCGTGGTCCACCGACCGTCCCTCCGGCGCAACGTGGGATGAGTACCGCAAAATCCGCGGCAATCTCCAAACGGAGTTCTCCGTTTACGTAATAAACAGGGATACTATTTTAACCTGGACGGCAATTACCAAGAACGCAGACGGCACATATTCGCAGAGTTTCAAGCTCAACCACGAGCAGGTGCCCTACGAAAATTCTGCGGTTTATTACTACCAGAAACAGATGCAGGCTTCGGGCGGATTGCCCACCCTGCCTATTTTCAGTTCGGTGGATGTTACCTACACTTTCGATAAAGATTGGCAGGTTCTCCGCTCGCAGATACGTGAAAACTACACCGCCTCATACGGCCCGATAGACGCCAACGGCGTAAGCGTGAGCATCACCGATTATTCGTACGATGAAGCAAAGGCCAAAAATACTTTCTATGAAGATTATTTTGAAGAGTATCAAAGCGCCTTCGGCACTCCTACGGAAAAGGAACTCACGGCAACGGATTGCCTTTCTTCGGCTTTCGGCAGCGTTCTTACGGGCGAAGCAAAGCTGGCGGTTGACCTCGATCTCGGCGATAAAACTTTGAGCGGCATAGTCCATCTCAATATCGACGCAAACGATATCCGCGCCGAGCTGGGCAACATAAAAGTATATCTTATGCAGGGCGACGGCGGCAAAGAGCTGTATTTGTCCTACGGCGCCAATACAAAAATAAAAATACCCCTTGAAGCAATTACGGGCGGCGGACAGCCGGCCGCAGTTTCCGCGCTTGCCGAAGGCGGGGAAGAGGGCGAAGAGGGCGGCTCTTTCAGCGTGGACGATATCATGTCCCAGCTCATGGGCGGCGAATTTACCGTTGCGGAAGATAAAAGTTCGGCAACGCTTAAATCCAACCTCGACCTGTTCGGCATAAAAATAGCCCTCACGTTCAATTTTGTAATAGAGGACGAAGTTGTATCTCTTGGCAACGTAGAGGCGGTAATATCCCTTATGGGTACTGATATAGGCGCAACGCTGCGCTTCACCCAAAACGACGTTCCCGCCCTCACAAAAGAGCAGGCGGAAACATACGTGCCTTTGGACGTGTCCGCCATAACAAATCTTATCTCGGCGGAAGCGCTCAAAGTGGGCGTGGACTATGAGGACGTCGGACTGAAAGCCGGCGGCGAGGTGGTAATAAACCTTAAAGAACTTTCAATAAAGGCCGACCTCGGCATTGTGCTGGACGGCAACGAAGAGGCCAAAAAGAATATTTCCTTGGTTTACGCAGGCGGGGAGATATATCTTTCGGTATATTCGGCGGGCGAACAGCCCGTAAAAATCAAGGCGGACGCCGCCGAAACCGTCCAATTAATCAAACAGTTTTTGGGCGCGGAGGCAAGCGGGGATAACGGTTCCTCGGCTCTTGAAGGAATTTTATCCGCAATCGAAAAAATAGGCCTTGGAAATATTTTATCCACCCTGCTTTGCGACGGAGACTTTGCCGACAAATTTGAAGTGAGCGATAAAAACGGGTTTACGCTTACCGTCCGCGGCACCGAACTTTTGGAGTACTTCGGCGGAACGTTTGATTTGGGCGATATAGAGCTGTCCTTAAACGGCGGCGAGGTTTATCTGTCCGCGTTGGGAATTTCGGGCGAACTCACAAGTTGCAACGCCTTTGAATTTGACGACGGCGAATATGTTTCGGCAAGCGACGTCATACCCGTCGTCGATAAAATAAAAGATATAATAGGCGACAAGGGATTATCCTTCAACGGCAATATCGCCCTCAACTTTGCGGGAGTTGACTTAAATGTGAACGTGGAATTGCTCTCCGTCAAATGGGCGGACGGCATACAGTTCGACCTTGCCGCAAAACTTGTTATGGACGGCTATTCAAAGGATATTACGGCAAGCTACAACGGCGAGCGGATAGCTTTGACGTTTGGTGAGGTGGGAGTATATCTCAACGCCGACCAATTCAACGATTTTGCGGCGGTCGTAAAGCAGTTGGCGGGCGCCGCCACCCCGACGGACGGGGAGACCGTTCCCCTTGCGAAACAACTTTCATCGCTCCTGGACGGCGGACAGCTTGACATATTCAAAATTATCAACGCACTGAATATAGGCGGGGAAAACGGAAACATAACAATAAAATTCGGCAGTTTGACTTTGACCGTTAAGGACGAAGCCGAAAGCGACGGCGGAATTTTGGGGATTGAGGCGCAATATGGCGGCGCAGATTTTTCCGTTGCCGTTGACAACGCGCACCTGACCAAATACGTTGCCCCTTCGCCGTTGGATTATGAAGTAGATTACTTTGACGGTTCCAAACTACTTCCTTTGCTCAACAACATAACCAATATAATTGAAAATAAAGGTCTTACAATAAGCGGAAGCGTAGATATTGACTTAAAAGAGAACGGCAAATTACATATAGAGCTTACCAACGTTTCAATAAGTTGGAAGGAAGGAATAGAAGTAACCGCGCAGGTAAAAGTAAAGTACGGAACGCTTAAAAAAGAAATCTATGTACACTACGGCCAAGACGGAGTACAGCTGTATTATGACGGCATAGGCGTAGAAGTTAAAGACGAGAACTTAAAAGAGTTTGCCACCGCGGCACAGAAGTTGTACAACGCGATAGCAAAAGAGGCCAACCTGCCTGAGCTCAAAGAACTATCCTT